>DAOPZW010000095.1:0-11729 GCA_035353595.1 Elusimicrobiales bacterium | reverse complement strand
GAACAGGCAGGAATATACTTCACCCTCAAGCATCCTGTAGCCCCGCATCACATAGCCGTCGCCCGCGGCGATGCGGCCGGCGTCCAGGCTTCCCCCGGTCATTCCGTTCTCCTCGAGAACGGTCAACTGCTCCCCCGGGATCCCCCCGTGCCTGACCAGGTACGCCGCGCTGGCCAGGGAGGCAAGTCCCCCGCCGATGATATAGAATTTCTCGTTTTTCATGTCAGGTCGCAGTGAAGAGCGCCGGTTCCCGCTGTCTGAAATTCCCGCAGACCGGCGCCGCCGGACGGCATCTTATTTATAATACAACAAGCGGGGCAGGTCTCTCAAATTTTCGGGGATCTTGCCGCGCATAAGAATTAGCCTACGGGCGGTTGCGCAGGGGCCGCAGCGGGACCGTGCTTGTCCGGCGGTTTCATGCCCGCTCTTTTGTTCTTACAACAGTTTTTCCAGCTCATCCCTGATGCTGTTCATTCCCTTCATCGCGGCTTTGAACGGGGCCGGGGCGGTCATCTCCACGCCCGCTTCCTTAAGCAGGTCAACAGGCTCTTTTGCGGAGCCGGAGAAAAGCAGCCTGAGCTAAGCGTCCTTCTTTCCCGTGGAAACGCCGGCTGCGCTCCCCGTCAGGACGGCGTCCGTCAGCGGGGATGATTACCAAATGCATGCATTCAGGTAGCCTGCCGGATTAGGCCGAACGCCGGCGGGAAGCCGGACTTAAGCTTCTTACGCGTGCAGGCCGCGGATGATAAACTATGTTCAGGAAGCACAGCAGCCGCATAGCCAGTAAAGGAGACCCCAATGAACAGACTGATCAATACGCTCGCCGTCCTCTCTCTCTTCGCCCAGCTTGCCGGAGCCCAGGCCTTCAACCCGGTTATTGACGTCAGCAACTCCGGTCTGGTCGTGCCCGCCGTCCCGGCCCCGAAAGCGGTGCAGGAGGCCGGCGACAAAAGCTATAGCGCGCGGCTTGCAGCCGCCGCCGATCCGCAGGAAAAACTGAAGAACCTGTTCGAGGAAGGCATTCCCGCCCTGGAGAAGGAACTCTCAGGCTGGCATTCCGGCCGCTCCTACGACGCGGTCAGGAAAACTTTCACCGGCGCGCTGCTGGCCTTCTGGAAAGCGCCCGCCGCCGACAACACCGGCGGCCCGCTTTTCCAGCAGGAGAGCGTGCCGATGGCCATAGTAATGAACGAGAGCGACCCCGCCTTCTTCGACAAGCTCCCTTACGACCAGGTGCTGCGCGTCAGGTATATGATCAATAGCCGCGAGCGCGTGTTCATGCTGAAATTCCCCGGCGCCAAGGGCTTTTACGAGGACGCCGGCTCCCGGGTCATGATAGAGGAACGCGTCGCCGGGGGGTATATCGTGGAGCGCATGACCGTGCTGGAGAAAGCCACAGAGACCAGGCACGAGGTGTATTCCTACTACTTCAAGAACGTAACCCCCAAGAACTAGCCGCAGGCAGGCGCAGGGCCCCGCGCCGCATAACGCAGCCGCTCTTCTGATGCTCTTCAGGGCGGCTGCGAAGTATGCGGTAAAAGACGCCCTGCTCTTCGCAGCCATAGATTTCGTCACAAAACCCTTCTATTTCCCGGCGCTCCGCGCAAGGATCTGAAAAACCTTCTAAGGATCGCGAAAAAACAGGCTGCCCCGGTTGCCCGGCGCCGGGCCCCGGGCTTTATTGCGGCGCTCCGCTGAGCGTCGGTTCTCCCGCTGCCCGCGCTCAGATAAAGCAGCCGCGAACTTCTCTCCCGAGAAGCCGCCTCCTGTCCGACGCAGCCCTGCAGTAGAAGAAAGTCAGGGAAATTGTTAAGATTAAACGGGGATAGCGGGTAAAGCTTTCATTAAATTCAGGCGGGATTCTCGCAAAGGCAAAACGACTTACTATCCCATAGGCAAGTCAAAGCCGCGGCAGGATGGATTCAATATGCAAAGTGTACAGTTTAAGACGACAAAAGGGCGCAATACCTGGCGCGGCCGGGTTTTCTTTGTCCACCTCTTCGCTGTCAGCCTGCTCGCTCTCGCCTGCGGCAACGCCGCTGCGGCGGCCCGGGACCTGCGCCCTTTTTCCAGCGACGGGTGCAGCCTCTTCCCCGACGGCACAATTACCGGGCGAAACCTCTGGTGCGGCTGCTGCCTTACGCATGACGTGGCCTACTGGCAGGGCGGCACGGCCCAGGACCGGGAAAAAGCCGACGACGACCTGCGCGACTGCGTGCTGGAGCGCACCGGCAACAAGCAGCTGGCGGAAGGCATGCGCCTGGGCGTGCGGGCGGGCGGCTCTCCCGTTTCCATTATGTGGTACCGCTGGGGTTACGGCTGGCCTTTAGGGCGCGGTTATAAGCCGCTGTCGGACAGCGAAAAACTGCGGGCCGCGGCGGAGCTGGCTAAATACCGGCAAAAAAACCCGGCGGGCTACTGCGGCGAGCAAACCGCAAAAAGCACGGGGACGGCCGCGGCGCAGCAGCGCCCGGCGCAATGGGCCGTGCCGGTGCCTTCCAGGCACCTGAAAAACTTTTATAAGCTTGACGAAAAAGTCTGCCGCTCGGCCCAGCCGGACGAGAAAGGTTTCCGGGAACTGGAGGAGTTCGGGGTAAAGAACATCCTGAACCTGCGCGACTATCATACCGACAAACCCGCCAAGGGGTCCGGCCTCAAGCTCCACAGGGTGGCGATGGACGCGGGCAAGATCAACATTACGCAGGTGGTGGAGGCGCTGCGGCTGATAAAGAACTCCGAAGGGCCGGTGCTGATACACTGCTGGCACGGCTCCGACCGCACCGGCGCCGTGAGCGCCATGTACCGCATAGTGTTCCAGGGCTGGTCGAAGGAGGCCGCGATAGAGGAGCTGACCCGCGGCGGCTACGGGTATCACGCTGTATATAAAAACATCCCGGAGCTGATACAAAAGGCAGATGTCGGGGCGGTGAAAGAGCGGGTCTTTGCCCCGTAAAAAAGGTTCAACGGTAATTCCCGGTAATTGAGGAAGGCAGGCGAATGGCGAACAGGCGTACAAAAGAATTCTTCCAAAGCGAAGCGGCCGTCTGGCTGGCGGACGGTCTTATCGAGCGGGGGACGTATGTAACTCTCCTTGAACGCTACTCTTTCACCGAGTTCGGCTTCGCCGGCGTTATTAAATATATCGGCATCATGGGCGGGCTGTTCGCTTTTTTCGGCGTAGTCGGGGGCATAACAGCGATGACCGGCTCTCCCTTTATAGGCGCGCTGGTGATCTGCGCTATCGGTTATATGGGCGTAAAATGGGGGCTCCGGCTCGCCGGGGACCGGCAGGAGCGCTACGCCACTTCCTCCAAAATGATAGTCATGCTGGGCGTCTGTCTCTTCGGCGGAGCGGTCGCGATGCTCTGTGAAGCCCTGGGCATCAGGGAGAAAGCCGCGCTCAACACCACCATGCTGGTCTGTCTGCCGGCCGCTTTCTATCTGGCCTATTTGAGCCGCAATATTTACCTGCTCCTGCTGGCCGTGCTGGCCCTTTTCCACTGGGTAGGCTCCTGCGGCGGGATGCTGGGGCGCTCCACCTATGATTTCGAAGTGCAGGATCCGCGCCTTATGTGGCCGGCGGCGCTGGCCGCCGTGGCCGTGGGCGTTTATCATGAGATCCACCTTTACCCGGAAACCGGGCGTTTTTACAAGGTCTGGCAGACCGTCGGGCTGATATACTTTAACCTGTCGCTGCTTATCCTTTCCTCCCTGTCCGGCGGGAATAACTACGCAATGGGCTGGGTGGCTTTCTTCACCGCGGGCTGCATAGCGCAGCTGGTGGCCGCCGACCGCCTGCAGAACGGCCTGCTGCGCGGGTTCGGAATTACTTTCCTGTGCATAAACATTTTCACGCGCTATTATGAACTGTTCTGGAAATCCATGCAGGTGGGGACCTTCCTGGTCGCCGGAGGCGCCAGCCTGCTGGCTTTCAGCGGGGCGCTGCACTATTACCTTAAGTATGCGGCGGGCGTACGGAGGCAGGCATGAGCGCCGGGATAAGCCTGCACAGGGACGTGCATGCGGAGCTGGACGAACTGGTGGCCAGGGAGGTCCTTACCCGGGAACAGGCCGTGAAGCTTAAAGACCGCTACCCGGCGGCGCCGCGCGGCCTGGGTTTCCTGGTGACCGTATTCGCCGCGCTGGGCGGTATTGCGGCCGCCGCCGGCGCCGGCGTACTGCTGCAGGAACACCTGCTGGCGCTGTGGAGCTTTTTAAAAGAGCGCATCAACTGGTGGCTGGCCGCGGAATTCTCGCTGTTATTAGCTTTCGTCTCGCTGCTGCTGGAGGGACGCCAGCTCAGGTGCGTGCGCTCCCGGCCGCTGCCCGGGGAGATCTGCGAACTGGCCGGCGCTTTTGCGCTCCAGGGTCTGACCGCGGTCATGGCCAGACATTATTCCACCGGCAGCGACAACTGGCCCGCCCTTTTGGGCATGGACGCCGCGCTGCTGCTCCTGCTCGCCTACGCGCTGGGCAACCGCCTGGTGCTCTGGTACGCGCTGGCGGATCTTTTCTTTTTCTTCGGCGCGGAAACCGGCTACGTCTCAGGTTGGGGCGCCTATTACCTGGGCATGACCTATCCGGTGCGCTTCCTGGGTATAGGCCTGCTCACCCTGGCGGCCGCCTGGGCGCACGGCTTAATTGTGCGCGGCCGCCTGACCAACTTCAGCCGCGTCTACGCCCATTACGGATTGCTGCTGACGAACCTTTCGCTTTGGTTCCTCTCCTTGTTCGGATATTTCGAGAACGCCGAGGTGCGCTGGGAGGGGACCAGCGGAGAGCGCCTGATCTTCACTTTCCTGTGGGGCCTCGCCTCGGTCTCGTCTTTGCTGGCCGGCGCTAAAACCGGGCTGCGCCTCCTGAGGGGCTACGGCCTGACTTTCCTGATCATCAATGTCTACACCTTCTATTTCCAGTTCGTAGCGGCCAACACCGGCGAGGCCTGGTTCATCCACCTGCTGGTCATCGGCGGCAGCCTGCTTTTCCTGGGTTTCCATATGGAAACGGTGAAAAGCGCGGCCATGCCGGGGGAGGTTCAGGATGACTGACGAACTGCCGTCTTCCGCCGCGGGCGAAACGGCAGCCCAGCCGCCGCCTCCTCCGCTGCCCCCTCCTCCTCCGCCGCCCGCTGCAGCGCCGCAGGGGCGCGGCACGACGCTGGCCATAATTTTCGTGGTCGTGATATACGCCGGTATCACCGGCTGGAAGCGCCTGCATCCGGGACTGCCTCCGGGCCTGCCGGCTAAGTCCGTACAAGTTTCCGCCGCGGCGGCCGCAAACCCTTCAGGCGCGCAGGCGCCTGTAAACATCGCGGGCGACGCCGCGCCTTTAAAGTTGCCGGACCCGGTAAGCTTGGAAGAGGTAGAGCAGGTTTCCGGCGAATTTGCTGAAGCAATAAAAAACAGCGAGGCGCTGATAAAACAAGGACAGCTGGACGATCCGGCAGCCCCGATACTGGCCCGGCTAGGGCCTGAAGATTCCGCGCCGCCGGTGCGCCTGCTGGTGGCCGGCAATATCCTGTTCAAGCTTTCGCCTGAAGATTCCTACAGGCTTCATATGAAGGCTCTCGCAAAAGAGCCTGGCAGCAAGCTGCTCAGCATAGAAGGAGCTTATGAATATCAGCGCGGCGGCAAATACGCCGAGGCCTGCGCCCTGTGGGACAAGGTGCTGGCGGCCGAGCCCGGCCGCACGGTGGCCAAGGCGCTGCGGGCTCATTGCCGGCTGGCTGGCGGGGACGTGGCGGGCGCCGTGGCGTCCTGGTCGGGCCTCTCCGGAGAGGACCACCACAATATCGAGACCGCGGTTTTCGAAGTATTCGGACCTGCGCATCCGCTGGCCCGCCGCAAGCAGCTGCTGGAAGAGGCCGCCGCGGCCGCCGACCGGGACGCGGCCGTGACCCGGCTGATCCTGCACGACCTGACCTGGGAGACGGACTGGTGGAACAGCCGTCCCAACCCGCGACAGGCCGCGGTCGACCTTGAAAAATTCAACAGCAAGCTGGCCGGGAACACCAGCACCCAGCTGCAGCTGCTGGTCCGGCTGTATCAGGCCGCGGCCGGGGAAGGGGGCATACCACAGGGCGACTTGCTCTTCCTGAGAAAACTGCTGAGCACCTTTCCCGAGTTGGCGCCGACGCCCATCCTCAGGAAGCTGGTCGCTTTTGCCGATGAGCAAAAACTTTTTACAAGGAAGGAAATGCTTGGGTGGCTGGCCCCGGAGCTGGAAGCCCGCCTGGCTTCGGCCGCGGGCAGCGGCGACGACGGCATACTGCTGTCTTCGCTGGCGGACGGCGTTGATAAAGCGCTGATGGAGCGGGCCGACGCCCGGTGCGCGGAGCGCTACGACCAGAAGAACTGCGTGGCCAGCACCCTGATCTCCAGGCAGCTGTCGGGCGGGCTCACGCTCGGCGACCCTTTCCTGCAGAAAACGCTGCAGGCGCACCCGGACTGGGTGTTCCCGCATATGACAGCGCTGCAGTTGGCTCCTGAGGGCAGCCCGGAGTCGAAAGACCTGCTCAGGCGGCTCATCCTCGCCGAGTTCCACGAACTGGAGGCCGGCTCCCCGGTCCACGGTCCGCATAACGCCACCGGCTTGCTGCTCTTCTTTAAGTCCCTGGCCGAGGGCAATAAACCAGCCACGGCCGACAACTAGCCCGCTCTTTCGATGAGGCTGAAAGGCCCAGGCCCCGACGGGCCAAAAAACAAGTGAAAACTGCCTTTCCGGCCCGCTCGCGCGCGGCCCGAAGAAAGCTACATTGTTCCTGATGATAAAAAACCTCATACTGCTGCTCGCCCTGGCGCTGCAGCCGCTGTACGCCGCCGCCGGCGCTTTCGTTTACAATTCAGAAGTCAACGCCCGCATCGCCGCCAAACTGGATATCCCGGTCTTCTACACTTTCCCGGCCAGCGCTTACGCGCCCGACCCGGTGGCGCCCGGCGCCCTCGACGGGCTTTATGAATTCCGCCACCCGGGCTCGGCCGACGCCGCCAACCCCGTGGGGCTGCGCGCCTATGTGACGCACCGCCAGGGCCTCTCGGCCAGGCTGGCCGCCAGCGGGCTGGTGCAGACCGGCGACATCATCCTCACTTTCAGGCCGGAATGGGGCTTCAGGGGCCCGTACCCCAATGTGCAGATGGGCGTCAGCCACGCCGGGCTGGCTTTCGTAGAGAACGGCCAGGTGCTGAACCTGGACAATCCCATGACCGAAGAATACCTGGGCTCCGTCAGCGCCGCCCATTACCGCGAAGCCGCGGCCCTGCACATAGTGCGCCCGCGCGGCCTCACCAAGGCGCAGCGCGCCAACCTGCTGGGCTGGGCGCAGAAACTGTACAAGAACGCCGCCGCCCTCTACCCCGCCCAGATCTCCTTCAACCAGAATTACTTCGAACCGCAGTACGCTGCCGACCCGCAGTTCGCCGCCACCCTCGGCCGCATCGCGCTGCGCTCGGACAAGACCGCCAAGCTGTCCCTCTACTGCTCCGAATTCGTCTGGGCTCTGCTTTCGCTGCGCGACTGCGACCCGGCCCGCCCTGAAGAATTCACCGGCGCCGGCCAGCCGGCCTGCGTCCAGCCGCCTTTCCTGCCGCTGCCGATGACCGGCGATTATTTGGCCAGCCACGGCGCCCCGTCGTCGCGGCTGGGCCTTTCCGACGGACCGCTGGCCGTCATCTCCGGCATGGGCCTGCCCGAGGCCGAAAAAAAACGGCTGATCCACGAGGTTTTCGAGACCAAGCGCCCGCTGGACAGCATGTCCCCCGGCCACCGCGCCGTGGCCGAGCGCCTGGCGCCTTTCTTCGCCCCGCTGGAGAATTATTATTCCGGCATCGAGGCCGGCACGCCGGCGGCCGTGCAGACGGCGGCCGGGTTCGCCGGCGCCGTGAAGCCCAATTACTCGCCCACCTCGTACCTGCTGGGCGCGCTGCTGCCGCCCGCCAGCCCGGAGCGGAAAATGGATATAGTGGCCACTATCCTGTTCATGGAATAAAATGACGAGAATTTTTTCCGCCCTCCTGCTCCTTACCCTGCTCACGCCCGCGCGGTTATGCGCGGCGGAGCCGGCGCCGGCCCCGGCGCAGGCCGCGGAAGCCCTGCACGAAGGCGACATTATTTTCATACACAGCAACAGTTCGCAGGCTTCGGCCATAGAAGAAGCCACGGCCTCGGACTGGACCCATGTGGGCGTGCTCCTTTTCCGGGACAAGGCCTGGCAGGTGGCGGAAGCCGCCCGCACGGTAACGCTTACGCCGCTGCCGGATTTCATAGCCCGCAGCCGCGGCGGCGGGTACAGCGTGCTGCGCCTCAAGGCCTGGGACGCGGCCCCGGACAAGAAAGCCCTGGCCCGGCTGACGAAATGGCTGCTGGGCGAAAAGGGCAAAAAATACGATATCTATTTCGAATGGTCCGACGCCGCGATGTACTGCAGCGAATACGTCTGGAAGGCGTACAACTACGCGCTGCGCGGCCGCCCGGTCTTATCGGCGCCGCAGAAATTCTCGGACATGAACCTGGCCGGCCCCAGGGCGCAGGAACTTTTCGAGAAGCGCTACGTGGCCGCCGGCAGGAAGCTCAACCCCGCCGAGCCCATAGTCACCCCGGTGGCGTTGTACAATTCCCCCCTGCTGCGCCAGTTAAAACAATAGCCGGCTTTAGAACAAAATTTAATTATTCCACTCACGAAAAATCCTTGTGGAAGACTTTTTGGCTAAAGATTTGTAAGATACTGACAGATCTTTGAAAATTACACGTTCCAAATCGCATCAAGTATAATTTTGACGCCACAAAATTTGGAGCTAGTCGAAATCGATAGTGTGTCAGTCAGCACTATTACATGTTTTGACGTTACAAAATTTGGGGATTAGTCGGAATCCGATGTTCGTGATGTGCGACCCGTCCCCAGTTTTGACGCTACAAAATTCTAGGATTAGTCGGAATTTCGATCTGCAGCAGATAGGGTTCGACCCCGTTTTGACGCTACAAAATTTTGGGATTAGTCGGAATGCGTACGTTTAAATCGCGCAAGCGGTTCTAGTTTTGACGCTACAAAATTTTGGGATTAGTCGGAATCCGGAAGGCGCGGCGCTGTGGCCCGAGCGCGTTTTGACGCTACAAAATTTTGGGATTAGTCGGAATAAGTTACCTGCTACGGAGGGCATCATGATAGTTTTGACGCTACAAAATTTTGGGATTAGTCGGAATTGTCCATCCGGCCGGCCATGAACACCACGGGTTTTGACGCTACAAAATTTTGGGATTAGTCGGAATCGGGTCGCTATGCGGCGCCTGGAGGACTCCGTTTTGACGCTACAAAATTTTGGGATTAGTCGGAATACCAACCTGATAGGGGACCTTGCTAACGCTGTTTTGACGCTACAAAATTTTGGGATTAGTCGGAATTGCGCGTTATGGTAAAAATGTCGGTAATGCGTTTTGACGCTACAAAATTTTGGGATTAGTCGGAATGGAGGCCATGTTGGTGCGTATGTGGTGCTAGTTTTGACGCTACAAAATTTTGGGATTAGTCGGAATCTACGAATACAAAACCCAAGGAGAGAACGAGTTTTGACGCTACAAAATTTTGGGATTAGTCGGAATCATGATGGTGACGAGCTGCTCCAGGAACTTGTTTTGACGCTACAAAATTTTGGGATTAGTCGGAATGTCGCCCCAGATGACCACGTTGTTCTCGCGGTTTTGACGCTACAAAATTTTGGGATTAGTCGGAATAGGATTTCATTGAGGAATCCTGCCTCAAAATCCCCCAAAAGAGGTATACTGTATTCAGCGTCTTAACAAAATAAAGAAAATTTCGGCCACTGCCTAGCACGCACGGGATTTTCCTTACAAATAAAAACCGCGGGCCTGATCAGTCCGCGGCTTTTTATTACCAAAATTGCAGTTGCTCATCTATTTGTGGTTGTTTATGTATTTCCCGCAGCAATTTTCTTTTGCCGCGGTGCAGAGTAAGCATATTCCCCCACTGTCCATCCGTCAGGAATAAGCATTGTACTGTGCCGGATTCAGGCACCATACCGCGCAGTTCATTGACCAACCCCTGTTTTTTCTCAAGAGTAACGGAACACCTGGCATAAGCCGAATACTGGAGCATCAGATAACCGGCATCCAGCAACTCGTTCCTGAAATGCGCAGCCCCACGCCGCTCTTCGGCGGTAGTAACAGGGAGATCAAACAAGACAAGCAGCCAGCCCACCCGGTATTTACTCACTTTCCCCATACGTATTAGGCGCTTTTATAAGCGGGAAGTCCAGACACTCGGCACTACCAACCTGGAAAGTATGCCCAAGGCTTTCTATGTAACGGTCTATGGCGGTAAGCAACTTAAATTTCCTGCCATCTGACATTTCCAACTTATAAGCCAACAACTCCATCGCAACCTGCTTTACCCATAACCCCATATCGCGGCGCCGGTTAGCCCTGAAGTAATTAAGGAGCAGCAGATCACAGACCGGCCGCAACGGTTCCATGGCGTCATAAAGAAGCGGCTCAGCCTTAAACCGGAAGCGATGGTGGACGCCAAGTTCAGGATTAAGCCCATGAGCCAACATACTGCGATGGATAATGGCGGAAATAACGGCGTAACTATAGTTAAGCATCTGGTTTACGGGATGCTCCGCCCCTCGCGTTTCCCTGGTTGCCGGGCCGCGGCGGCCATAAAGGGCAAAATAGCGCCCCCAGTAATGCCTGGCGGCATTGCCTTCATCAAGTTTTCCCGCGCTCAACTGCGCGTGTAATTCGTGTTTTGCGCGGTAACAATCCAGAACCGCCGCCTGGTTGAGAGTTTTAGCCCGCAGAATTTTAATCCAGATAGCGTCGGCTGTGGCCGGCGGCAAGGATATCTGCCGCGCAAAAATATCCTGATGTATCACAGCCGGCAACGGAACGGTTTTACCGCAAGGACGATAATTTTCATCACAGTGCAGCACTATACCTTTATTGGAAACTATCCTGGAGATTGCGTCAGAACTGAACGATACGCCCCGCGCAGCCACAATTACCGCCAGTATGTCGGAGAGCGGGGCGCGTTTTTCGCCGGAATCGCCGCGGCAGACCAGGCAACCGCGGTCCGCGCTTAATACGGACCCATGCCCCAGCACGTGTATTATGTGGTAGCTCATTGCGGCACAACTCTTAAGCCGCCTTCCTCGATAAGGTATCCAATATTCAGTTTACTAGGAACAGGGTTGCCATTTGGAGACTCCAACCAAACCGGACCTTTTGCGAGTATAGTCCGCAGAATATACTTGCCGCTGGGAATTCTGCAAGTGCGCTGTATTTCCACGGTCTGGCCGCTACGAAAAAACAGTACGTTTTTACTGCCATATCTGGCCTGCACCGTTGCCGTTTTGACCCGCATGGATTCCCATACATAAACCGGTTCTACCAACCATTTTCCTTTTTCGTTTTTATATACCAACTGTCCTTGATGCTCTTTCAGGTCTTTTATGTACTGACCTGGCATGGAATTCTTACGCGCCTCGAATATTTCACCACTCACTTGCGGCCGGCGGCCATCCGGGGCGGATTTGATATCCCTTGCTTCAATGTAAGCTATTTTACGCGGTCTTGTGCCGTTCTTGCATTTATAAGAGGCAATATATGCGGCCCATTGCTCCTGCGTAGTCGCGGAAGCCAATTTTTCCTCAAAATCGGCACGGATCTGTGGAGTGCGCCCCATCGGGTAGACAGTTAGAGGGCAGAGTTGTGTAGGGTTT
>DAOPZW010000094.1:0-11831 GCA_035353595.1 Elusimicrobiales bacterium | reverse complement strand
GAAACCCCCGTCTGGCAAAGCGATCTGTGCATACAGTGCGGCTTCTGCTCGATGGTCTGCCCGCACGCCGCCATCCGCATCAAGGCCTACGACGGCGCCGAACTGGCGAAAGCCCCCAAGACCTTCAAATCAGTCGAGGGCCGCGCCGCCCTCAAGGGCCTGAAGTTCACCACCCAGGTGGCCGTGGAAGACTGCACCGGCTGCGGCGCCTGCGTCTACAGCTGCCCCGGCAAGGAAAAGAAAGAGGGCAAGGAAACCGGCCGCAAAGCCATCAACCTGGCGCCCCAGTTCCCGCTGCGCGAGACCGAGCGGGAGAACTTCAAGTTCTTCCTGGGCCTCAAGGACGCCGGCTCGGCCAAGGTCAACCGCAACACCGTGCAGGGCAGCCAGCTCATGCGCCCGCTGTTCGAGTTCTCCGGCGCCTGCGGCGGCTGCGGCGAGACGCCCTACGTCAAGCTGATGACCCAGCTGTTCGGCGACCACCTGACCGTGGCCAACGCCACCGGCTGCTCGTCCATCTACGGCGGCAACCTGCCCACCACCCCCTACTGCGTCCGCGAAGACGGACGGGGCCCGGCCTGGTCCAACTCGCTGTTCGAAGACAACGCCGAGTTCGGCCTGGGCATGCGCCTGGCCTACGACAAGATGGCCGAGGAAGCCCGCGAACTGCTGACCGCCATGAAAGACGGGCAGCTCAAAGCGCAGGCGGCCCTCGCCAACGACATCCTCGGCGCCAAGCAGAACGAATGGATGGAAATAGAGCAGCAGCGCGGCCGCATAGCCGACCTGAAGAAAGCGCTCACCGCCCTGGGCGGCGAACAGGCTTCGCGCCTGCAGACCCTGGCCGACTACCTTATAAAGAAGTCGGTCTGGATACTGGGCGGCGACGGCTGGGCCTACGACATAGGCTACGGCGGCCTGGACCACGTACTGGCCACCGGCCGCAAGGTGCGCATAATGGTGCTGGACACCGAAGTGTATTCCAACACCGGCGGCCAGATGTCCAAGTCCACCCCGATGGGCGCGGTGGCGCAGTTCGCCGCCAGCGGCAAGACGCTGCCCAAGAAGGACCTGGGTATGATCTCCATGACCTACGGCAATATCTACGTGGCCCAGATCGCGCTGGGCGCCAACTACCTGCAGGCGGTAAAAGCCATGGCCGAGGCCGAGGCTTTCGACGGGCCTTCCATAGTGATAGCCTACAGCCACTGCATAGCCCACGGCATAGAGATGAGCGCCGGCATGAACGAGCAGAAGAAAGCCGTGGCCTCGGGCCGCTGGCCCCTCTACCGGTACAACCCGGCGCTCAGGGCGCAGGGCAAGAACCCGCTCACCATCGACAGCCCGGCCCCGACCATCTCGCTTGGCGACTTCATGATGGGCGAGAACCGGTTCCGCTCGCTGCACAAGTCCAACCCGGAAGTTGCCAAGCGCCTGATGAAGCTTGCCGAAGAGGAGAGCAAGTGGAAGATCAGCGTCTACAAGCAGCTGGCGGCGATGAACTACGACGCGCCGAAAGCGGAAGAGAAAGTGCCGGCCTGAGACCGCTGTAAATAAGGAAAGAAAGGGACGGGAGCCAAAAGCTCCCGTCTCTTTTTTTATACAGCCCGACGAAGTGCTTATAGGCCGAACGGCCTGTTGAGGCATAGGCTGAATGCTTTTAAAGGCTGGGCCCTTTGCCTTTAAAATCCCCTGCCGTGTGACCTATCATATGGTTGCAGACAACCGACTTGAGGAAAATCAACCCATGAACAAATTAACCCGTTCCCTCACCGCGGTCTTCTCACTGTTTTTCATCGCCGCCCAGCCCTGCCTGGCCCAGCACTCCGAAGATCCGGCCACTTATGAAAAAGAAATGGCGCTGAAATATCCCGGCTACTTCACGATAAACCCGGCTTCGGTGAAAGTGACCCTGCTCGGGATTTCAGAGGAAGCAGACATGGGCTATGTAAAACTCCAGGAACAGCCCCGCGACCTCAACGGCGTCCTGGTATCGATAGAGTCGATAGTCAACATCGCCCAGAAGGTCTGGAAGATCGTCGAGGCCAATAAGCCGGTGGTGAACATCCAGACCAAATACGCCACGGCCTATCCCGAAGGCATAACGGCGGCGGCGCAGCTCAGCTCGTGGAGCAAACCCAAGACCTACTCATACGGCTTTTACGCGGAGAACCTTTTCGGCATGGTAATGATAGACGCCAAATACAAAGTGTCCTATTCCTACAACGGCAATTATAAAGGCAAGGGCAAGTACCTTACCGGCGTAGCCGTGATCCCCACGGTGGCCGACGTGGGCTGGAGCTATACCTTTACGATGGCCGCCTCCGTGCCGGATTCCACCGTCACCAATGTGGGCACCGACGCCGACCCGGTGGCTGCCCTGCAGATGAAGCTCAGCTGGAAGATGTCTACGATCTTAAAGGAAGTGGACGGCAGCAGCGTATATTACGTGCAGGGCGACGGCATTTTTGAGGAGATCGCCAGCCCTTTCACCAAGGGGAAGCCTGAAGAGCTGCGGCCGGTCGCCGCCGTGCTCCTCAACCCCGACAAAGTGTTTTAGTACCCGCAAGCGCAAGCTTGAGGCAATTGATAAGGAGGACAAAACAAATGAAGAAACTGCTGGCGATGACCACCATAGCCACGGCGCTATTCGCAACCCGGGTTTCGGCCGCAACGAACCTGGATGAGAAATACCTGACCGCGGATAATAATTCCGTAGTGATCGAGGAAATAGCGGACGCGGATTACAAGGGCGGAGAACTGACGGCCTCTACCGAAACGCCCAAGCCGCCGACCGACCCACAGGTAACACCGCCCACCAACCCGGTGGACGATATCAACGGCGCCGTGGGCATGCTGGACAATATCGTGAACCTGATGGACAAGATCTTCACCCTTATCGCCAAGAACCAGCCGGTGGTGAACATAAACGTCAATTACGCAAACGCGGTCCCGTTCGGGCTCACCCACTGGACGCAGCTGCAGGGCTGGTCGAAACCCGCCACGAAAAAGTACTCCTTCCTTATAAAGAACCTTTACGGGATGGAAGTCGTTAAAGTCATCTACCAGGTGCGCTGGACGCACAGCGGCTCCTACCAGGGCAAAGGCAAGTTCCTGACCGGGGTTACCGTTGAGCCGCTCAGCGTTAATACCGCCTGGGGCTACAATGTAGACCTGACCGCGGAAGTGCCGGACTCCACAATTGCCAATGTCGGGTCCAGCGCGGACCCGGTAGCTTCCATGCAGGTGCAGCTGAAATGGAAAGTCCACACCATTGTACAGGACATGCAGGAAAAAGCCATCTATTACGTAGAAGGCAACGGCTCCATGCAGCCCATAGGCAAGGCCTATGAGCGCGGCCTGGCGCAGAAGAACCAGAAAAAGATGGACGCGGTGAAAGCGCAGTTCGAGAACGTACGGTTCAACTGACCGGCATATAAAACAGCCCCGGCGCACATAATGAGCGCCGGGGCTGTTTTTTTGTCTCCTGGCTTAAGAGATGTCTTTGAGCTTGCGGAACAGGTCCAGCTGGCGGGGGGAAAGCTTTTTGGGAAGCTCTATGGAGATAACAGCGTAAAGGTCGCCGCGGCCTTCGGCCAGGGGCAAGCCGCGCCCGGCAAGGCGCAGCCGCTGTCCGCAAGCGGAGCCTGCCGGCAGCTTTATTTTAACCGCTCCGTCGGGAGCCGCCACGGAGACTTCGGCGCCCAGCGCAGCGTCCCAGGGCGTCACCGGCACCTTAACTTCAAGGTCGTCGCCCTTTAAAGTGAACCGCTCGTCGGGAGTCAGGCGGATCTTAAGATAAAGATCCCCGGTATGGCCGCCCATGGTCTTACCCTGGCCGCGCAGGCGTATCGTAGCGCCGTCGCGCAGATTTTTGGGAAGCTTGACGGTAACGTTCTTTGTTTCCACTTTGCGGCCGCCGCGGTAGGTGAAAGAAAGCTGCTTGCTGCCGCCGTGGAAAAGGTCTTCGATGGACAGCGGCAGCTCGGCCTCGATATCAAGCTGGGAGCGCTCCGGCGCAGCGTCTTCCATACCGCCGAAGCCGTTGAAACCCTGGCCCGCCTGGCCGCCCTCTCCGAAGAGGGACTTGAAGAATTCGCTGAAATCGCCATGTTGCTGGAACCCGCCGCCCTGCCCGCCCTGGTGCTGGTAATGAAAGCCTCCCGGGGGGGACTGGCGCTGCTGGTAGGCTCCACCCGGCGGGGGGCGGTAACCCTCGTCCTGCCAATTCTCGCCCAATTGGTCGTACATCTTACGTTTTTTGCTGTCGGACAGAACTTCGTAGGCTTCATTAATTTCTTTGAATTTGCCCTCCATGGATTTATTGCCCTGGTTGCGGTCCGGATGATATTTAAGGGCCAGCCTGCGGTAAGCGGACTTGATCTCGGTTTCGCCCGCCGTCTTAGGCACGCCGAGCAGCGCATAATAATCCACGTATTTGGACATTTTTTATTTAAGGCGGAAAAGAAAAACAACAAGGAAAAGGCCGAACGGCAGCATCAACCAGCGCTCGATAAGGCGCTCAGGCGTGCCGGGCAGCAGGCGGGCCAGAACCCAGGCGGTAGCCACGGTTAAGACGACGACGCCCCAAAACAGAGCGATCTGCCCGTTCGTAACGGGGCGGGATCCAGCAGCCGGAGCGGGAGCGGGCATTGCCGGAGATTCCTGCGCGGGCGGCGCCGGCGGCTGCAATTGCTTTTCGTTTTTTTTAGCCATATTATTTAGTATCAACAAAAGAGATATCCTGGAAGATCACGGTTATTCCCAGCTCCACCCCTTCATGATTTTTTACCAGCATGGTGCTGTAGCCGATGATAAGGGGCGTATTGGCATGCATAATTTTAATATCCGCGCGCCGGACGCATTTCCCGGTTTCGATGGTTTCCCTGATAACGTCTTTAAGAGCGGGGAAATCCGCGAAAGCCTCATCATATTGTATATCCCGGCAGCAGTTCTCCGGGTCCAGGTGCAGGATCTTGCCGGCCATGGGATTAAGGTAGACCACCTTGCCCTTAAGGTCCACGCTCACCAGGCCGCCGGTAAGATTATCCAGTATGCACTGGTAATACTCTTGGATATTTTTAACCATGCAGATATTCTACAAAAAAACGCGCCGGCACAAGCGGCCTGAAAAACCGGATAAAAAACCGGAAGAAAAACGCCGACCGAAGAATTATTCCGCTTTTTTTGATATAATTATTCAGCGATATACATTCGCCGGTAGCTCAATGGTGGAGCATTCGGCTGTTAACCGAAGGGTTGCTGGTTCGAGTCCAGCCCGGCGAGCAAATTTAAAAACCCCCTGCAGAGGGGGTTTTTAAATTTGCCGCCGGGCTGATCGGGTCGAACACCTTCCCGGTTCGCGTGGAGCGCAGCGACACCCTTCCCGTCCAGCCCGATAAGCTTCCCCGTTCCTTTTTGCAGCAGCCCCTGCAGAGGGGCTTTTAAATTTGCCCTCCGGGCTGTTCGACTCTAACCGACTTCCCTGGTTCGCGTGGAGCGCAGCGACACCCTTCCCGTCCAGCCCGATAAGCTTCCCCGTTCCTTTTTGCGGCAGCCCCCGAAGACAGAGTTTCCGGGTTTTCCGACTCTCGCCACGCCGCCGAACTGCTATAATCTTGACGCTATTTTACAACAGGAGACAACAGCACGCTGAAACTCAACTGCGCCCTCCAGACCGTTTTCCTGTCGCTGACCATACTCTTCTTTATGCTGGCCTTCGCGGACTTCACCGGTACTTCCAAAACCCCGGCCGGTTACGAGGGAATATTCTGCGGGCTCTCCGCTTTTTACGCGGCGATAGCGCAGATCCTGAATGAAGTTTACGGACGCAAAGTCCTTCCGCTATAACCCTTCCTCAGCGCCAAAGTAAAAGACCCGGCTTCAAGCCGGGTCTTTGTATTACCGGGACGCCTACTAGAACGGGAACTTCAGGCTCAGCTGGTAATGCAGGTTGCTACGTATGTCCGGGCCGCCGGCCCGCTTATAATCGGTCCGCTGGCTGGCCGCCTCCAAAGTCACACTGACCTTCTCGTACACCAGGCAGGTGGCATTAGCCATCGCCGTCGCATTCTTCACTTTGGAACCGCTGGCGAGCTTGGAGTCTTCCGGGTTGTCTATACCGTAGGCGACATTATAGGAGAAACGCCCGGCGGGCTTGATCCCGATATTGGCGAAACCGCCGGAAGCTTTAACCTTACGGGTGCCGTAACCCATATTGCCGATGCCGCCCAGGAAATCATAAAGATTCTGACCTGTCCAGACCTGGCCGTTAAGCGTAAAGATGGAATTAAGGGAAATGTTATAACCGAGGTCCACGACCAGGACCTCGCTTTTTTTACCGGCCGCCGCGCCCAAAGTGCCGCGCCACCGGCCGGCGGCGCCGGCCAGCGTGAACCTGGCCTTGCCGACCCTGACTTGAGCCTGCACCTGGGCCTGGGGCAGGCCGGAGGCGGTGCCTTCCGCGTCGGCCAGCTTGCGCGTAGGACGCACCGCCGCGGCGGCAAGAGTAACCTTCTCGCCGGCCTTATAGGTAAGCCGGAGCTGGGGCGCGCGGTACCACAGCACGCCGCTGTAGCCCATGGCGAACTCGTTGTTGGTCCCCGTAAACTCCAGCGGCAGGAGATGCCAGGTCTGCCCGGCCAGGAGCTCGAAGCGGCCGGCCTTGAGCGCGACATAGGCGTGGCGTATGCGCAGGTCCGCGGTGGAGCCGGCCGTAACGGCCAGCGTGGAGGCTGCGACATTTTCATTAAGTCCCTCAAAATCCGCCTCTATCTTGGCGGAGACCTTGTCCCCGTCGGTAATATCCAGGCCGAAGCGGGTGCCGCGGGCGCTGGACCGGAAATCCCGCTCTGAATCCTTTTCGGAAGCCACGTACTGCGCGTAATCGTCGCCGGCCACGCCATGTACGTCGTAGGCGGTGTCGCTCTTTATCTGGCCGTAAAAATTCACCTTATATTTTGCCGTCGCCGTTTCCTGCGCGCCGAGCGGCAGCGCGCAGCAAACCGCCATACCCACAACCGCCGATGACAATATTATTTTCATTATTTATTCCTTAAAGACGCCCGCCGCCAGGCCGCAGCCATTGCCGCGCCGCGCATATTCCCGCGGCGGCAGGTTACAATGATACACCTTAAACGCGTCGCGACACAAAACGGGCGGAGGTTCCGGCGCGCCGGGGCCTGCCGCGCCCGGCGGCCGGAGTTTGACGGGCACGGCCCCATGCGGTACAATTGTCTTAAATCGCCGGACAGAGGGGACCCTATGCCTATTTTTGAACGACCCGTTATCGAACTGCGCAGGAAGAACGCGGCTGAAGCCCTGGGCAACAGCGGCCCCGTCGTCCTCATCGCCGCCGGCGAGCCGCTGCCCAAGCCCGGCGGCCTGGACCAGACTTATCCTTTTCTGCCGCTGCCGGAATATTACTGGCTCTCCGGCTCACGGCGCTCCGGCGGCGTGCTGGCCTATGAACCCGGGCAGGGCTGGACCCACTTCGTGCGGCAGGCCGACGCGGCCGAACTGCTGTGGGAAGGCGTGCCGGAAGTGCCGGAAGGGGAAGACGTCGCGGGCCTGGGCGACTGGCTGAAGAGCCGCTCAGGAAAGCCCGTGGTGAGGCTGGGCGGCCCAGCCGCCGGGCAGGCGGCCGCGCCCGTCAATGACCCCGCCCTGGCCGCGGCGGTACGGGAGAAACTGGACCGCGTGCGCCGCATAAAGGACTCGGCGGAAATTGCGTTGGTGGAAACCACCGCGGCCGCTACCGCCGCCGGTTTCCGCAGGGCTCGCGAAGTTATCCGCCCCGGCGTCACCGAGCGGCAGGTACAGGTTGAGCTGGAAGCCGAAATGCGCCGGCACGGAGCCGATGGCACCAGCTTCGGCACCATAGTGGGAGCCGGCACCCATTCGGCCGTGCTGCACTTCGAACCCGGCGCGCGCATAGTGGGGGAGAAGGACCTGGTGCTGGTGGACTCCGGCGCCGAGGTGCATGAATACTCCGCCGACGTGACCCGCACCTTTCCCGCAAGCAGCTCTTTTACGCCGGAGCAGCAGGCGGTTTACGACCTGGTGCTGGCCGCTCAGGCGGCCGCCATAGCGCAGTGCCGCCCCGGCACTGAATGGCACAGCGTGCACCGCGCCGCCGCTGCCGTTATGGCCGAAGGCCTGAAGCACCTGGGTTTGCTGAAGGGCTCCACGGACTCGCTGCTGGATACCGGCGCCATTGCGCTGTTCTTCCCGCACGGCGTAGGGCATATGCTGGGGCTGCGCGTCAGGGATGTGGGGGGAACGCTGCCCGGCCGGCCGGAAGGCCGCCTGTGCTGCGGGGCCAGGGTGCGGGTGGATATGCCGCTGGAGGCCGGGTTCCTGATGACGGTCGAACCCGGCTTGTATTTCGTGCCTGCCATGCTCGACGACGCCGGCCGGAGGGCGCAGTTCAAAGACGCGGTCGCCTGGGAGGCGCTGGAGCGCTGGCTGCCGGTGGGCGGCGTGCGCATAGAGGACGATATACTTATAACCGCCCGGGGCCCGAAGAACCTGACGGAAGCCATACCGAAATAGCGAAAACAGCAGGGAAGGGAAAGACCGGCGCGGCCGTCCGGTGCCGGCAAAACACCGACTGAATAGCGACCGAATAGCACTTGACCGCATAACTGGTTTCCTCTATAATTTACCTATGAGATTTTCACCACGCCTTACCGCCCTGCTCCCGTTGCTGTTGCTCTGCGCCGGCCGTGGAGCGCAAGCCGCCGCCCCGGGAGGGCCTTCATACCTGCTGCTCTCCCACGATCCCGTTTTCCTCGAGGAGATCGCTAAAATTTCTGCCGTTACATATTCCGAGGGCCGCACCCGCCTGGTAAAACTCTCCGTCCCCCTGGACGAACTGCCCGGCGGCCTGGCCGCTAAACTGCGCGAAGTTTCTCCCGACGAAATTTACAATGCCCCCGCGGCCAGAGGCGCGCAGAAAGCCGCCGAGCCCGCGGTGCTCGCCATAACGGCCAAAGTGGACGGCGCGAAGCTGATGGGCTACGCCGAGGCTATAACGATGAGCGGCAAACGCAGCTCCGGCCAGCTGGATGTTTCAGCGGCCTCGGGCAACCGCCTGGCCATGGATTATATAGCGGACACTTTCAAGGCGCTGGGCTACGCGGTGGAGCGGCAATGTTATAAGGACCGCAAAGCCGACAAGGAATGCAATATCGTGGCGCGCCGCAAGTCCGCCGGGGCCGGGGCCAAAGCCATACTGGTAATAGGCCACATGGATTCGGTGGGATTTGAAAAAGCCGGCGCCGACGACAACGCCTCCGGGGCGGCAGGCGTGCTGGAAATGGCGCGCATCCTCTCCGGGTACCGGTCCGACCACGACCTCATCTTCGTGGCGGCCAACGGCGAGGAGAACGGCATGGCCGGCAGTTACGCCTGCGCGGCGAAGCTGAAAGGCTCCGGGGAATTGGCGCGCGTCGCCTGGGCCATCAACATGGACATGATCTCCTGGAACAAAGACGGGATAATCGAGATCGAGACCAATAAAGAATTTTCCGCCCACGCCGACTGGGTGGGCGCGCTGGCCCGGACCTATACGAAGCTGGAGCCGTACATAGCCATGCCCGCCTGGGGCAGCGACCACGTCCCTTTCCTGGAGGCCGGCATCCCGACCTATCTTTCCATCGAGCATTGGGAAGAGCACAATCCCTGCTACCACAAGGCCTGCGACAAGCTGGAAGCCCTTTCCTGGAATTACGCCGCCGACATAGTGCGGCTGAACCTGGCGGTCATAGCCGGCAAAGCCCGCCTGACCCCGGCCAAGCAATAGCGCCGCCAGGCCATGCATAAAAAAAGCCCCGGAATACGGGGCTTTTCTCTTTGCGGGGGGAAAGAAGTTAATGCGCCTGGAAAACTTTGAGGCCTATCTTCCCGGCCAGGGTGGTATCGTCAACGAAAGGATTGCGGTTGCCCTGGTACTGGTAGATAAGATCGTTGCGGCGCTTCTCCGCGGCGTCCGGCGGATCCTGCCTGTCCCATTCCAGGAACATGGGCACGCGGCTGGTCCAGAAAGCGTTATAATTCACCCCGTCACGGATATTCACATCGTAATAGCGTACGACAAAATACAGGATAGCCCTCGCGATATCGCCCTTTGCGGCGTCGGCGGGCTCGAAACCTTCCGCCCCCAGCCGTGAGCCGCTGTTGGTGGAATAAGAAGCCCCGGACACCTTTGAGAACGGGAAACTGCCGCGGGTACTGTTGGGTGTTACGAAAGTGGGAAAAATGTGATGCAGATCGGACTTCATCGGGTACGCTTCGTTGAAAAAGCCCTGCGGCCAGGAATGCTCGGCGTTCATGCCCTGGTTGTCCACAACGCCGTCGCCGTTGAGGTCGCTCAGCTCCCGGTAATCCGCGCCGCTGCCGGAAGCGCCTTTAACGCAGACCTGCGAATACAGGCAGGTAACGCCGGGACCGCCGCCGCAGCCGGTATTGTCGGCTTTGGAGAACATGAACTTCTTGGCGTCCAGGTAAGCGTGGCCACCCGGCACTCCGGGCATAGCGGTCTGCTGGTGCAGCTGCTGGAAGAGCTGCTCGCCGGCCGGCGCCGCGGCTCTGTGCGCGCCGGGGAGGGGGAAGGAGAGCTCCACGCCGGGCGCGGCGTTAAGCAGGGCTTCGAAAGAAGAAGGGGGAAGAGCGAAACCGGCGGCGGTACAGGCGCCAGCGATAAGTACTGCTAAAGTTGCGAACTTAAGCGGCTTTATCATCCATGATTATTATATCAGATTCAAGCCGGAACGCAGCTTTTCGCGGTTGCGCGCGGCGGAGGATTTTGGTAACATTATGACTTACTGGTCAGTATAATGCCCGCATGAAAGCCTTAACCGACGCGCAGAAAAAAGAAAAAGGACTTGAGTTCATACAGGCGGCCACGCGCGTGCTGGCGCAGCGCGGCTTCGACGCCCTCACCATGGAGGAAGTGGCCCGGGAAGCCGGCGTAGCCAAGGGCACCCTTTTCCTATATTATAAATGCAAGGAAGACCTGGTGCAGGCGGTATTCGCAACCATGGCAGAAACCTTCGGCGGCACGCTGCGCGCCCTGGCGGCCTCCGGCCTTGCGCCGGAAGAATTGCTGAACCGGACCATCCTGGCTTTACTGGAACACTTCGACAAGAAGCGCGACATTACCGGCTACTCGGGAGGCCTGCCGCTGACCGGCCCGCGCAAAGAGGCGCTGCGCGCCCTCTTTGCCGCCAACATGGAAGCCCTGGCCGCCGTACTCCGGCTTTGCACCGGGGGCGGATTGCTGGAACTGGCGGACCCGCTGTTCGCCGCTTCCGCCCTGTTCGGCCTCTGCCGCGGGTCGAACAGCTATGCGCGTGCCGCCGGCCGCCAGCTGCCCGTTGCGGAACGCGCGCGCCGCATAGCCGGGATCTTTCTGAACGGGACAAGGAAAAAAAGATGAGAAAGCTATACGCCCTGGCAATACTGGCGCTGCTGCCCTGCGCGCTGCCTGCCCAGGAATTTTCTACGGCCTCTATGCGGACGATAACCCTGGGCGAAGCCTACAGCCTGGCGCTGGCAAAAAGCGAGCAGCTGGCGCAGCAGACGGAGGGGATAAAGCAGCTGGAGGCCGCCGAAGAGCTGCTCAAAGCCGCCTTCCGCGCTTCTTTGGACCTTAACGCCGCGCAATCCAAACAGCAGAACTCCGCTTCCGCCACCAAAGGCTACCTGTCCGGCAGCTATACCGTTTTTTCGGGCATGCGGGACTATATTTCCCAAAAAGCCGCGGCGGCCAGGACCGGCGGGGCGAAACTGGACCTGAGCCGCGCCCGCCAGCAGCTTTACCTGGGGGT
>DAOPZW010000093.1:0-11942 GCA_035353595.1 Elusimicrobiales bacterium | reverse complement strand
TATCACATGCTTGAACCCTATCGTGTGCGCGTAGCGCACCAGGTCCGGCAGGCCGGCGTCCAGCGTGGGTTCCCAGAGGCCTATGCGCAGCGTGTCGGTGCCGCTGACCAGCAGCTTTTTCAGCTGGTCCCGGCTCGCGCCCCTTACTTCCGGGAGGTTGCAGCAGAAAACACATTTCTGATTGCAGCGCGTGACCTGGTCCGCTATGGGATACACTGCGTCCATTGTCCTTCGCTTTTTCTGTTTCATGAAAAATCTCCAGGGCCGCTCAAGGCCGAAGTTCTGCCGCGCCGTACAGCTTGAAATACTTTTTCGGTATGCCGCAGCATTGTTCCTTCCTGCTGCAGGTCCGGCATATTTCCGGGAACATGAATTCGGTCATCAGCGAGGTGCAGACATCTGTGCGCTGTTCCTGCCGTACGCTGAGGTTGAATGTGTCTTTTTTTCCCCGCTGCTGTATAACGTTGAGCCCGCCGGCCAGGCAGACGGGTAAATATTGAAAGCTTACCCGCCGGGAGGCCGGGATCGTTCTGAAAACCTCGACGGCATCGCTGTAGCGCGGCACCAGGCCGCGCAGCTGCCGGCTGCCGAGGTCCCACATCGGCGGACGGACACAGTTCACCACCATCCCGCTGATAAAGCCGTAGCCTGAGACCATCTCCGCCAAGCGCGGCAGTTCCCGGAAATTATAGCCGGTGGCTACAAAGTTAACGCTGACCGCCAGCTTGTGCCGGCCGGCGTTCTCCAGCCCCCGCATCGCCTGCGCCCAGGAGCCTTTAACCCTGGTGAGCCGGTCGTGGGTGGCGGCTTTTGCGCCGTGGATGGAGAAAGCCGCGTGCGTGAGCCCGGCTTTGACCATCCGCGCGGTAAAGTCCCTGTCCGAGAACATCCTGCCGTTGGTCTCGATGGCTATTTCCTGGTAACCGCATTTGCGGCACAAGGCAACCAGGGCGGCGGCGTCTTTCCTGATGGTGAATTCCCCGCCTATCAGCACTATTTTTCTGAGGCGCGCGCTGTTGGCGACAATATCCTCCTGCAGCTCCGCCGTGGTCCTGTTGATCAGGCGGTTGCTGTTGCTGTCGGCGCTGCAAAAAATGCAGTTGTTGTTGCAGTTGTAGCCTGCGATCACCAGTAGTCTTCCGCTCATAGTTGGTATGGGACATCGGGCCGCCGGTGCGGGCCCGCCGCCGGGAACAGTACTCCCGCTTTCCGGGCGGACAGGGAAGCCCCGGAACGCCGCTGGCTCATTTCGCGCGTCCGGCGCCGCAAATATTATATTAAATAACCGTAAACGGCGGCGGCCCTGAACGCGGGGGCGGCTTCAAACAGGCCGGTCTGGAACTTGCCGCAGCCGGGATGCGCGCCGGAGACTGCTGGCGCGCCGCCGGACTTTTGGCGTACCGGACTGAGGGTTTGATACAATACCTGAGCAGGCATTATCCCGGCATCCTTAAGGAGCTGAAACGTGAAATCCCTATTGTTCATATTTTCCCTGGTAACATATTCCTACGCCGCGAACGCGCAGGCGCCGCAGCCGGCCGAAAACCCGTTCTTCCAGCCCAGCTCGCTGCCCTACCAACTGCCGCCTTTCGACAAGATCAGGGACGCCGATTTCCTGCCGGCTTATGAAGCCGGGATGGCCGGGCAGCGCAAAGAAGTGGACGCGATCCTGCAGGCCGGCGAGCCGACCTTCGAGAATACGATCGTGGCGCTGGAACGCTCCGGGAGGCTGTTGAACCGCGTGTCCAGGGCGTTCTACAACCTCAACGCTTCGAATACCAACGACGAGAGGCAGAAGATAGATACCGAGATGGCGCCGAAGCTGACGGCCCACCAGGACGAGATCAGCCTCGACGCGGTCCTGTTCGCGCGGATAGACGCGCTGTACCGGCAGCGCGAGAAGCTCGGTCTGGACGCCGAGTCGGCCCAGCTGCTCAGCCGCTACTACCAACAGTTCGTGCGCTCGGGCGCGCGGCTGCCGGAAGCCGACAAGGCGGCGCTGAAGGAGATAAACAAGACGCTGGCCTCGCTGACAACGAAATTCAGCCAGAACCTGCTGAAGGAAGTTAAGGAGAAGGCCGTGGTCGTGGACGCGCTTTCGGACCTCGACGGGCTGTCGCCCGAACAGATCGGCGCCGCGGCGGAAGCGGCGAAAGAGCGCGGGCTCGCCGGCAAATGGCTGATCACCCTGCAGAACACCACCATACAGCCGCCGCTGGAGCAGCTGAAGAACCGCGCTCTGCGCGAGCGCATCTACCGCGCTTCCATAGCGCGCAATATCGGCGGCGAATTCGACACCACGGAACTCGTTTCACAGATCGCGGAGCTGCGGGCCAGGCAGGCCAAGCTGCTGGGCTACCCGGATTACGCCGCGTATTCGCTGGCGGATGAGAGCGCCGGCACGCCGGCCGCGGTCAACAAGATCCTCGGCCAGCTGGGGCCCGCGGCCCTGCTGAAGGCCAGGAGCGAAGCCGCCGACATCCAGAAGCTGATCGACGACCAGGCCAAAGCCGGGAACACCGAGCCGTTCCGGCTGCAGCCCTGGGACTGGGCGTTCTACGCCCAGCAGGCGCGCAAGGCGCGCTTCGACTTCGACGAAGCCCAGGTAAAGCCCTATTTCGAGCTCAACCGCGTGCTGCAGGACGGCGTCTTCTACGCCGCGCGCGAGCTCTACGGCCTCACTTTCAAGGAGCGCAAGGACCTGCCGGTGTATCATCCCGACGTGCGCGTGTTCGAGGTTTTTAACGAGGACGGCTCGCAGCTGGGGCTGCTGCTGCGCGACGATTTCAAGCGCGACAACAAGGAAGGCGGGGCCTGGATGGAGTTCTTCGTGGACCAGGCGGGGCTGTTCGGGCAGAAGCCGGTGGTCACCAATAACCTCAATATCCCCAAGCCGCCGGAGGGCCAGCCCGTGCTGATGACCTTCGACGAGGTGGAAACTATGTTCCACGAGTTCGGCCACGCCCTGCACGGCCTGCTGTCTAACGTGAAGTACCCGCTGCTGGCCGGCACCAACGTGCCCTCGGACTTTGTCGAATACCCGTCGCAGATAAACGAGATGTTCCTGCGCGAGCCGGCGGCGCTGGCGAACTTCGCCAAACATTACCGGACCGGCGAAGCTATGCCGAAAGCGCTGCTGGAGAAAGTGCTGGCGGCGCAGACCTACGGCCAGGGCTATGCCACCTCCGAGTACGTGGCCGCCGCGATGGTAGACCAGGCCTGGCACCAGATCCCGGCGGCGGAAGTGCCGCCGGCCTCCGGGGTAATGGCTTTCGAAGAGGCTGCGCTCAGGAAGAACGGCATGGATTACGCCCCGGTGCCGCCGCGCTATCACACCCCGTATTTCGCCCATTCATTCGGCGGCTATGCGGCCGCTTACTACGCCTATATCTGGGCCGAAGTGCTGGCGCGCGATACCGGCGAATGGTTCCACAAGAACGGGGGCATCACCCGTGCCAACGGCGACCGCTTCCGGGCCCTGGTGCTTTCGCGCGGGCGCACGGCGGAGCCGGGCGCTATGTTCGAGGAATTCTACGGCCAGGCGCCGGACATACGGCCGCTGCTGGAGTACCGGGGGCTGACCCTGCCCGCGGCCAGCGCGAAATAGGCGCGCCGCCGCCGGCCGGACAGCCGGCCCGGACTTGTTGACAGGCGGCCAATTTAAGGGGTCAGGATGCGTCTAATGAACAAAAAAGCCTTTACCTTTACCCGGGTCCCGGGAAGCTTGTTTCTCGGGTTCTGCCTCCTGCTGATCCCGGCAGGCGGCTACGCCCAACAGTCCTCCCTGAGCGAAGACGAGGCGGTTTTTCAGAACCTTTCCCAGCGCTATCGGGCCGCGGCGGACCGGGCGTCGGTAATAGAGGCTTTTGAAAAATTCATCCAGACCTATTCCAAAAGCCCGCGCGCCGCGGACGCGCAGTTCATGCTCGGCGAAGCCTATATGGCGCAGGGGCTGGAGCTGAAGCAGGCGGAGAAAGCCGTAAAGGTATCGACCGGCGCCCGCCCTGCCGCCGGAGAGGGGGCTCCCGCCGCGGCGGCGCTGAACAGCGCCGTCAAAGCCTACCAGGAAATGCTGGGCGATTATAAGCAGTCCGGGCTCGAGTCCAGCGCCCAGTACCGCATCGGGGAAGCGTTCTACAACCTGGGCAACTGGGCGCGCGCCGTAAAAGAGTTCGCCCGGGTCGAGGAAAAGTATCCCAAAAGCTACATAATCCCGAAAAGCCTGCTCGGCATAGTTTACGCCGATATCGCCCTGGGCGATTATCCCGCCGCCCGCGCCGTGCTTGCCCGCCTGGAAGCGGGTTATCCGCCTTACTCGCAGGCTCCGGCTTTTATGTTCGCCAAGGGCGTGCTGGAGCTGAACAATAAGAAATACGCGGACAGCCAGAAGCTGTTCTCCAGGCTCGACACGCCCGAGGCCAAGTTCTTCCTGGGTAAGGCCTATATCTACGAGGGAAAAACCTACATAGCGGCCGGCGTCTTCGAGGGGCTGCTTAAGGACCATCCGGCCACCGGCCTTAAAGAGGAGGTGGAGTTCCTCAGCGCCGATTCTTTCTTCACAGCCAGGGATTACAACGGGGCCATTTCGAAATACCAGGACTTCATTAAAAAATTCCCGGATTCGAAGCTTAAGACCGCCGCGTTCTTCCGCATCGGCGCGGCGCTGTTCAATAACAAGGATTATCCAGGCGCCCAGGCAAATTTTCAGAACATTATAGAGAAAAGCCCGAAGGACCCTTTCGCAGCGCTGGCGCAGTATTTCATAGCCGAAGCTTATCTCGAGAACAAGCAGACGCAGAACGCGCTTTTCGCCTATACGAAGCTGACGGAGACTTACCCGGGGTCTTCCGTCGTTCCGGCGGCCCGGTACAAGCTGGCCTGGTGCCAGTACCTGCTGAAGGACCAGCTGCAGGCCGCGCGCGCGCTGGAGAAGTTCCCTGAGCTCTATCCCGGCCACGCCCTTGCGCAGAACGCGCTGTATCTCGCCGGCAACGCCTGGCTGGCGCTCAAGAAACCGGAGGAAGCCGTCAGGGCGTTCCAGGGCGCTATGGATCTCTCCCGGGCCAGCGAGCTGTCCGACGCTTCGCTGTTCATGATCCTGAAGACCGAATATGAACGGGGCAACTATAATAATATCCTGACGTCGTACCAGTTCGTGTTCAAGTCCATGCCGCCGGCGGGTTCGAAGTGGCGGGCCTTAAGCCTTTTATACGTGGCTGAAGCCTATATGGCCCTTAACTTTATCGACGAGGCGCGCAATATCTACGATAATGTCGCCCGGGTTTACGCCAACGATGCCGCCTCGGTTTACGCCGAGGAGGGGCTGGTGTGGTGCTATGCGCTGGCGGGCGATCCCGCGGCCGCCGTGAAAGCGGCGGAGAAGCTGAAAACCCTGGAGGCGAACTTCCCCGGCCTGAAGCCGCCCGAAGGCGTGAACGCCCTGGCTATCGCGGACAGCTATTTCAACCGCAAGGATTTCGAGCCGGCCTATCAGCGTTATGAAAGCTTCGCCGCCGGCAACGCCCAAAGCGCCTACGCCGCCGCCGCGCTTTACCGGGCCGGACTGGCGCTTTACCGGCTGCGCTATTACAGCCAGGCCGTAGAAATGTGGACAAAGCTTACCGCTAATTATCCCTCGGCGCCCGAGTGCGAACTGGCTTATTTCCAGAGCGCGGATACCTGGTTCAGGGCGCAGAAATACGCGGACGCCCTCGGCGTCTATAACGCCATCATCGCCAAATACCCGGGCAATGAAAAACTCTCGCTGGTGCACCTGCGGGTGGCGCAGATACAGTACAACCTCAACGCCGACGCCCCGGCTCTGGAGCAGGTGAAGGCTGTGGTCAAGGAGTTCCCGGCGTCTACGGAGGCTTTAGACGCTTTGGACCTGGCCGAAGCGGTATTCGACCGGAATCCCGGCCTGGACTTCAAAGCCTTTCTGCTCGGCCTGGCGAACGCGGAGCCCCGGAACAAAGCTTCCGGCGAGGCGCTGTTCCGCCTGGGGCGCAGGTTCTTCGAGCGCAAGGATTATGCCGCCGCCGCCGAGAACCTGGAGAACTTCAGCATAGGCTATATAGACCACGCTTCCATCAAGGACGCGCAGTTCTACCTGGGCGAAGCCAGTTTCAAGAACGGAGACATGCGCAACGCCGCCAGGGTCTTCAGCCGCTTCGCGGCCAATTACCCGGACGCCAAGGAACACCCGATGGCGCTGTTCCGGCTGGGCAACGCGTCCTTCAACCTGAAGCGCTACAAGGCGGCGGTTACGGCCTACGCGAAACTGACGGAACTTTACCCGGACAACGAATACCTGAAGCCGGCGCTGTTCAACCTGGCGCTGGCCTATAAGGAGACCGGCGATTCCGTGAAAGCGGAAGAAACTTATCTGAAGTATTATGGGCTGTCGGCCAGAACCCCGGACGGGCTGAACGCCCTCTGGGAGGTCTACGCGCTGCGCAAGAACAAAGCCGACCTCGCCGGCGCCCTGGAGGCGCTGACCAAAATATATGGCGACGCCCAGGGACAGGAGGACTCGCTGGAAGCCCTCTGCAAGATGGGCATTGTCGCCCTGGAAAATAAACAGACCGAGGCGGCCCGGGGTTACTGGGAAAAGCTGGCCCTGCAGAAGCCCCTTAATAATGTGTGGCGGCTCCAGGGCCTGGTCAAGCTGGGCGACCTGTACGAGGGAGAGAAAAATTACAGCGAAGCGGCCAGGGTCTATGAAGATATCGCCGCCAACGCGGCGCCGGAAGTGGGAAAAGCCGCGGGCGAGCGGGCGAAGAATTTCAGGCTGCTGCCCGCCCCGGCCGCGGCCCCGGAGAAGAACTAGATGAGGTGTCCTATGCGGAAAGCACTGGCGGTCATATTTGCGGTTTTCGCCTGCGGCGCGGGGCTTAACGCCCAGGAGCAGCTTGCCGCCCCTTCAACTTCCTACAATGAGGTTCCCGAGGAGGTCGTCATAAAAGGTGAAAGCGAAGACCGGATACGTACGGCCAGGCCGGAGATGGCTATTAAAGCCGACAGTCTTGAGATCCTCCGGCGGTCCCTCGGGCCGGAGAAGGACCTGTTCCTTTTTGAATCCGGTGATTTCCTGAGCCTGTCCCGCAGCTACCCCGACAAGCTTTTCTCCGCGGAAGTAGTGCAGCCCTGGCGCGCGGGTTTCAGCGACAAGACCGTGATAGCCTTTTATCCGTTCAGTAAATTCGAGGGCGCCTTCGGCAAGGATTACGACGCGAAGCTCGGCAAGGACGCCCAGTGGACCCTCTCCATAACCGATGAGGCGGGAAAACTGTTCCATAAGTATTCGGGTGCCGGCGCGCCGCCCGAAACCATAAACTGGACAGGGGAGAACGACCGGAAAGAATGGATAAGGGCGGGGCGCAGCTATGCCCCGGTCTACAAGTTCACGGACGGCAGAGGCGTATCCAAGACGGTGATGGGCGAGTTGATAAAATACAATGCCCTGGTCTACCAGAAGGACAATAACCTCGTCATCAGCCTGGATTCCATCCTGCTTTTCGGCCCGGCCAAGTCTTTAAAGACCATAGAAAAACCGGGCGGCGAAGGCATGCTGGCCGCCACGGCGGACCTTATCAAGAGAAGGTATTATAACCTGCCGGTGAAGGTTAATGTTTACGCCGGGACCAGGGAGCTGGCCGGCCTGCAGGCCGGCCTTATCAAGAATTTCCTTAAAGGCGAACTGATGGCCGTAGACAGCGCTATCTCCGGCGAGGGCTTTGACGAAAGTTTCGCCCAGCAGCGCATAGATATCGTTCTTTTGACTAAATAGGCGGCCGGCTTTGTGCCTGCTTGGCCTTCCTGGCCGGGCAAAGGCCCCGGCTCTGCCGTTAAAACTGAAGTGCCGGCTGTTCCCGGGAACAGGCCGGCACTTTTTCATTGGCGTCGGGCTGGCCCGGCTTTTTTAGAATTCAGTTTTGCTGACGAAGTTGAATTCCTTGACCGTTATCGGTGGGATGGAGGTAAAGACCATACCTTTTTCCCTGCCGATCTCCGTAGTGTTCAGCAGCATGTCGAAAACGCTCTGGTTGAAGCGGAAATTGTTCACGCTGCCGGTCAGTTTGCCGTCCTGTATCCTGAAGAGGCCGTCGCGGGTCATGCCGGTAAAGATCCCGTCCATCAGGTCCACCAGGCGGATATACCAGAAACTGTTCACATACAGACCGTTCTCCACGCCCGCGATGAGCTTTTCCACGGGCTTGTCCGTCCCTTTGAAAATTACGCTGCCAGGGAAACGGCCGGTAGGGCGCACGCCTTTCTTCGCGGCGTAGTACCTCGAGTGCCAGGGGGAGGCGAGCCTGCCGTTGCGGATCATATCGAAGCCGATATAGGGCATACCGTCCTCGGGGCAGAAAGGGGTAAGGCTGACCGGATGGTCAGGTTTGGAGTATATGTGTATCTTTTCGTGCGCGATGCGGCGGCCGCGCCTTGCCGACAGGGCGGACCTGCCCTCGTCGATGGCTTTCGCGTCCATGTTGTACCAGAGCAGCATCAGCAGCAGCTCTTCCACGGCCGACGGCCCCAGCACCACGGTGTACTTGCCGGCGTCCAGGGGGGCAGGGTCCTTCGACAGCCTCGTATGGTCGATTATCTTCGAAATGAAGGCTTTGCCGTCGTACCCGGAAAAGTCCTTCGAGATAAAGGAATCCCTGAACGAGGAATTCTCGGTCATGGCGGTCAGGGTGAACGACGAGGTGCAGCCGCTGTGCGAGGCGCGCACGCCGCTGCTGTTGTAAACCTCCGTCGTATACGGGCTGGTGGAAAGGCTGCCGGCGGAGTTCAGCCCGGCCTTCTTAAGCTGTTTGAAAGCGTCGCGCAAGATCGCGTATTTACTGCCATCCGGCACTTTTTCGAACGCGGGCTTGAAATTTTTAACGGCGGCCGCCTCTTTCCGTGTGACCGGGGGCATATACTCGGGGTCTTTGGGCAGCAGCTTGGCGGCCTCGTAAGCCTGGTTCACCGCGTGCTTGATGCCGGCTTCCGAGAGCTCGTTGGTCCTGTAGCTGCCGGTCCTGCCTTCGTAGCCCACTTCCACCTTAACTTCTTCCTCGAGCTTGAACAGGTTCTCCCGGTTGACCGAATTGTTGGAGAACCGGATATGCTGCGTCTCGTTCCTGCCGTAACAGATGGTCACATGGTCCGTAACAGGAGTTTTCAGGATCTTTTCAATTATGGTTTTAACCTTGTTCATTATTTAGCCCTCCTGACCATGATGTTCCTGAACCGCGCCGGGCTGGCCCCGTGCGTCATCTGCGCCGCCTGCATGGGGTCGCCCTTGCCGCAGGTGATGAACCCCGACCGCCTGAAAGCGGTCTTGTCGGCGATGGCGTCGCAGCTGCGCCAGAATTCGTAGGAGATGGCGTTGTAAATGACGTTCTTGAGCATGCCCCTGATCCTGCCGTTCTTTATCTCCCAGAAAGCGTCGCCGCCGAACTGCATATTGAGCCGCATCTGGTCGATGCTGAAAGAGCCCATGCCCTCGATGTAAATGCCGCTGTCGGTATCGGCTATCAGCTGCTCTTTGGACAGCGGTTTCTTGCCCGGGGCCAGGTACAGGTTGGGCATCCGGGTTATGGGCACGTCGGAGTACTTGGTGGCCCGGGTGGTGCCGTTGGCCCGCTTCATTTTCATTTTATGCGCCAGTTCCCGGTTCACGCCGTAACCGGAGAGTATCCCGTCCTTTACGATATGCCATTTCTGGCATTCAACGCCTTCGTCGTCGTAGCCGCAGCTGGCCAGCCCGCCCTCGAGGGTGTTGTCCGCTACCAGGTTCACTATCTTCGAGCCGTACCGGAACTTACCGAGCTTGTCCAGGGTGGCGAAGCTGCGGCCGGCGCAGGATTCCTCGTAGCCCAGCACGCGGTCCAGCTCCGTAGGATGCCCCACCGATTCGTGCATGGTCAGCGACAGGTGCTCGGGGTCCAGTATCAGCGTCGCCGGGCCCGTCTCGCAGGATTTAGCGAAGCAGTGCTCCCGGGCCTGCGCGGCTATCCGCTCGGCGTTGGCCTGGAAGTCTATGCTCCTGAGATACTCATAGCCGGCGTTCATGGGGGAGGGCCAGTAATGCCGCGATTTAACTTCGCCGTTGGCCCTGGCGGTGGCTTCTATCTGGGGCAGCACGGTGAAGACGTCGGTCTCAATGAGGGAGCCTTCCGTATTGGCGTACTTTTTCTTCATGTTCCGCAGCACCAGCTGGGAGCTGGCCTTGATGATATCCTTGCCTTTCAGTATGGTTTCGCCGGACCGCAGGAGTATGCCGACGGCGTCGTCGACGCTTACCCCGAAAGGATCTTCTTTTATCTTTGTCGCGAACCTGGCAATATGTTTCGGTTCGGCGGCCAGCTCCACTTTCGCGGCCGCGGACTTGTCGGCGTGCCTGGCCAGCGCCAGCGCCTTGTCCGCGGTCTTCCTCAGCGAGGCGGCGTCGGTGCGGCTGGTGGAGGCGTAGCCCCAGCCGTTGCGCCACAGCACCTTTACGCCCACCCCTGAAACGTTCTCTTCGGTTATGGCTTCCACACGGGTATCTTCCGTGCAGATCGACCGCTCGCGGAAAAGATGTTCGCGCGCGTCGGCAAAGCGGACCTTCTTCGCTTCCAGGTGTTTGATGATCTCGCGGAGTTTATTCATATTTTCCCCTTTTGACCGAAAGAAACCTGCGTTCCCGGGCTGCAGGAAAGCTGCTAACGCGGCAGGTACAGGACTTTCTCCGTCAGGCCGGAGTGGGCTGCCGCCGCAATTTCTCCGAGCTTAACCCTGTAACCGTCCTCGAAAATTATTTCTTTGTCGCCCAGGCCGTAAACGTATGACCACTTAGTGGCGACAGTTCCGGCCGGGACTTTCAAAGAAGCGAGAGCCGAGAAAACCGGGCCGAGGTCCGCGGAACCGCCGGCGGCGATGTAGTACGCGGCGCGGGCGAAACGGGCCGTCGGCGACGAACCGCCCATGTCCCTGTCCCCGCCGAAGCCCTGGAAAGAGGGCAGCGAGTCCACGCCTTTTTTATAGGGGATATTGGTCAGGACCGGATACCGCAGGTCTCCGGCGGTATACACGGCCAGTTTGCCGCCGAGGTACTCCAGCGCGAAACACTCCCGCGCGTCGCAGCCCATATAGTGGAGCGGCTCCGCATTTTTGCTGATCTTTATCGAGGCCGCATTCGCCACCACTTCGCGCACGGAACCATAACGGTCGAGATTGTAGGTTATCCATTCCGTTTCGTTGAGCCCGGAATCCTGCGCCGGCCCGTAATCGGTTTCGCGCAGCCAAACCGCTTCTATGGCGAGCCCGCCGGTATTTATGCCGCCGATGGAATAATTGTCATTGCCCTGGCTGCCGAGATGCCAGGTCAGGCTGCCCAGCTTCGACCGCCAGGCAAAGCCGCTGTCGGCCGTACGGGCCTGCCCCGGCGCGGAATAAAGCAGGTAGCCGCTGCCGTCAGTCCAGTCGAAATTCCTGGCCATCACCCGCGTGCCGCCCGAGGCGGCCGAGAACACGCTGCAGGCCCGGGCAGGGCAGGAAAAAGTCGCTGAGAAGATAAGGACAGGCAGGAAAAACCGGGACAACTTTGTCATTGATAATAATATACAAGCCACGCCCCGGACTATTAAGGGGCAAAAGACCTAATAGTAATGTTATTGTGCCCAGCGGAGCATAGGCCTGCCCGCTATGCGGCCGCGCCGGTTCTCAGCCACTCGCCCAGGCGCCGCATGCCTTGTTCTATGGTCATCGCGGGAGCATAACCGAGGTCGCGCCGGGCGGCGGCGATATTGAACCAGTGGGCGGTGGTAAGCTGCTGCACTACGAACCTGGTGAGAGGCGGCTCGGTCTTTATGCCCGCCAGGCGCCAGGCGGTTTCCAGGACGGCCGCCGCGGCGTAAGCCGGGCCGTACGGCAGGGTTCCCTTGACAGGGCCCGTGCCCGCCGCCGCC
>DAOPZW010000092.1:0-12043 GCA_035353595.1 Elusimicrobiales bacterium | reverse complement strand
CCCCCCCCTGTATTTTAAAGAGCCAGGCCCGCCCGCATGCCGCATGCCCGGGGAAGATTGTGGTTGAACGGCAGGGGGGGAAAATAGTATTTGTATATGGAGCAGGGGGATATTCCGCTGATGAAAAGAACGATCTTACTGGTTTGCGCGCTGGCGCTGTGCGCGGCGGGCTGCGGCAGGCGCAGGGGCAGCACCGCAACTTACGCGCAAAAAGCGTTCATCATGAACGTGTCCGCGCAATTCAGGGCCTACGGGCCGGACACCCCGCGGGCTAAAGAGCTGGCCGACGAGATCTTCGCCGAGTGGGAGCGTATTTCCGGCGAATTCAGCTACAACGACGCCTATAGCCTCACCTCGCTCGTCAACAAAAAGGCCGTCACGGAATGGGTGCCGGTCACCGACGAGTTCATGCGCCTGCTGCTGCTGGGGCTGGACTATGCAAAGCTCACCGACGGGGCTTTCGATATAACGTTCGCGCCGCTGTGGCCGCTGTGGAAAGAAGCCGCGTCGAGCAGGAAGCTGCCGGCGAAGGAAGATATCGAGAAGGCCCTGCGGGGCATAGGCTCTAAGTATGTTCAGGTGGACGTCGTGAAAAGGGCGGTAAGATTTTCGCAGCCAGTTGAAATAAACCTCGGCGGGCTGCTGCGCTGCTATTGCTTCGAACGCGCCAACAAGATACTCAGGGAAAGGGCTCCGGCTTACCCGGTGCAGCTGCGCCTGGGCGGCAACATGATGGTTTACGGCAAAAGGCCGTGGAAATACCGGGTGCCCGACCCAATAAAAAAGGGAAAGAACCTGGGCATGTTCGCCTTTGAAGACGGGATGGTGATAGCTTCTTCCGGCAGGGATGTTTTCGTGGAGATAGAGGGAAAGCTGTATTCGCATATCCTCGACCTGCGCACCGGCTATCCCATAAAGGATTTTTCCAACCTGGCCATCTACTACCCCGGACTTGAGACCGAGGATTTCCTGGCCTCGGCCGCGCTGGCCGTGATGGGCAAAGAAAAGGCGTTCAAGCTGCTGGGCGGCGTAAAGGGCGCGGCGGCGGTGTGGATAGACGGCGGCGGCAAGGCTTCGTTCCTGCTCAACGACGCCAGCAAGGCCGCCTGGGAAGAGGACAAAGATATTTTGGCCAGGGTGCTGGACAGGTAGCGCCCCAAGCGGCGGGACAGGCCTGCAGCGCAATAGTCCATCGGCCACTTGACTGCAATGGTTTTGCGGTCTATACTCTATATAGATGACGATCAAGACCAAGACTTCTTACCTGGTTTTCGCCTCCGCGCTGCTGCTTACCGGCCTGCGCGCGGCTTTTGCCGCCCCGGAGAATGTAACGTTCGACGGCATAGCCCCCGCGGTTCCCGCCGGCGTTGCAGCCGTTACGGCGCCCGCCCCGGCGGCCAGGCTCAGAGGCGGTGACGCCACGGCGGAATACCAGGCGGCCCTGGCCGGCGCCGACGCGGCCCTTACCCCGGAGTTGGTGAACGAACTGAGGAAATACAAGGTGCTGCTGGTCCCGGGCTTGTTTTCCAACGTGGACAAAACCAAACTGCCCGTAGTCGGCATTTTCTGCTCGCCCGAAGCCAAGCCGCGCTATCAGGAGCATATGGCGCTGCTCAAAAGCCTGGGCGTGGAAGTTGAGCAGCTTAAGTTACAGACCGAATCCTCCATCCAGACCAACGCGCCAGGCATAGCCGCCGCGATAAAAGCTTCCTCCAAGCCGGTAATCCTGATGGGCTCCAGCAAAGCCGGCCTGGACACGCTGGAAGCGCTGGTATCGGAAAAGGCGCTGCTGGCCAAGGTCCGCGGCGTAGTGATGCTGCAGGTCCCTTTCTACGGCACGCCGGTGGCCGACGCCATTGTGGCGAAAAAGAAGGTGGGGACGGTCCTGGCAAAGATCCTTAACAGGCTGGGCGGCAGCCTGGATTCCCTGCGCAACCTTACTATGAAAGACAGGGAAATATATATGCGCGAGAATTCCGCCGCCATCGCGGAAGTGGCCGCTACGGTGCCCGTTATTTCGGTGGCCACCTGGGCGGACCCCGTAGAGAAAGGGGAACGGGACACCGGCCTTAAGCCGCTGCGCAATTACATGCTGAAGCGGGGCCTTAAGAACGACGGGCTGGTTCCCGTGGACAGCGCGGTAATGCCGGGCTCCGACGTGATAAAAATAGCCGGCGCGGACCACGGCGCCACGGCGCAGCCCACCAAGCTGAAGTTCGACCGCGTGGCGTTCACCAAGGCCGTGCTGATAATGATGCTCGCCCGCTAACCCCGGAACTCCCTGATAAAATAAAGACCGCCGGACAGCCGGCGGTTTTGCTTTGCCCGTATGGAGAAGGGTTTATTTCGCTTCTACCGCGGCTTTCACCATTTCGTCCCAGTAGGTGGCGCCGGAGAAGGAGAGGTATTCGTATTTCTGCACGTAGTTCATGTAGAAGACGGGGAAATAAACGGAGACGCCGTTGGCGTCTTTCGACTTGTAGCCCACCGCGTCGTTGCGCGCCACCAGTTTTTCGGACAGGAACGCGATAACGCTCCGGGCGGCCTCGCGCACCGCGGGCGTGGGGCTGTTGTCGTAATACAGCTTCATAAGCTGGTACAGGTCGCGCGCGTCCTCGTCGTCGAAGCTGCGCAGGCCGTACCTTTTATCGCGGTAAAGCTGCAGGTCGGCGGGAGAAGCCGCCACCAGGCGGGCGAACTTGTCGAGCAGGCCGGCCATTTCCGCGGCACGGGCGGGCCGCACGATGGACATGGTGACCGACTCCTTAAGGCCGCCGTAATAGCCGGAGTAGCCGGTCATCACATGCTGCGCGGCGGCGAAAGCGTCGCCGGGAGCCGCCGCCAGGGCTTTCAGGAAAACCTCGTAGTTATAGCCGCTGCCGGGCGTGGTTTCCTGCGAGCCGACTATAAATTCCGCGGAATCCCGCAGGTCGTACAACACTTCAATGGTCTGCATCAGGCAGGCGTCGGAAGCGTAGACATTGACGCCGCCGCCGGCCCTGATGGCCTGCGCCAGCTCCGCGGGGGAGATGTGGTTGTTGGAAACCTCGTCGTAGGAAATGCCTTTGGGCGCTGCGGCGGGAGGCTTAACGCCGCGCCAGCCGCTGCCGTGGCCGCCCACGATCAGCATATATTTTTTCGCCGGGAAATTTGCCTTGCCCCAGGCAATGAATTCGGCCAGGTGCCGCCAGTCGCCCATATCCGCGTCGGGGTACTGCTCCAGCACCGGCGAAGTGATCAGCGCGGCGTCGGAATCTTTTTTTATCAGGAAGCGGCGCGAGCCGGTCCAGTCCGCCTGCGGGGGCGGCGGCTCCTGCACGCTGGCGAAAGGGTTGAAAGGCGGGGGGCATTTGATGCGGCCCATCTCCACGGCGACGTTCACCCGGTCGGTAGAGCCGGCGGCCTCCATTTCATTGACGTCCTTTATGGCCTCCAGGCCCAAATTATTGCGGGCGCTGACATAGATAAGCACCGTCCATTCTTTAACAGGAACGGCGCGCCCCGGGGCGGAAACAGCCCTGGGCCCGGCGGCAGGCAGGTCCGCCACGCGCAAAGACTCCAGCGGCAAGGCGCCGGCGCGGGCGGCGCAGCAAAGAAGGCAGACAAGGAAGGCGGACAGGACAGGCTGTTTTTTCACGCTTATATTGTACAGTTCCGCGGCCGCCGGCACCTGAGCATTCCGGGCCTTGGTACGGTAGGACCTTTGGGGAAATATGTATTAAGGGCCAAAAAATATTAAAATATAAATATAAAGCCGCCGGCCGCCGCGGCAAAAACGATTTTTTTTCACTTAAAGGATCTATGCTCTATTATGCGCACTATTTAAGGGACCTGTACAGCCCGCTCAACGTTTTCCAGTATATCACCTTCCGGGCCGGCGGCGCGGTGATGACCTCTTTCCTGCTCAGCCTGCTGGCCGGCCCCTGGCTGATAGCCAAACTGCGCTCCTATAAAATAGGCCAGGTGCAGCGCACCGACGGCCCCAAGACCCACCTGGCCAAACAGGGCACCACCACCATGGGCGGCCTGCTGATCTTCCTGACCATGGTGATCTCCACCCTGCTGTGGGCCCGCATGGACAACCGCTTCATCCTGCTGCTGCTGTTCACCACGGTAGTGCTCGCCTTCGCGGGCTGGCTGGACGACTATACAAAACTGGTGAAGAAAAATCCGCAGGGCGCCTCTTCGGCTTTCAAATTTTCCCTGCAGATCCTCGCCGCGGCGGTGGTTACCGGCTACCTGGCGGCCAACCCGCCCAACGCCGCCTACGCCAACTTCCTCTCCATTCCCTACTCCAAGGAATTCTATCTCGACCTGGGCTTCCTCTACGCGGCCCTGGCGATGATAATAATCATCGGTTCCTCCAACGCGGTGAACCTCACCGACGGGCTCGACGGGCTGGCGGCCGGCACGATAGTCTTCTCGGCCCTCACCTTCGCCATCCTGGCCTACAGCGCCGGCAACGTGAAGCTGGCGTCTTACTTCAAGATAATTTACGTCGAAGGGGCGGGGGAGATGACGGTCTTCCTGTCGTCCATGATAGGGTCCTGCCTGGGCTTTTTGTGGTTCAACGCCTACCCCGCCGAGGTGTTCATGGGCGATACCAGCTCGCTGTTCCTGGGCGGCACCATCGGCACAGCGGCCATCTGCACCAAGCAGGAACTGCTGCTGCCGGTGGCAGGCGGCATTTTCCTGATGGAAACGCTTTCCGTCATCATCCAGATGGGCTCTTACAAGCTGCGCAATAAAAAGCGCGTTTTCCTGATGGCGCCCATCCATCACCACTTTGAGCTCAAGGGCATAGCCGAATCGAAAGTTACGGTGCGCTTCTGGATAGCCGGCATCATGCTCATGCTGCTGGCGCTGTCCTCGCTGAAGATACGCTGAGGCGGGGCGGAAACGATCTATGTTCATCCCCGAAAAGTTCACCGCAAAAAAAGCCCTGGTCATAGGCGCCGGCAAATCCGGCGTGGCCTGCGCCAACCTGCTGGCGGCCAGGGGCTTCAAGGTGCTGCTTACCGAGGAGAAAGCGGCCGGCGCCGTAAGGGAGAATCTCAAAGGCCTGTCCCGCCTGGTCCGGGCCGAGACGGGGGGGCATACCGCGGCGGCCTTCGGCTGCGCCTTCGCCGTAAAAAGCCCCGGGCTGCCGCATACCAACCCGCTGATAGCGGCTTTAAAGAAGAAAAAAATACCCGTGGTCAGCGAGGTGGAGACCGCGCTGGCTTTCGCCGGCGGCGCGCCGCTGCTGGCCGTTACCGGCACCAACGGCAAAACCACCACCACCATGCTGCTGGGCGAAATAATGCGGCTGGCCCTGAAGGGGAAAAAAGGCCGGGCGCTGGTGTGCGGCAATGTGGGCATACCCGCGGCGCGCATAGCGGCCGACGCCCGCGCCGGGGACGCGATAGTAATGGAGATTTCCAGCTACCAGCTGGAAGACAGCTCTTTCATAAAACCCGCCGTGGCGTGCCTGCTGAACATCACCCCGGACCATCTCGACCACCACGGCGGCATGGCCGCCTACATAAAAGCCAAACGGCGGGTTTTCGAATTCCAGTCGCCGGAGGACGCCTGCGTCTTTAACGCGGCGGACCCCCTGTGCGTTAAGCTCGCGAAAAAATGCCGGGCGAAAAAGCTTTTCTTCTCCGCCGCCGGCGGCAAAAACCTCAACGCCCGGGTGTTCGAAGGAGAACTTCATTTCACGACGGGCAAAACTTCATTTTCGGCGCGCCCGCCGGCCCTGCCGGGGGCGCATAACCTGGAGAACGCCATGTGCGCCGGCCTGATGGCGCTGGCGGCCGGCGCCGCCCCGGCCCACATAAGAAAAGCGTTCAAAGCTTTTAAAGGCGTGGAACACCGGCTGGAGCCCGCGGGCGCGGTGCGCGGCATAAAGTTCATCAACGATTCCAAAGCCACCAATGTGGATTCCACGCTGGTGGCGCTTAAAGCCATGCCCCCAAAAAGAGCGGCCTGGCTGATAATGGGCGGCACGGACAAGGGCACGCCCTACGCCCCGCTCCTGCCTCTGATACGCGAAAGGGTTAAAGCGGTGCTTACCATCGGCTCCGGCGCCGCCCGCATAGAGCGGGAACTGGCCGGCGCCTGCCCGGTAATAACCGCCTTAACCATGGAAACCGCCTGCCGCAATATCCTTAAGATGGCGGCGGCGGGGGAAACGGCGCTGTTCTCGCCGGCCTGCGCCTCCTTCGACCAGTTCAAAGATTTTGAAGACCGCGGCCGCAAATTCAAGGCTTTCGTCAAGAAGCTGAAATAAGCGCAAAGATCTCCCGGCGCAACAAAGACTATGGACTTTTCCTCCGGCCGCAGCAAACCCACCCACAACGTGATCTCGAACCGCAGCCTCAAGTTCATTAATTACCCGCTGCTTTTCATAGTCCTTATACTGTTGTTTACGGGCCTGGTGGCGATGTATTCAGCCAGCGCCATCTACGCCGAGAACAAGGGGCTGGGCTCTTTTTTCTACGCCCGCCGACAGGGCCTCTGGATAATCATGGGCCTGTTTTTCGCCGCCTTTACGGCCAGGGCGGACCTGGAGAAAATGCGGCCCTATATCAAGCCGGCTTTTGCGGTGACGGCCCTGCTGCTGCTCATCACGCTGTTCATGCCGCCGGTGGCCCACGTGCGCCGCTGGATCCCGCTGGGGTTCATGAAGCTGCAGATGAGCGAATTCGCCAAGCTGGCGGTAATACTTTATGTGGCCGATTATTTTGACCGCAACATGAGCGCCATACAGGCCGACTGGACCACGCTGCGCAAGCCCTTCATCGCGGTCAGCGTGATACTGGGATTTATCTACCTGGAGCCGGACCTGGGCACTCCCGCGCTGCTGTTCACGGTGATGATGTTCATGTTCGCCGCCGCCGGGATCAAGCTGCGCTACGTGTTCGCGCCTTTCGCGGCGGGTATCCTGGCGGTAGGCCTCGCGATACTGCACACTCCTTACCGCCTGGCGCGGCTGACCAGCTACCTTTCTCCTTTTGAACACGCCTCCGGCGCAGGCTACCAGCTCGCCCAGTCGCTGCTCGCGGTCGGTTCCGGGGGCTGGTTCGGCAAGGGCCTCGGGGCATCAAAGCTTAAGCTGCTGTACCTGCCGGAAGCCCACACCGATTTCATTTTCCCTATCTTCGCGGAAGAAACCGGCCTGGCCGGCGGGCTCCTGGTGGTCGGCCTGTTCACGGCCCTGCTGGTAAAGGGAACGCGCATCGCCTGCAACGCTCCCAGCCTTTTCACTTCCCTGGCCGCCTTCGGCCTGACGCTGACGGTAACCCTGCAGGCTTTCTTCAACCTGTCCATGGCCATAGGCCTTATTCCTACCAAAGGTATCCCGCTGCCTTTCTTTTCCTACGGCGGGTCCTCGGTAATGGTGACGCTTATCATGATGGGTGTCGTACTTAATATTTCGGCGCACCGGGGGAACTCAAGATGAACGAGCGCCGCATACTTATAGCCGCGGGGGGCACGGGCGGACATTTTTATCCGGGCTTCGCCCTGGCGCAGCAGCTGCGCGGCCGCGGCTGGCAGACGCTTTTTCTGGTGAAGAAAGACGATATCGCCCGCCCGGCGCTGGACGAGGCCGACCTGCCCTACACCGAGATCGACATGAGCTCCCTGCCGCGCACGCTCAACCCCGCCGCGCACGCGGCCTTCCTGTTCAAACTTTTCGCCTCCCTGGCGCAGGCGCGCCGCATAGTGGCGGATTTCCGCCCGGACGCCGTGCTGGGCACCGGCAGCTACGTAGCTTTTCCCGCGCTGGCGGCCGCGCGCCTGGCGGGCGTGAAGACTTATATCCACGAATCCAACGCCAAATTCGGCCTGGGGAATTATCTCGCCGGCTTTTTCTGCGACAAGGCGGTGCTGGGCCTGCCGATGAGGGCCAACCCCTTCGGCGCCAAGTCGGCGCTGGCGGGCACCCCCGTCAGGGCGGCCTTCGCCGTAAAACCGGGAAAGAGCGCCGCCCTGGCCGCGCTGGGCCTGGAGCCCGGCAAGCCGGCCGTCCTGATCTTCGGCGGCAGCCAGGGAGCCCGCCGCCTTAACGCCGCCACCGTAAAGAGCGCCGCCGCCCTCCGGGGCCGGCTCCAGCTCATACATATAGCGGGGCGCAAGAACTTTGAAGCCGTGGCCGCCGCTTACGCCGCCGCCGGCCTGGCCGGGGCGGCGTGGCTGAAGGTCTTCGACTACAGGGAAGACATGCCGCAGCTCTACGCCGCGGCCGACCTGGTTATCTGCCGCTCCGGCGCCGGCACCGTGGCGGAGCTGGCGCTGCTGGAAAAGCCGGCCATACTCGTGCCGCTGCCCACTTCCGCGGGGGGGCACCAGAAAGAGAACGCCCTGGCGCTGGCCGGGCCGGGGGCCGCCGTCTGCCTGGAGGAAAGCCCTGATTTTGAGAACGCCCTGACGCGGAGGCTGGAAGAGCTCATAGCCGGACCGGCAAAGCTCGCCGCGATGGCGGACAGTTTTAAAAAGACCGGCGTCCCCGACGCGCTGAAAGCGGCGGGGCTGCTGGCGGACATCATAGAAAACGGGATACCGGACATGAGGAGAAAATAAATGGAAATTGAAAAAGGTTCGAAGTGGGTGAAGTTCGACATAATGGAAAAGTTCATGCGGGACGTTTTCATCGGCATAGGCGTGCCGCCGGCGGACGCCGCCGTCTGCGCGGAAGTCCTGATCACCGCCGATAAGTTCGGCATAGACTCGCACGGCATTTCGCGGCTTAAACCCATTTACTACGACCGCATAAAGCAGGGCATACAGCTGCCCAGGACCAAATTCGAGATAGTCAAAGAAACGCCCACCACCGCCACCATCGACGGGCACAACGGCATGGGCCACGTGATAGCGGTGCGGGCCATGGAGATCGCCATAAAGAAAGCGAAGAAATTCGGCCTGGGCATGACGGCGGTGCGCAACTCCACGCATTACGGCATAGCCGGCTACCATACGCTTATGGCGGCCAAGGCCGGCATGATAGGCATCACCGGCACCAACGCCCGCCCGTCGGTGGCCCCCACCTTCGGCGTTGAGAACATGATGGGCACCAACCCGCTCACTTTCGCCATCCCGACGGACGAGAAATTCCCGTTCCTGCTGGACTGCGCCACTTCCATCACCCAGCGGGGGAAAATAGAGGTTTACGCCAAGCTGGGCAAAAAGATGCCGGCCGGCTGGGTCATCGACGCCAAAGGCGGCTGCAAGACCGACTCCGTAGCCGTGCTCAAGGACCTGGTGGCCGGTACGGCCGCGCTGGTGCCGGTGGGCGGCGTAGGCGAGGAACTGGGCGGCTACAAGGGCTACGGCTACTGCGCGGTGGTGGAGATACTTTCCGCCGCGCTGCAGCAGGGCGCCTTCATGAAGGCGCTGCTGGGCGTGGACAAGAACGGCAAGAAGATCCCGTACCCGCTGGGGCATTTCTTCCTGGCCATAAACGTGGAAGCCTTCACCAGCCTGGCCTCTTTCAAGAAGATAGCCGGCAATATCCTGCGCGAGCTGCGCGCCTCCAAGAAGATGCCCGGCGCGAAAAGGATATACACCGCGGGCGAAAAGGAATACCTGGCCTGGCAGTTCCGCAAGAACAAAGGCGTGCCCCTTAACAAGGAAACGCAGCGGGAAATAAAAGCCATGCAGGCCGAACTGGGGCTTAAGAAATACAAGTTCAGCTTCTAAGTTCCGCCTTCCTTATAGTATCCCGCGCCCGGGCCGCCTGAGACGGCCCGGGCGCGGTCTTTATGGCGGCCGGGCGGGGCATTGCCCGAAAGGCCTATCCGCACCTGGGACCATATTTCAGCGGGGCCTGGGCCCTTCAGGTGTTGACTTTCGTCAACCCCCAGGGTATAACATACCAGCAAACAACGGAAAAGCGGTAACCCAGCAGGAGGACTTATGAAAACCATGATGAAAGCAACTTTAAGCGCCGCGGTACTGATAGCGCTGCCCATCCTGTCTTTTGCCGAGACCAAGAGCATCTACGGTCCCGACAACCGCCTGGACTTCTTCGAATCCGCCCCGGCTATGCAGACCCTTTCCAATTCAGTGATCTCGATCTGGAAAGCCGCCGATGTAGTAGCGACCGGCGCCGGCTTCAAGCTGACCACGGAAAATTTCGGCACCGCTTACGGCCTGTGCCCGGCCGAGAAATTCCGGGACCAGACCCTGGGCGCTTTCTGCTCGGGCTCGCTGGTAGGCGACGACCTGATCATGACCGCCGGCCACTGCGTGAAGACCGAAGCGGACTGCAAAGCCACTAAATTCGTGTTCGGATATAAAGTGGCCAAAGCCGGCGCGGCTCCTACCACTACGCTGGGCAAAGACGAAGTATACGGCTGTTCCAAGATCGTGACGCGCTTCCTGGGCGGCGAGCCCGGCTCGGTCAATCCCTCCGGGCAGAAGCTCGGCCCCGACTACGCGCTGATCAAGCTGGACCGCAAAGTTATCGGCCACAAGCCCCTGCCGATAAACCGCTCCAGCATAGCCAAAGGCTCCAAAGTGTTCGTGATCGGCCACCCCGTAGGCCTGCCCCTTAAAGTAGCCGGCGGCGCCTCGGTGCGCGACGCCAGCAAGGTTGGCTACTTCGTGGCCGACCTGGACACCTTCGGCGGCAATTCAGGCTCCCCCGTGTTCAACACCGCCACCAACAAGGTGGAAGGCATCCTGGTGCGCGGCGATACGGACTTCCTGAGGAGCCCCGCGGGCTGCGTCACCATGGCCACCTACGAGCAGACCGGCGGCCGCGGCGAGGACGTTACCAAGATATCCTCGCTCTCTTCCTTCATCCCCAAACTGCCCGGAGAAAAAACCGAGGAGTATATCTCCCTCGATATGCGGGAGATGATGACGATGCCCGCGGACAATACGCGCGTAGCGCGCCCCCTGCCTGTCAACCCTTTCTAAGGGCGGCAGCAGCGTACAGATCGGGCTAAGATGAAGGCGCCCCCCGGCAACGGGGGGCGCACTTTTTCGGGCGGGGAGGGGGGCGCTTACAGGCCGGCCAACAGCCCGCGCACGCCTTCCCAGATCACCTGCACGCCGATGGCGAGCAGGATGAAGGCGGAGATCTTGGAGATGGTCTGCGCGCCGGCGCGGCCCAGGCGGCGCAGGAGATATTCCGAGTAACGGTAGAACAGGAAAACGCTCACGGCCGCCAGCGCTATGCCGGCCGCGGCCCCCAGGAAACTGGCCCAGGTCGCCGAGCTCAACAGGGACCCGGCCGGCACCAGGGTAAGCGTTATCGCGATGGAGCCTGGCCCGGCGGTAACGGGCATGGTCAGCGGGAAAAAAGCCTTCGACGACATTTTCGCTTTCAGCTCTTCCTGTTCCTCGCGCGAGATCTTGGGCTCGTTATTGAGCATCTTCCAGGCGGTATTGAACAGCAGCAGCCCGCCGGCCACCCGGATCACGGGAACGGAAATGCCGAAGATCTTCAGCAGCCAGCCGCCGGCCACCAGCACGACAAAAAGCAGCATAAAAGTATACTTGCCTATCATCCCTGAAAGGCGGTGGCGGGCCTCGTCCGGCAGGGAGGAGGTCATATCCAGGAAGATAGGCGACATAGCCGGGGGGTTAAGGATCGGGAAAAGGGCGAAGAAAGCCAGGGCGGAATCGTTCAGCAGGGAGTGAAGCATACACTGATTTTACCAAAATGCGGCCCCCCGGGCCATAATACGCCGCGCAGCCGGCCCGGCTGAACCGGGGGGCGGCCCGGGTTCCGGGGCAGCGCGCAAAGTATTATAATCTAAACATGGGACATGAACATGAACACGGACACTCCTGCGCTCTCGGCGGCAGCCACGGGGACCAGGCCCATTCCCACGCTGGCGGCCGCCACGAGGCGCATTCCCAGCGCAAGGCGATCACGGCCGCCTTCTTCCTAACGGCCGGCTTCATGCTGGTAGAGGCCGCCGGCGGCCTGCTTACCGGGAGCATGGCGCTGCTCAGCGATTCCATGCACATGCTGACGGACGCGGCCGCCCTGGGGATGAGTTTTTTCGCGTCCAAGCTGGCGGCGCTCAGGCCGGACTCTTCGCGC
>DAOPZW010000091.1:0-12151 GCA_035353595.1 Elusimicrobiales bacterium | reverse complement strand
TCCGCGGCGGCCGGGTTAGCAAAACCTTCCGGAGGCCGAGGCTTGCGCAGCGCCGAGGACGGAGGATGAGCGAGGCCACGGTGTGGCCGAGCGCGTTTTGATAACCCGGCCACCGCGGAACCCTGGACCATATATGACCAAAGGAATAATAATCGAAACCCCTCCCCTCGACGTCTACGGGCAGATGGCGACGGACGAAGCGCTGTGCGAAGGGCTGCCGGCGCCGCATGTGCTGCGGTTCTACAACTGGGCCGGACCGGGCATAACCTTCGGCTATTCCCAGCGGCTCAAGGCGGTGCGGGAGGCCGTGGCGGCGGCTAATTGCAGCATTGCCGACATTGTGCGCCGCCCCACCGGCGGCGGCATAGTCTTCCACGAGACCGACCTCACTTTCTCCTTCATTTTCCATAGCCCCGGCGCCTATTTCGAGCCGGCCAAAACCTATGACCGCCTGCACCGGGCCATAACGGACGAATACTCCAGGCTGGGCATAGGCTTCGACCTGCTCAAGGAAAAGACAAAGGATTACGCGGTCAACGACCCCGTGATGAACTGCTTTGCCAAACCCGTTAACATGGATATATTGTATAATGGAAAAAAAGTACTTGGCGGGGCGCTGCGGAAATTCGGCGATTACATGCTGTACCAGGCGTCCTTCCAGGCCCCCGACGCCAGACAGAACTCCGCCCTGCACAGGAACGCGGTGATCAAGGCCCTGGGGGCGGAATTCGGGCTTAACTGGGAAGTAACGGCGCTGTCGCCGGAGACCGGCGAAAAAGCGGCGGGCATAGCGGCGGCCAAATACCGCACGCCGGCGTGGAACGAACGAATATAGGCTCTGGAGGCAACATGATAGCTTTTGTGCTCTGCAAACTTGTGGCCGGACTGGAACAGAAAGCCGTACAGCAGATCAAGAACGTGCGCGGCGTCAAGGAAGTTTACATGACTTTCGGCGGCTGGGACGCCATCCTGATGGCTGAGTCCGACACCATCGACAAGCTCAGCGGGCTTATCGTCAGGGAAGTGCGGGGCATTCACGGGGTGCAGACCACCGAAACGCTGGTTACCACGAACCTTTAATTTTTACCGGGGGAAAGAAGGAAAGATGGAAAACAACGCTGGTTTCGGCAATCCTGCCGACAAGCTCGTGCTGATAGTCGACGATGACGACTCGGTCAGGGAACTCATCGAGTTCGTAGTGAAGAAAGAAGGCTTCAAAGTAGAGAAAGCGGCTGACGGCGAAGAGGCTCTCAGAAAAGCCCGCAGCGTCAACCCGGACCTGATGCTGCTGGACCTCATGCTGCCGAAATTCGGCGGCTTCGAGATCCTGCGCGAACTGCAGAGCGACGAGACGTCCTCCATCCCCATAATCATCATCACGGGCCGCTACACTGACCGTTCCACCTCGGAGATGATAAAGCAGGAGCCGAACGTAAAAGATTTCATCGAGAAGCCCGTAAAGCCCCAGGTCTTAAGCGCGGTCATACACAAGATCCTCCATACCCAGCCGAAAAAATGAAGCGATGGCCCCTGGCCGCCTGCGCGGTCATACTATTCTTTACCGCCGCGGCCGCGGACCTTGGGCTGCGCTCCCGCTCCGCGCTGAGAACCGCGCAGCGCTGCGAGTTGTGGGTAAAAACCCCCGCCCTGAAAGCTGAATACTACGAAAGCCTTTATAAAGCGAAACTGGCCCGCCTGGACGCCGGGCTGGCCTCAGGCAGGCTGAACAAGGAGCAGGCCGCGCAGCAGGCGGACCTCCTTCGGACCGAAAGGGATTTCCAGTTGGAAGAAAGCTCGGCTAAACTCGCCTGGCTGTGGTATAAAACCGCCGCCGGGAAATTCAAGTCGCCGCTGAACCCGTGGGCCGCGCAAGCCCGCGCCCGCCTGCCTGCCGCGCTGGCCGCCTGGCGCGCGGAGCTGGCCGCTAAAAAGATAAAGACGGAAGATTGGATGACAGAGTAGCAGCCGGCGCAGCCCCTTCCCCCGCGGTTCCCCGCATGAAAACCGTTAAAACCATTATCGGCCTGGCACTCGTACCCGCGGCCCTGGCGGCCGCCTGGGCTACCGGCGCCACGCTCGGTCCCGCCCTGGGAACGGTGAAAACCACTTTTCCCCTTCTGGCCGGCGCGCTGGCTTTCACGCTGCTGCACTGCCTGCCGCTCTTTTATGCGCGCGGGCGCCGCGGCGGCCGGCGCTTTTACGTGGCCGCCCATGAGCTCACGCACGCCCTGGCCGCCGTCTTCAGCGGGGTCCGCGTCCGCAAAATTTCCGTGCGCAGCGGCAGCGGCTACGTCCTGCTGGACTCTTCCAACACTTTTATTTCCCTGGCGCCCTACTTTATCCCTTTTTATACGCTTTCAGTCGCGGCCGTATATTGGACGGCCGGCCGCTTCTATCCCGCCGCTGCGCTGCGCCCCTGGTTCCTGGCCGCGGCCGGGTTCACGCTCGCCTTCCACCTGCTGCACACCGCGGATATCCTTTCCGGGCCGGTGCAGAGCGACCTGAAAAAAGCGGGGGGCGCGCTATTCTCCCTGCCGCTGCTGCTGCTGCTCAACTGCCTGGGGCTGGCGGCGGCGCTGAAACTGATGTTCCCGGAACTGCTATCGCTGAGGGCTTACGCCGCGCGCCTGGCGGCGGAACAGCGCGCTGTTTACTCCGCCATCTTTTCCGCGGCCGCATACATCTTCAATACTGCTAAAATATATATCAAGTCATGAATCTTTTTAAACAGATACTTGTACGGGTGATCTTCCTGCCGTTTATCCTGGCGGCCGGGCTGGCCGCCACGGCGTTCACCGTGGCGCGCCTCATGATAACCCCGGAGGACCTCAAGTCCCTGGTCACCTACCAGTTCCAGGAAATGCTCAGGCAGCCGGTGCGCATAGAGTGGGCGAAGCTTTCCGTTACCGGCGAAGTGCAGATAAAAGGCCTGCGGGTCACCGAGCCGGGCCCCGAAGTGGTAGACTTTTTTACCGCGGAATACATCTACGCCAGCGTCCGCCTGCTGCCGCTTTTAAAGCGCAAGCTGGAAATTGGCGAGATCACCTTTGTTTCCCCCAGGATAGAACTGATAAAGAACAAGGACGGCCGCTGGAACGTAGGGACTATTTTCTCCGGCTACCGGCAGACCGGAAAAAAGCACAGCTTAAATAAGATCAACCGGGCGGAGATCAAAGACGGCGAAGTGATCATCACGGACAAGATCTCCGGGCGCCGCCACACTTTTGAATCCTTTAACCTCAGCCTGAAAGACTTCAAGCCGGGCGAAGACACGCTCTTCGACGTTTCGATGTTCTTCAGGAGCGACTCGCTGCGCAAGCCGGTCGAGGGCAGGCTGTACGCCGAAGGCTCCGTCAATTTCGCGGGATTCAACTGGCCCCTGGCGGAAATAAAGGACCTGCGCGCGGACGCCACTATCATGAACAAGTCCGCCGCCTTCACCGGCACCATAAAGAATTTCCGCCGCCCGGCGTTCGACCTGAAAGCGGAAACACCGGATTTCAAAAGCAGCGAACTGGCCTACCTGTTCACCCCCGCCTGGCCTTTCAGGGTACCGCGCGCCTCCTGGGATATCAGCGCGGTGTTTACCAGCACGAAGATCGTGACGGTAGCCCTGACCGCGAGGCCCATGAACCTGAAGGCCGAGGGCACGCTGGATTTTTCACTGTCCACCCCGGCCTACAATTTCACCATGGCGGCCCCCCCGCTGAGCATAGCCCTGCTTAAAGGCTACACCGAACTCCCGGTGGATAACCCTTCCGGCAAAATACATCCCCGGATCAGGGTCGCCTCCAAGGACGGCAAGCCGGTGCTTTCCAGCGTTTTCGCCAGCGTCACGGGCTCGGCGTTCAATTACCGGGCGCTGTCGGCGGCTGACCTGAAGCTGACCGCCCTGCTTTCCGAAAATTTCGCCAAAAGCTACATTACCGCCTCCGAAGGCAGGCTGGCGCTGGGCAAGGCCCGCCTGACCGACCTGAAACTCAAGACCAATATCTCGAAGGAAGAACTTTCACTCGAGTACGCGGGCAGGCTCAACAAGGAAGCGGTAAAAGGCAGGATGGCCATCGTCGACCCGTTCAGCGCGGCCAAGACCGTTTACTTCACCGGCTATTCGAAGAAAATGGTCTACGCGGAAACCAAGAAGCTTATTTTTGACATCATCGCCCTGCGCGCCCCCCAGAAGCGCAAGCCCGCAAAAACTTCGCAGCTGCTGTGGCTCAGAACCCTGAAGAATTCCATACCCAGCGGCTACGCTTTCTTCAAACTCCTGTACAAAGCGGGCCATTTCCGGCACGAATACATGGAAGCGGATAATTTTTACGCCGCGGCCGCCCTGAACAACATAACCGGCGCCATAGAGCAGCTCAACGGCGATATTTATATGAAGACCGGCCGCGGGACTTTTTACGATATAGAGGGGACTTCGGAAAAAGACCGGGTTTTCTACATCTTTTCCATACCGCTGCGGCTGATCTACAAGATGAACCGCACCGGCGCGCTTAAGTTCGGCTACAAGCTTAAGAACATCTCGTTCACCTCGATGGGCGGCGATTATTCGCTGGCCAGCGGCAAAATGCTGATAAGGAACTTTTACCTGGTCGGCCCGGAATTTTCGGCCTCCATAACCGGCCAGCTGGATTTTTCCAACGAAACGATGAACCTAAAAATTTATACAATATCAGGGAAGTACTATAGCATGGGCAGCCTGCCCGAAGGCCTCACGGACGCCAGCGGCAAGCCCGCTCTGGCTTTTACGCTTAAAGGAAAAATGGCGGATCCCGTAGTAAGCATGATCGGCTCCAAAGACAGCGGCCGGATGATCAAGGAAGCCTCGGGCAAAGCGTCGGGAATAAATTTAGACAGACTCAACAGTTTAATGGGAGGAAAGCAATAATGTCCAAGCTAAGCAAATTTGACGTGGTAGGACTGCTGCAGGAGCACGGGGCCATCCTCAACGGCCACTTCCAGATACCCTCCGGTTTCCACACCCAGACTTATATACAGCCCTCGATGGTGCTGCAGTATCCCCACCTGGCGCAAAAGCTGGCCAGGGAAATGGCCGCCAAGTTCCCGCAGGAGATCAACGTGGTGATCTCCCCCTCGGTAGGGTCCATGGCCATCGGCCAGGAAGTGGCCAGGGTGAAGAAAGCCCGCTCGATCTTCACCGAAAAGATCAACGGCGTGATGGTGCTCAAGCGCGATTTCAAGATCTCGGAAGGCGAGCGCGTGCTGGTGGTTGACGACGTCCTGAACACCGGGCGCCTCTGCGGCGAAGCCATAAACCTGGCCCGGGGCTACGGCGCGAAGATCATCGGCATCGCCGCCATCGTCGACCGCTCCACCGGGGACCTGGCCTTCAACGTGCCGATAAGGGGCCTTATCTCTTACCCGCTGCAGCTTTACCCCCCGGATAATTGCCCCCTGTGCAGCCAGAAGCTGCCGCTGACGATCCCGGGCTCCAGCCATCACCACGCCCACAACCAGGAGTAAAAAGAAGAAGGCCGGAAAGCGGAAGCGGGGAGCGGTTCCAGCGCCCCTGCCTGCCCGCTGACCGGCCTCCGGCCGCCTGACTTGCCTGCAGCATTCAGCATATGAAGACCAACACCATCGCCCTGCTCTCCGACTTCGGCAACGCCGACCCTTTCGTAAGCACCATGAAGGGAGTGCTGCTTTCAAAAGCGCCGAACCTGACCATAATCGACATCACCCACCAGATACCGCCGCAGGACATCCACACCGCGGCCTTCTACCTGATGGCGGCCATGCCCTATATGCCGAAGAACACCCTGTTCCTCACCGTGGTGGACCCGACGGTGGGCACCGGGCGCGGCATAGTGTGGGCCAGGACCGAGCATTACCAGTTCATCTCCCCGGACAACGGGCTGATCAGCTGGGTGGACCAGAACGAAAAAATAATCGACTCGCGGTTCATCAGCAATTCAGGGCTCTTCAACAAGAACATCAGCTCCACTTTCCACGGCCGCGACATCATGGCCCCGGTGGCGGCGGCCATCGCCAAAGGCCTGCCTGAAAAGAAGATCGGCCCCGTCTTCACCGAGTACCGCGCTTTCCCCTTTCCGCAGCCGCAGAAAGCGGGCAACCGGGTGACCGGCCAGGTGATAGCCATAGACCATTTCGGCAACGCCATCACCAATATCCGGCAAAGCCATATCAGCGCCACCTCCGTTTTCAGCATCTCGGACCGCATGCTAAAGGGTCTGAAACTCACCTACGCCTCGGTTCCCGAAGGGGAAGCGTTGGCGCTGATAGGTTCCTTCGGGTTCCTTGAGTTCTCCGTGCGCAACGGAAATTTCGCGCGCACCTTCGACGTCAAGATAGGGACCGTAGTGGAAGCCCTGGGATCAATAGGATGACCGATATACAAACCCTGAAACTCAAGCACTCCGCCATAAAACGCCGCGCCTCCGGCCACCTCTGGGTGTTCTCCAACGAGCTCGAGAAAGTGGACACGTCGATACCGCCGGGAACCATCTGCAGCCTGGTCTACCCCAGCGGGCAGCCGGCCGGGGTCGGGTTCTTCAATCCCAAAAGCCTCATCGCCCTGCGCCTGCTGGCCCCCAACACCCTTACAGTGCCGGACTACTTCGTCAAGGACCGCCTGGCGGCCGCCCTTGAATACCGCAAGCTCCTGGGCGTAGAGCGCTTCTGCCGCCTGTGCTTCGGCGAATCGGACGGCCTGCCCGGCCTGGTAGTGGACCGCTACGGCGACACGCTGGTGATAGAGATCCTTTCCGCCGGCATGGAACTGCTCAAGGACACCGTCACGCAGGCGCTCAAGGACCTGCTGCAGCCGCGCGGCATCCTGTACCGCAACACGCATCATTTCCGCGAGCTCGAAGGCCTTAACTCCTACGAGGAGACGGCCTTCGGCACCATACCGGAGAAGGCCGAGATCGTTGAGAACGGCATTAAGTACCGGATCCCCCTGGCCGGGGCGCAGAAGACGGGCTGGTACTTCGACCAGCGGGAGAACCGCGCTGCGCTGAAGCCTTTCCTGAAAGGCCGGCGCGTGCTGGACCTGCACACCTACCTGGGCGCTTTCGCCATTACCGCGGCCCTGGCGGGCGCGGAGTCGGTCTGGGCGGTGGATTCCTCGGAGAAGGCCATTGAAGCGGCCGAAGAGAACGCCGGCAGCAACGGCGTCGGGGATAAAATAATCTTTAAAAAAGAAAAAGCGGAGCGCCTGCTGGAGGCGCTGGAAGCCGGGGAACTGCCGGAGAAGCCGGACTTCATCCTGCTGGACCCGCCCAATATCGTGCGCAGCAAGAAGCATTTGCCGCAGGCGCTCAAGATGCTGGGGCGCATGGAAAGCGCGGCCATCAAAGCCCTGCCGCGCGGCGGCTGCCTGGCCGTGTCCACCTGCTCGCACCATATCTCCCGCGGCATGTTCGTCGAGACGCTGTCCGAGGCGGCCGCCAGGGCGGGCCGCAAGGCCATGCTGGTGGAACTGCGCGGCCAGGCGAAAGACCATCCCATCCTGATCAGCATGCCGGAAACGGAATACCTGCACTTCGCCCTGCTCAGGATAGTTTAGCAGGCCGCGGCGTAAAACAAAAACAGGGCCGGCTGGCCCTGTTTTTATTTGCTCCGCCGGCTGCGCTCAGGCAAGGATGCTTTTAACGACTTTGATGATTTCAACGCGGCTGGAAGGCTTGGTGATATAAGTGCGGGCGCCGTAACCGATGGCCGTCTGGATCTCATTGATGCTGCCTTCCACAGTGAGCATCAGGACCGGGATGTTCTTGGAAACCTGGTCTTCTTTAATTTGTTTGCAGGCCTGCAGCCCGTCCATCACGGGCATATGGATATCCAGCATGACCAGCGCCGGCAATTCCTTGCGGGCCAGGTCCACGGCTTCCTGCCCGTTCTCGGCGGTTATCACCGAATAGCCCTCGCGCTCCAGCATATTGCGGAGCAGCTCGAGCATGTCGGCGTCGTCGTCGGCTATCAGGATCTTGTTGTGGAGTGGCATCGGACCGTTCTCCTTAAATGGAAATTTGCCGCGGGTTGGGATCGAACCAACGACACCTGGTTTTTCAGACCAGTGCTCTACCACTGAGCTACCGCGGCAAATGTGTGGTATGACTACTCTGATAATATTAGCATTTTTAGAAATAGAGGTTAAAGACTGATTATAAAAAGGGCGCCGGCGCGGCTTTTTCCTGGCGCCCGCCGCGGGCCACCCGCTCCCAATTAATATATAATTTGAGGAACCTAACGGGCGTATACAGGAGGAAAAATGGCTGACACTAAATTCGGGAGCAAAGAGCTGGCCGCGGCGGCGCTGGAGGACTACAACAAGTTCACCGCCAACAGGAACGCCGACAGCCTGCGCAAACTTTACGACACGCTTTTCAACCTGAACGCCGCGCTGCGCGAAGAGACGCAGACCGCCACGCTGCAGCCGGTGAAAACGATACTCTCGAAGCTGGAGAAGAACGCCACGCTGACGCCGGAAGACATGCAGCTGATCCGGCTCTGGCTGGTGGGAGACGCGGAAGCCTACGCGGCCAAAGAGAACGATTTCGAGAGCTGGACCGCCGAACTGAACCGCCTGGTAACGGAGATCTCAGGGCCCGCGACGCAGGCTGACGAGGTAAAGGCGGCCATGGCCGTGCAGGGCACGGTAACCGACGCTCTGGGCCTGATCCCCAATATTCAGAAATTCCTGGAAGCGCAGGACCGCGTAAAGCGGTTCGAGCGCTCCACCAAAACGCTGGACGGCCCTACGCAGCTGGCGATAAAGAACCTGCTGGAAGCTAAAATTAAATCGGTTAACGATTGAAGGCCGGACCGGCCGTGAAAAGAAAACCCGCTGACGGCGAGCAAGCCGGCGGCGGGTTTTAAGTTATACGCCCCTGCATCTCGGCCACCTTGCCGATCAGTTCGCTGATCTCGAAGGGCTTGGTAAGAAAATCGGTGATGGAGGGGTCGTACTGCTGCACGAGGTCCTCGGCCGTGAAACCGGTGGCCAGCACCAGCACCGGGAGCCGCTTGAACCTGTCGTCTTCGCGTATCAGCTTTATAAGCTCGCTGCCGTCCATCTCCGGCATATTCACGTCCAGCACCGCGACATCGGCGCCCTCCGCCTGCAGGAGCTCCCAGGCGATGCGCCCGTTCTCCGCCGGTAAAACCTCGTCCCCGTTATCCGCCAGGATATCTACGACCAGGGACATGAAGATAGGATCGTCGTCGGCAATCAGTATTTTCATAAACCGGAAAATCTTTCAGCGGGCCGCTGCGCCGGCGGCTTTATGCTCCGCGGGTGCGGTTTTCTCATGGGCGGCGCCGCCTACCGCCGCCAGGGTTTCCTTCACTATCAGGTCGGCCCATTCCTTTCTCAGCTCGGAAACGGGGGCGGGCAGCGTCCGGTGCGGGATGCGCATCTCTTCCAGCAGCGCGTCGAGGCGCGTGGAGATATCCACCTGGAATTCCTTGTTCTTGGCTTCCCGGATGCCGTCATCCGTCATTTTATCGTCTACCATGGGCAGCTTATAGATAACGTCGTAGGGGAATTTTTCCGCGTAGCCCTGCAGGAACTCGCGGATAAAAGGATTGCCGCCGCAGCGCCTTTCCATATAGACCAGATTGTCGAACACGCTGCGGTCGCAGACCACCACCTGGTAATTGCGGATGGCGGCCCGCAGTTCCTCGGTGATGTGCTGCATCAGGATATACATCTGGGCCGGCATGGTGGTATTCTCGTTTATCGGGATGCCCTGCTCGTAGGCCGAGGCGGCTATCTCGGAAAACACCTTAACCTTGAGGCCCCGCTTCTTAAGCTCGGCGGCGACCTCGAAGCACAGCGTGGTCTTGCCCGTGCCGTGAGTCGAGATAAGTGCTATCTTGTAAAGGCGCCTTTTTAAATTCGTTGGCATTAAATGTCTCCAGTGCGGGCGGCGAGGCCGGGCAAACTTATTGTTTAGGATAATATACAAAAATATCCCCCTGCCTGTTCCAGGATTTTTTTCCCGGGCCGCAACCGCCGGCGGGCGGCCGCAAATAGCCGGCCGCATTATTTTAGTACAATATCCGTATGAAAATACCTCCCGAAGTCCGCGACGTGCTCCTGGACTCCGTTGAACAGAGCGGCGAGACTTTTTTCATCACCGACGCCGACGGCGTTATCCTTTACGTAAACCCCGCGTTCGAGAACCTGACGGGCTATTCCGCCGCGGAAGTTACCGGGAAGAAGCCGAATATCCTCAAGAGCGGCGAGCACACGAAGGAATTTTACGACGAAATGTGGCGGACCATCAGGGCCGGCAAACTCTGGACCGGCAGGCTGGTTAACCGCCGCAAGGACGGCACCCTTTACAACGAAGCGATCAGGATCAACCCGATAAAGAACCAGGACGGCGCCGTAAAGTATTTCATGACCCTGCGCCACGACATAACCAGGGAGACCGCGCTGGAAAGCCAGCTGCAGCAGAGCCAGAAGATGGAATCGCTGGGCATCCTGGCCGGGCAGATGGCGCACGACTTCAACAACCTGCTGACCGTGGTGATAGGCTCCATGGAGCTGGTGGCGGAAGACCTCAAGCCGGGCTCCGTCAGCGCCACGCTCACCATGGAGATCCTGCGCTCTTCCAAGGAAAGCGCCAGCCTCATCAAGCAGCTGATGATGTTTACCCGGCGCAGCGAAGCCAAGCCGGTGCCGGTGCTCATAAATGAACCGCTCAGGGAAGTGCAGATCCTGCTGGACAGCCTGCTGGGCGAGAACATAAAAACGTCCTATTCGCTGGCCGAAGACCTGAAGCCGGTAAAGATAGACCCGGCCCAGCTCAAACAGGTTGTCATGAACCTGGCGGTAAACGCTAAAGACATAATGGCCGGCAAAGGCACCCTGACCGTCATCACCCGCAGCGCCGGCCCCAAAGATCTGCCCCCCGCCCTCCCGGCCGTAGAATACTCCGTTCTCGAAATTTCCGACAGCGGCCCCGGCATTCCCCCGCAGGTCCTGCCGCGCATGTTCGAACCGTTCTTCACCACCAAGCCCAAAGGCAAAGGGACGGGCCTGGGGCTGTCCACCGTTTACGGCATAGTGGTACACGCCAACGGCTATATTTTCGCCTTTAACAAGCCGGCCGGCGGCGCCGCCTTCACTATTTACCTCCCGGTTACTAACGTATAGTTCAGGCCCCTGCAGAAGCCTGTTGACATTTTCCGCCCATACTAGTATACTTATACCACATTACCAATAAGGACCGAAACGAATGCAAAGCATAATAAAGATCTCCGACGCTGCGGCCATTGCGATACACGCCGCGGACTACCTGGCCGGACGGGAAGCGGACTTAAGTTCGGCGGCCGCTATGGCAAAAGCCCTGGCCGTTTCATACAATCACCTCTCCAAGGTGCTGCAGCAGCTGACCAGGGCCGGCCTGGTGACGGCCGCCCGCGGCCCGAAAGGCGGGTTCGCGCTGTCCGCGGCCGGGAAGAGCGCCAGGGTACGGGATTTTATTGCCGCCGTAGACGGCCCCCCCGTCATGAACACCTGCCTGCTGAAGCACAAGGTGTGCGCCGCCAGGCAATGCATATTCGGAGATTTCCTGGGTGAGACCGGCAAACGTTTTGAGAAAGTTTTGAACGGCAGGATCTACGAGATAGCCAAACGCGGGATCGGTAAAAATTAAAGCTACAGGAGAATAATAATGAGCGAAAACATGTTCTGTTACCAGTGCGAGCAAACGGCGAAAGGCACGGGCTGCATCGTGCAGGGCGTATGCGGCAAGAACCCGGAAACGGCGAAATTGCAGGACCTGCTGCTATGGCAGGCCAAGGGCATAAGCATGTACGCGCGGCGCGCGGCGCTGGCCGGAGTTCAGGACAGGGAGATAGACGTTTTTGTGGTGGAAGCGCTGTTCACTACCGTGACGAACGTGAACTTCGACCCCCGGAACATAGAGAAGCTTATAAGGAAGGGCCAGATAATTAAGGAAAAAGCGCGGCTGATGTATATGAAGGCCGTAAAGAACGCGGCGGATATAGGCGGTCCCGCCGCCTGGGTTGCGCCTGCAGACTATAAAGCGCTCCTGAACGAAGCCGCCGACAAAGGCATTCAAAGCAGGAAGAAAGGGCTGGGCGATGACGCCGCCGGCCTGCAGGAACTGCTGACCTACGGGCTCAA
>DAOPZW010000090.1:0-12152 GCA_035353595.1 Elusimicrobiales bacterium | reverse complement strand
TCTGTCCCAGGTCTTTTTTTGAGCCTGCCCCCCCTTCTATCGCTTCCAGGATCAGGTCATTGGCCGCTTTAAGCACTGTTATCGGCTGCTTGAGATCGTGAACGGTCATGGCAAAGAAATCGTGGCCCAGCTCCTCCGTTTCCTTTCGCAGGCCTCTCTCTTCCGCTATCGTATCGTGGTACTCCCTGAAAGCGGTAGAAAGCTTTCCGATATCCGACGAGGCGGCGGCGGCCGGCAAGGCCGGCAGTTCAGCGTCATTTATTTTCCCCGCCGCCTCGGTTAACAGCCGCATATCCCCGGCAAGCCTGGAGCTCGCCGCCCAAAACACCAGAGCGAACACCGTAAGGAAACAAGCCCCCATAAAGCCGGCCCGCCAGAAAACATTTTCCACTATCTTTCTGACCGGCCCCGTCTCCACGCCGAGTTTCAGCCTGCCGTATGACCGGTTATTGCTCATCAGGTCTCTTTCCATGTCAAAAACGCCGTCAGCTACTTTATCCACCGAAACATCGGATGTGCGCCCTTCGAGTTTTATGCCGGGGTTGGCATACATGAACAGAGTATGGCCTTTGACGTCCTGGACCTGCAGATAGATTATCTGCCGGAAGCGCGCGATAAGCGGCCGCAATTCTTTCAGCCGGCCCGGCTCGCCGGTCTCTATGTTCTGAAGGGATAAGCCGGTTACCAGGTCCGCGACGGCCTCCGCTTTGACCTCGGCAGCTTCAAAGGCCATTCTCCTGGATTCCAGGACATGCTCAAAAACGAGCATAGCCGTAAAGGAGAAAGCTATGCCCATGAATACTGTAAAAAGCCTTGTCCTGATATCCATAATAATGTCCCCCGGGTTAAAAGCAGACAGTGCAGCAACATTTTATTGAAGAGGACTTCGCTATAACAGGCAAAGTCCTCTTCATATTTTCACGGCGCAACGTTCTTATTTCTTTTTCCTGTCAAAGGCCACTACAACGCGGTTTTTCTCTATTTCGGTCCTGGCGCTGGCCGCCACAGCGTCCTCCGGAACAGGCAGAACTTTGACATAGCTCTGTGAAGATTCGCTGTGCATGCTTCGGCCTGCCTCGTTTTTATCCTGGATATTCCTGGCGGTAAAGGATATCCTGATCCTGTCCGCGTTTATGTTGATGTCCGCCGTTTTATTGTCTATGCCCGGGATAACGATAGCCAGAATGACCTCCTTCTCCGTGCGGGTTATATCCGTCTTAAAGTCTTCCATCCCAAGCCGGTCGGAGAACCACTTATCCCAGGAATTATTGAACGCCGATCTTTCGGATTCCTGGAACAGCGCGGCCATCTGCCTGTGCATGCGCTCCATTTCCGTGAACGGGTTGAACCTGCGCCCGAAGAACTCGTCGTTGAAGAAACCGTCAAAGAGCGACGGCGGCAGCGCTTCCCCCTTCTGTATCCTTTGGAGCGCATCCTGCTGCATTCTTTCCGCTCTTTCCTCCCACTTATCGCCCGTGACGGTCGGAGTGGATGTATTTTGCGCGTGAAGGAAGTATGCCTGCCCAAGGCAGACTACTATAAGCGCGCCTAGCGCGGCATAAAGCACTTTGTCTTTCATAATAGCCTCCTCTATTTAAAGCTGGCCCCGCCCCCGGTGATCGGAGGCGGGGCCCGTTCCATTTAATTTATCGTTATCTTGTTGGGTTTAGCCTCCTCTTTGGTTACCTCAGTGTTCATAGTATTTTTCCTCCGTTAGTCGATATTTATCTGGCGGCCTTTAGCGGTTTTCTGTTTGGGCAGAATAACCCTCAGGGCGCCGTCTTTGTATTCGGCCTTAGCCTCGCCGGTCTTCACCGGCGCGGGAAGGGCGAAGGAGCGGTAGAAGCGGCCATAGCTTTGTTCCTTGAGCCTGTATCCGCCCTCTCCTTTTTCTTCCTTTTCCTCCCGGCGCTCGCAGGAGACGGCCAGCGAGTTTTCCGTCAGGTCCAGGTTTATGTCTTTTTTTTCAACCCCCGGCAGCGCCGCCGACACCTGCACTTCTTTGTCGGTTTCCCGGATGTCTATCCGGGGCGAATTGACGCCGCCGTGCACCAGGGGCAGGTCGAAGAGGTCTTCAAATACCCTGCCAAGGGAATCGAAAGGCCTCAGCGCCGTCGCCGATTGCGGTTTGAGGTTAACTATGTTTTTGGAACTCATAGTCGGTTTTCCTCCGTATGGTGTTTGTATTTTTACAGGCTGGAAGCCTGTTTGCAAAAAGTATAACATACTGGCAGTCTATTGTCAAGAGTGCCAATTATAAATAAATTCCTTAACGATGCCGCTGCCTCTCCGGCCGGGATCAGCGGGAACAGAACGGGAATACTTACGATGAAAAACGCCATCGCGGTGGAAGGCGGCCTGTCGATATCGCTTAACGGCTTACATGCGGGAGCTATAGATATCAGCGGCGCGCGGGCCGCGCTGGAGTAAAGCGCGCCGCGGTCAGCCTGGACCCGGTAGCCCGGGCTTCAGCTCATGCCGGTATCTGTGCCCGTTCGGATCCCGCTGGCCTCTAAGGCAGGCGGGCTTTGCCGGCGTTGCCCCCTCCCCGGCGTTCCTCCTGGAAGCGGCGGGGCGGCTGATCGGGCGTTCCCCGAACTAGCGTTTCCGTTTCAGCAGCAGCCCCGAGGCGCTGCTCGCTTCGGGGCGGGCGGGGTCCTTGCGCTCTACGGATAAACTGCTGAAATAGGCGCGCGCCTTAACGGCGGCGCCGCCGCCGTCGGCCCGCAGCGTCTCCTGGGCGGCGGCCGCCGGGAAGCGCCGAAGCACGGCGCGCGTCTCTTCCAGCACGAACTGCAGGGACCTTATTTGCATAGTCTCGCTCCTGTAAAGGCTGCCGCCTTCGCCCATGATACAAAAAAGCCTTACCGCAGGAGCGGTTAATACTCCGCGCAAGCTATGACCCTGCCGGCCAGCAAGCAGCGTACGTCGTGCTTTATTTCGTTGAACAAGGCTTGCGAACTCTTCTTTCCGCGGAACACCTTGGCCAGAACTTCAAGGCCCGCCTTGTCATCTGCTTTTACCGTAAGAACTACTGAACCGCGGGCGAAGCCGCCTTTATGCAGCCCGTCCCCGTCGCCGTCCACTATGCCTATTACCGGAACGCCGAAACGCCGCAGGATATCGCCGGCCACGGCGGTGGTGTCGTCGCCTACGGTTACCGCGCCGGCGGCCAGGCCGGCCAAAGCATAAACATGCATGCCGGCATGGTCTATAAAAACAACGTCCCTGCCCGCACACTTAACTTTGCGCGCGGAAACTCTGCTCCGGCGCAGCCGCGGCGCCGAGGCCAGCTTGGCCAGCGCCAGGTCCACCCCGCCGAGCCGCTCCAGCTTCTCCAGGCCGTGAGGCTTAACCCTAACGCCGCGGATCTCTTTAAGACAACGGCCCTTGCAGGCGAGCACTATTTCCCCTCCCAGCGCCCGCCCCGTTACGATCCCGTTGACGAGCACGAAATCGCCTTTATCCGCGGTAGTCATGCGCCGGCACAGCAGGCCGCCTTCGTTCCATAATTCTATTTTTGCGTCGGGCGCGCAGGCCCGGGAGAAACCCAGTTTATCCAGCGCGCGGGAAATTCCGCGGGGGCAGGCGCCCGCCATGGCGGCATAAACCGGGCCGGAACATTCCGCCTGCACCACGGGTACGCCCGCGGCCGCCCTGCCGGCTACCAGCCGCCCGAAGACCAGGCCCGCGCCCGGATTTTTACCCTTGGTCGCTATCAAAACGGAAGAGCAGGCCGCGGCGAGCGCTTTCACGCATTCGGAAGGCATTGTACCGGGAGTTTCCACCCCTTTGAGCCCGCTGTCGAAGAGGGCCGTGCGCGACATGGTGCCGGCCAGCATGCAGCGCGCCCCGGGGAAAACCCGCAGCAGCCGCGCGGCCCAGCCGCTGTCGAAAACCTCCGGCCCGTGGAAAAGCAGCCCGGTCATTTGAGGATGGCCTCCAGGTAAAGCTCCGCCCGGCGGCGGCTCCAGGCCTCGTCGCCGGCGTTCTTGTTTTCCGCCCAGTACGCCGCGTTGCGCAGCCAGAGCCCGGCGGGCCGGCGGTAAGCCCTGATATCTTTGCCCGCCATTCTCAGCAGCTCCGCGGCATGCTCACCCGCATCGGCGGCCAGGAAGAAAGCCTCGAGGCTTTCGCAGAAGTCCGCCAGGCGTTCATAAACGGCCGCGGCCCCGGCCGCGTCGCCGCAGCGTTCCAGCAGCCCCGCCAGCCGCGCAGCCAGGAACAAGGCCGGCTCCTTCAGGGCGCCTTTCACGCAAACTTCGAAGCCCTGCCGGTACGCGTCGGCGGCGTGAGCGCCGGCGGCCTCCAGCGCCGCGCCGGCGTTGAGGTAGCCCATCGCCGCCAGCGCGTAGCTGCCCTTGGCGGCCTTGAAGCCTGCGAATTCCAGCCACGCGGGGGCGGAATTTTCCCGCCGAGCCCGCGCTTCGGCCCGCCGCCCCTCCAGGTAAGTATCTTTGACCGCTGAATTTTCTGACATACAGCCTCCTAGGAAATGAAACCCGCCAGCGCCGCCAGCACCGCCCCGTAAGCGGCGGTACGCGCGGCCAGCGACGCGCCTATTATCACCGCGCCGTCCGGGCCGCCGAAAATGCCGCAATAATAGGGAATGGTGTAACGCAGACTTGTGATGGTGGCCAGGAAGGCCCCGGCGAACAGGGCGAAAGTGAGCTCCGGGCCGGTAGCCGCGCCCGACGCCAACAGCCCGCCGGCTATGGTATAAGCCCCGGCCGGGCTGATAAGGCGGGCAGCCAGCACCGGCAGCACGGCCGCGTTCAGCGGCAGGCAGCGCGTCATGAAGGACAGCGGTCCGGCGGCTTTATCGAAAACTCCGGCGGCAATGAGATAATAGATAAGATAGGCCACCGGGATCATGGTCCGGGAAGTTTTGAGCGCCACTTTGAGCGCCGGCTTAAAGGCCGCGCCGGCCGCCGCTCTGAAACTCATCTGCTCCGGCGCCGCGGCGGTGGCCCCGCCTTCCTGCCGCTCCGGCAGCAGCCTTCGCCCGGCCAACAGCACCAGGGCCGCCTTCAGCGCCGCGGCCGACAGCAGCAGGCCGTAATAGGCCGCGCCATACAGTCCCAGCGCGGGAACGGCCAGCGGCAGCACGCTCTTGCCGACGGCTATCTCGCCGGGCAGGTTATTTACCACCGCGGCCACGGTCAGTTCACTGCGTTGCAGGCGCCCCTCGGCGCGCAGGTCGGCCAGCATGGCGTGGCCCGCCGTAGGGGAAACTATGCTGGCGATGAAACTGGCGCCGCAGGCGGGGCTGAGCCTGCCCAGCCGCATAACGGGCCCGGCCAGCCGGCCCAGGGGGCTCAGCCAGCCCAGAATTTCCAGCAGTTGCGCGGCATAGACGCCGGCCGCGAAGACCGGCAGCATGCGCAGCAGAAAACCGGTGCCGCCGGCCAGGGCCTGGGCCAGTTCAGGCGGCATGCCCGGGCCTCACAGTTTCCACGTCACCTCGGCCATCCAGCTCCGGCCCGGCGCGCGGTAATAGTCGTAGTACACCTTGTCGAAGATATTCTGAACGGCAAGGGACAACGACAGCTCTTCCACCGGCGCCCAGGTAACCTTGGACTCCGCCGTGAGATACGGGTCGCGCGAACCGTAAACGCCGTTCACCACATCCGTATTGGCGTCGGTTGCGTAGCGTTTGCCCACGTAGCGGCCCAGCGCGCCGAAAGTGAAGCGGCCCGCTTTGAAATCTCCGCCTAAAGCATACTGCCGCGCCGGCAACTGCTGCAGCTTCTTGCCCACGCTGGCCGGATTGGCGGCATTTTTGGTTATTTCGGCGTCATTAAGCGTAAGGTTGGCGAACACCCTGCCTCCTTTATCGAAAACCTGTTCCGCCTCGAACTCCCAGCCACTGCCGAAAGCCTCGCCGGCGTTGTCGTTAACCACCAGGTTGGCGTTAACAGTGCGGCTGTAAACCAGGTGCTTCATCCTGTTCTCGTAATAGACCGCGCCCAGTTTCAGGCCCTTCCAGGGCCGCTGCTCGATCCCTGCGTCCCAGGAAGTTACGGTCTCCGGGTCCAGGTCGGGATTGCCCTGGTAAACCTTGGTGCCGGAGGTCCAGGTGCGGTAAAGTTCGTATACCGTGGGGGCCCGGAAAGCGCGGCCGGCGGAAGTGCGCAGGGTGGTCTTCTCCAGCGCGTTATAGACCAGGGAGGCCTTGGGGCTGACCGCCGAATCCCTGCGCGCAGCGTAGGACACCGGATAGCCGGCCGTGCCGGGCTGGTTGGCCCCGCCGTCATAGGTGCGCCACCAGTCGCCGCGGACAGAAAGATAGCCTGTAAGCTTCGCATGCAGGCGCACCTCATCCTGCAGATACGCGCCCACATCGGCGGTCTTGCCGCCGGCCTCATAGGTCAGCGCACCTTTGGCGGACTCTTTCTTCCAGTTCGCCAGGCTGTTCTCCCTGTTCTCAGCTTTAGAGAACCGGTAAGAAACGCCGCCGGTCAGCGACTGCCGGGGCAGGAACTCCGGCAGGGTTAACTGGGCTTCCGAATTAAGCGAGGCGGCCGGGGTATCGGAAATTTTGCCCGCACCTCCGGACCTGGTGGCCGAGGCCGCCGTCGGCGTCGCATACCAGGATTTGAGGGTATCTATATAACCAAGGGAAAGTTTGAGCTCCGAGCGCTCCCCCTGCCTGCTGTAAGCGGCGGAATAAGAGTTCTGCTGGCGGCCGCCGTCGCCGCCGAGGAAGCTGCCCTCCTTAACGCTGCCATAACTCCACACCGCCGCGCCGGCGGCGTTGCGCAGATAAGTATCAGGCTCGCCGTAAAAGTAGGAACAGTCGGTGCGCGTGAACGAGACGCTGAGCTTATCGGAATCGGTCAGGTCGTACCAGGCGCGCAGCGAAGCATCGTTCTCGCGCCAGCCGTTATCGCCCTTGTCCCCGATCAGATAGCGCGCCGCGCCGGTATTGTCGGTGGTCCGGCGCCAGCCGGTGAGGCCGGCCGCGGGCGCCGCGCTCTGCACATTGAGGTCGGCCGGATAGCCTGCGGTAAACTTGTGGCCGTAACTGCCCAGAACGCTTAGGTTCCTGCCGAACTTATCGCCGTAGGACAGGTAGCCCGAAGTCATATACTTCATGGCCGGTTCCGGCCCGAACGCGCCGCCTGCGCCGTTCTTCATGGTTATCTCGCGCCGCAGCGGCCTGCGCGCCACAAAATTCACCACGCCGCCCATGGCATTGCCGCCGTAAAGCCCGGAGAAAGGTCCGCGGGCCACTTCCACGCGCTCGATATCCTCGGCCTGGAGGCCGGTGAAGGAAACCACGCCGTTGTAGGCGTCGTTCTGCGGGATGCCGTCGAACAGCACCAGCGTGCGTTTCTGGTCCGGCACGCCGCGCAGCACCAGCGCCGACTGGGAATCCATCAGGCCTTTGCCCCTGCGGTTGAAAACTCCTGGCGCCGCGTTCAGGACCTGGTCGGCGGCTTGCACCGTCTTGGCGGCGATATCCTGCTTTACCACCACGCTAACGGCGCCTGGCGTTTTTTCAACGGGTCTGGGGCGCCTGGCGGCTATGCCCACAACCTCTCCCGCCCAGACCTCGGTCTCCGCCGCCGCCCCGCAGGGCAGCAGCGGCAGCAGCCCCAGGGCCAGGATGACGAACGTGTTCTTCATGTTGTGCTCCAATGTGCCATCAATATTTCTTTCGTGCTACCGATGGATAAAAAAATTATTTGCCCGCGCTGGTCACGCTCAGCGTGGCGTGCTTCACGCCCTTGATCGCTTTAAGGGAATCCGCCAGCGCCTTGACTTTCGAACCGGGCCCTTTCACAGCGATTATCTCGAGACAATTATCGTGATCGAGGTGAACATGCTGGGCCGAGATTATGGTATGGCCGTAGTCGTGCTGTATATCGAGGAGCTTGTTGACGACTTCCCGCTTGTGGTGGTCGTAAACTATCGTTACCGCCCCGGCCACTTCCCCTCCCCTGGCGAACACGTCAGAGACGAACTCCTTGCGTATCATGTCGGCTATGGCCTTGGAACGGTTGGTATACCCCACCGCGCCAATAAGAGCGTCGAACCGCCGGAGGAGTTCTCCCTCCAGCGAAACGCCGAACCTGACAAGTTTATTGGCCATTAGTGTTACCTATGTCCATATAGTAGCACTAAAGAAAAATGGGCGTCAAGCGTTGCCCGCGGAGTTCCGCATGTTCTTCAACGGCGGCGCGGAAGTTTTCAGCGCTAAGGGCCGCCAGCCTCCCCCCTCCGGCCACAGCAGGCGCCCGGCGGCTGAAGAAATGAGCGCCAGCGCGCCGAACGCGCAAACTATAGCCGGGCCGGTGGGCAGGTCATAACCTGCCGACAGAGCTATCCCGGAGAGAGCCGTAACAACGCCCAGAGCCCAACCCAGCCATAGCCTGGCTTTAAGCGAGGCTGCGAAATGCGCGGCTGAAACTGCGGGGATTATCAGAAAGGCGAACACCAGCAGGACGCCCGCAAGTTCCACCGAACTGGTAACCACTACGCCGAAAAGCGCGTAGAACAGGAAATCCCACAGCCTCAGGCCCGGCTGACAAGCCTGGTCCTGGCAGAAAGAGATGGCCAGGAAACGTTCGCGGAAAGCGTAATGCGCCAGCCCCACTGCCGCATACAGTACGGCGGTCTTAAGCACTTGCGGCCAGGTGACGAACAGTATATTGCCCACCAGCATGCCCTTGAGATGCTCCGCCTCGCCGGGCAGCCGGTCCAGCACCATCACGGCCAGCGCCGCCGACACCACGTAGACTATGCCGATGGCCGCTTCCTGCATGGCGCCGGTTGTTTTTTTACCGCGCGTCAGGGCGAACACGCCGGCGCCCACGAACGTGGCCGCCAGCGAAGCCAGGTAAGAGCCGGTGGTGTGCATTTGCAGGCCGAACAGCACCCCGGTTATGGCGCCCAGCGCGGCTATCTGCGCCAGGGCAAGGTCCACGAAGATGACCCCGCGGGCCAATATATGTACACCAAGGTAGGCGTGTATGCCCACAAGTATCACGGCCGCAGCCACGGCCGGCAGCATTATCTCAAGCATAAATTCTTTTTAAACGCCCCGGGGCGGACCGCCGCCCCGGGAGCGTGCCTTTATTCTTTCGCAGCGGCCTTTTCCAGCGCCGCTATCACCCGGTCGAACACGTCGAAGTAAGTCTTAATGTCCGCTGTCCCTCCGGCGCTGACCGCCGCTGTCACCACCGCCGCGCCCGTCTTGCCGGCCAGGAAATCCGGCCCCTTGCGCGGGTAATAGCTCTCCGTCAGTATTACCTTTATATTTTCCGCCTTCATCTTTTTCACCAGACCCTCCAGGTGCGAGGCTGAGGGAGGAATCCCCGGCTTGGGCTCCACGTGGCCCGCCACGCCCAGGCCGAAACGCGCGGCGAAGTAGGGCCAGGAACTGTGATAGGTGATCACCTTGAGCCCTTTATATTTTGCCATGCGCGCCGCCCAGCCGGCCAGCCTCTCATCCGCCTCTTTCGCGAAGGCGGCGTAATTGGCCTCGAACACGGCCGCCTTGTCCGGGGCCGCGCGAGTGAAACCGGCAGCCACGTTCTTCGCCATTATCTTCGCGTTGGCGGGGTCCAGCCAGTAATGCGGGTTACCGTAGATGTGGATGTCCCCCATTGCGGCGTCCACCTTGCCCTCCGGCTTCTCCAGCAACGGCACGCCCGCCGAGGCGTCCACGTAGCCGGGCCGGCCGTAGAACAGGCGCGGGTTGCGCGCGGCATTGATGAGGCTGTCCACCCACATGTCCAGGTCCAGACCCACGCGCACCACCAGGTCCGCCTTCTTCAGTTTATAGACCATGCTGGGGCGCGGCTCCACCATGTGCAGGTCCTGGTCTCCCGAGGCCAGGCTCTCCACCTTTACCTCGGCGCCGCCCACGCGTTCGCAGATGTACCTAAGGTCGCTGGAGGCGGCAACCACTTTTATTTCCGCCCGCGCGGCGCCGGCCCAGAGGGCCAGCGCGGCGGCGGTCATCATTATTTTTTTCATGGTCCGGCCTTATTCCAGCTCGTGGCTGTGCGGCCCTATGCCGAACGAGACCTGCAGCCAGCCCTCGCTGACATTCCTGCCGTCGAGGTTGCGGTGCTTGTACTGCAGGCGCCAGTACGAGGTTTCGGTAAGGTGGCGGGTGACTATGGCGGACACAGAACGCTCGTAGCTGATGGCCGGCCAGGCGCCCTCGGCGTAGTCGAAACGCGCTCCGTAATCCCAGTACTTGTCCGCGCGGTAGTTCAGGAAAGAGTAGAAACCGTCGCGGTGCAGGGTGCCCGCAGGAACCGCGCGCTTAAGGTGCAGCCACTCGTTCTGGAAAGTTACCCGCTGATAAGTGGAAGGCCAGAACCGCAGGGTCAGGTCCGCGCCGGTCACTTCCACGTTGTCTTTATGCTCCTCGTAATGCGCGCCGCGGCCTTTCAGCCCGCTCACGCCCAGTTCCAGCTCGGTCTTGTCGGCCAGCTCGAAGGAGGAATTCAGCCTGGCGGTATACACCTTGCCGGCCGGGGAAAAGTCGGCGTCCTCATGCACCAGCGACGGGACCGAAACCGTGGCCCCGTTTACGTTCAGCACATCCTCGGGATGATCAGCCGTGACCCCGTGTTCGTGCCCGGCCACGGTCCAGGCGCCGGCCTGGAACTGCGTGTAGAACGGCAGGAAAGGCAGCAGATACTTGGCGGTGGCGCCCTGCCCGGCCAGTTCATGGTCTCCGAAGAAGTTGGTCAGCACGGCCGGCTTGTCCACCATGGGCAGGTGGTGGGTATGCAGCTTGTTCACGCGGCCGAAGTCTATGTGCACCTTGCCCATTTCCCCCGACAGGCCGGCAGCCAGGTTCATGAAACTGGCCTTGGCCTCGCAGATCTCGCTTTCATAACTGCCGTCGTGCTTATGTATGGCCAGGATGATGTCGGCGCGCATTTCAGGGTAGATGTACCCCTGGAAGGCGGTCTCCACTTCGTGTATCCCCAGCTCATTGCGGCCGGTATCGGACTTATCGTCGCTCAGATAGCCGGTGATGTTGCCCAGGGCGCTTATGTCCGGCAGGTTCAGCGCCGTGCCGCGCATACCCTGCGGCGGCGTGCCCGCCTCCTGCGCTCCCGCAATGCCCGTAAAAGCTAAAAATACTGAAAGTAAAAATATTTTCTTCATAGGACTCCTTAAAACTATCAACATACCCAAAAAGGTGCCAGGCACATTTTCGGGGTCTTGGCTGGAAAAAGCCCAAAGGTACGCGATACCTTTTGCGGGTTAAAGGAGAGGCGGAGCGCGGGGAGAGAAGACTGTTGAGGAAACTGCCGCCGGCATAGGCTGGGAAAGGGCCGGAACCGCCCCGATAAAATTCAGGGGCACGGCCAGCAGGTCGCTGCCGCAGTCGGCATTGAGTTCCGGAGCGGAGGCCACGGCGCATACCTGGCAGCTCTCCCCCGCCTCGTGGGCGGAGCCGAGCATGTGCAGGTCCCAGGCCCCCGCAACGACGGTTGCGAAGGCGAGGCACAGCAGCGCTTTAACGAACCGGAACTTCATATCTATATTCTACAAAAACTAGTCTTGAAGCAGATGGTCCGCCATGGCTTTATAGAGCGTGGTGGCGGCCGAGGCGTCGGAATCGTTCATGCGCCCCGAGTATTTTTTTACGGCTTCTCCGATCGGCATCATATTTTCTTCCATCACGCTGCCGTCCTCATGAATTTAGCCTCGGCGCAAACCCTTACCTTCCCGTCCTGGGACAGGTCGGAGCAGACAAGATAGAGCGGATCCCGGTCCGCCTTGATCCTGGCGGTGAGGATAACCGCCCGGCCGATACTGACCATGGCCTTGTACTTCACCGTCATCTCGGCCGTCAGGGCCGTGACGCCCTCCGAGAACAGGCAGTTGGTCATGGCGCTGTCCAGCATCAAAGCCGCTATCCCGCCATGCAGGAGCCCATCATAACCGGTCAATTCCTTCACGCAAAAAGCGGCGGCTTTTACTGAGCCATCGGTCTGTTTTTCGAATTTCAGCCGCAGGCCCGCGGGGTTGTTTTCCCCGCAGGCCACGCAGCTCCCGTGCAGCCTGTGCTTAATGGCAGCCATGCCCCTGGCAGCAGTCGGCGGGGGTGATCTCGGGCAGTTCGTTCTTCTTGAACATTTCCAGCGCCTGCGAAAGCGGGCCCTGCGGCGAGC
>DAOPZW010000089.1:0-12334 GCA_035353595.1 Elusimicrobiales bacterium | reverse complement strand
GGGGGAAGTGCCATGCGAAACACTGCAGTCCGCGGCGAAAACGGCAAAGGGCGCGAACAAGCCGATAAAAGCCGAAAGCAGCAAGCTGTATTTCACAGCCGCTCCTTTCTTTATGGATATTTTATCAGCTCTTTTCATAATACTACCAACCGCTTCACTTCAAAACTTTATCTGCAACAAGCGAACTGGCGCAGATTAGGACTGCTGTCACAATGATTTAAAGAACCAAAACCATCGTCACCCGCGGACGTTTTGTTCCAAACCGGACCATAATCCGCGAAAGCTCCGCTCTTCCAGCCTTGGCAGTCGTTGGAATTGGCCGCATAGCCGGGAGGGCCATTCACTATCCAGAGCGTAGCAACCGGGAAAGAGGCGAAATTCCCGCTGTAGATGGAAAACAAGATCTCAGGATTAGTGCATACATGAGAACCGGTGTATTGAGCGTTGCACAGCCCGTTGATGGTGGTATAGCCGCCCCGGTTGCCGTTATAAGCGGTGGCTGTAGCGCCGACAAAAACGCCCAGGGTCCCTACCTGGCAATTGTTCCCTATACAGAAGCCGGCGGCTTTCACATAGCCGTTAACTTCCAGTTTCTGCTGCGGGTTCTCTATCCCCAGGCCTAAATTTCCGGCAACATAGACATTGGTGGCAACCGCTACAAAGGGCCCGGCGGTGGTTATAGTGGAAACGCCCGCGATGTCGAACCCCGACATTTGCAGGGTGGTGGTAGCCACATGGCTGCCCAGGCTGTCGGCTATGGTGCCGGTGGAAGCGATCACAGCGTCCAGGCTGGCCTGCAGCACACCGGTGGAAACCGCAACATCGTCTATCCGGGCCGTTATAGCCGCGGTGGAGGTTATCACGCCCGTCAGGCGCGAGCCGTCGCCGTAATAGCCGCCGTCAACGGTCATAGAGCTGGTGAAATGCCCGCCGCCGGCCGCCTCGAACAAGTAGCCGGGAGAAATAGTACCGACGCCGACGCGGCCGCTTTCGGTGACCGTGAAGAAGTCCTTCACGTCGAACAAGCCCTGCGGCGCGCCGGTAGAGACGCCGAGTTTTCCCCAAAGGTAGGCGTTGGCGCCCACTTCGAGGTTACTCATGAATACGCCGCCGGCGCCATATGTCACCACGGCGGGATACGCCGCGCTGGTGGCGCCAAAAACGGAATAGCCCTTTACCTTCAGGTCCGCGTCCGCTTTTGTGCCGTCAACTCCGAATACCGTCAGGTCGTCCGCGACGTTGAGGGTTATTCCCTTATCCTGGGAATAAACCGCCCCAACGCCCGTTATTGCAAGGACGATAGACAGCACTAGTGTTGACCGCTTACTGTTTTTCATATTACCCTGGCTTGCGCGGCCGTTCCGCGCAAGCCCGCCGACTTTTTATCTCCGGAGCGTTCCCTCCGGCACAGCCTGAAGACTCCCTATTTCTTCTCTATCCAGAACACCATGTCGTTGCCTTCGTAGAACACGGCCAGTTTCTGCCCGCTGGTGAGCGTGTCTTTAATTTCCAGCTTGGAAGCGGGAGCCGCCACGCCAAGGCCCACGTTCCCGGCCGCAACCACCATCCCCGAAGATACCGTCACCCCGGGTACGGTAGGGCTCTGCAGGGTGAAATCCGCGGCGGCAGTGAAGGTCTTGGCTCCCGTAATATTCTCCGCTCCGGCCAAATGCACCACTGAGGCGTCTATCGCTCCGGTGGACACGGCCAACGCGGTCAGGTCCCCGCGCAGCGCGCCGGTGGTCACACCTATCGCCAGGTCCGCGTCGCCGCGGGCTATAACTTCGTTAGCCAGGTTGCCGGCTATCGTGCCGGTATCTACGGCCACCACGTCCAGCCTGCCGCTCAGCGCGTTGTCAGCGTTGCCGCGGTTGGTCGTCTCGGCGGTCAGGTCCCCGCGCAGCGCGCCGGTGGCCACACCTATCGCCAGGTCCGCGTCGCCGCGGGCGGCCGCCTCGGCGGTCAGGTCCCCGCGCAGCGCGCCGGTGGTCACACCTATCGCCAGGTCCGCGTCGCCGCGGGCTATAACTTCGTTAGCCAGGTTGCCGGCTATCGTGCCGGTATCTACGGCCACCACGTCCAGCCTGCCGCTCAGCGCGTTGTCAGCGTTGCCGCGGTTGGTCGTCTCGGCGGTCAGGTCCCCGCGCAGCGCGCCGGTGGCCACACCTATCGCCAGGTCCGCGTCGCCGCGGGCGGCCGCCTCGGCGGCCAGGTCGCCCGCTATCGCGCCGGTTGAAGCCGCTACCTCGTCTATCCTGGCCGTTATGACCGCGGTAGAGGTTATAACCCCGGTCAGGCGCGAGCCATCGCCGTAATAAAAGCCGTCAACGGTCATCGAACTGGTGAAATGGCCGCCGCCCGCAACATCTATCATATAGAACGGCGTGGCGGTCCCGACGCCCAGTTTCCCCCAGAGATAGGCGTTAGTTCCTATTTCCAGGTTGTTCATGAACACCCCGCCTTGACCTGACGTAACCACTGCGGGATAAGCCGCGGAGGTCGTACCGAACACTGAATACCCCTTAACTTTAAGGTCGGCATCGGTTTTCGAGCCTTCAACGCCGTGGACGATCAAATCGTCTGCGACGTTCATAGATATCCCTTTATCTGCGGCAAAAGCCAAGCTTACGCTTGCAATTGCCAGCATGAAGGGCAGCATGATGTATAGAACAACGTTGTTTCTCATAAGATTATCTCCGTGTACCCGCAACTTATTTCTACTATGCTTCACTTATATTGTCTCCGCTGAACTTCTTACTTCTTTTCTATCCAGAAAACCATGTCGTTGCCTTCGTAGAACGCCGCCAGTTTCTGGCCGCTTGTTATCGTATCTTTTACTTCAAATTTAGCGCCCGGAGAAGCCACGCCTACTCCGACCTTTCCCTGGAAAGTCGCATCCGAAGCGAAAGTCTGCTGCGCTGTGAAGGTTTTTTCTCCGGTTATCGTCTCCGTGCCGGCCAAATGCGCCACTGAGGAGTCGTCCGCCTTAAGGGCTATCTGTCCTTTCAGGGTATCCGTAGCCGCGGCGATAAGATCATCGGCCGCGGTCCGCGCGGCCGCTTCGCCGGCCACCGCCGCCGCGCGGTTGCTTACTTCGCTCTGCAAATTACCCGCTATAGTTGTTGTGGCCGCTATCACTTCGGCGCTGTTCAGCGCTGCCTGCCCGGCCAGGGTGGTCGTAGCCGCCGCAATGGCGTTTAACCGGCCCGCCAGGGCATTATCCGCGTTTCCGCGATCGGAGATCTCAGCCGCCAGGTCGGCGGCTATCACACCGGTAGACGCGATCACGCTGTTCATGCTTGACTGTATGGTGTTGGTTGATACGTTGAAGGCGGCCGCGGCGGCCAGTGTGACATAACCCGCGGCGGCATGGTCGCCCCAGCTGTACGCTGTATTCCAGTTGGCGGCATTAACAAGGGCCGCGGTAGAGGCTGCCAGGAGAGTGTCGGCGCCGGCCCTGGCGGAGATTTCAGCCGCCAGGTTCCCCGCTATAACGCCGGTGGATACCCCGAAGGCCGCCACAGACTCCAGGCTGGCATACCCCGCGGCGGCATGGTTGCCCCAGGCATAAGCGGTATCCCAGCTGGCGGCATTGGCCAGCGGGGCGGTAGAGGCCGCCAGGCTGTTTAGCTGCGCGGCCAGGCCGCTGTCGGCAGCGGCCCTGGCGGAGATTTCAGCCGCCAGGCTGCCGGCCAGGGTAGTGGTGGCCGCGATCACTTCGGCGTGCACCGCTTTCAGCGCTACCAGCCCGGCCAGGGTGTCCGTAGCCACCGCAACGGCGTTTAACCTGTCCGCTAAAACATCATCCGCAATTACGCGGCTGGAGATCTCCACGGCCAGGCTGCCGGCTATGGCGGCGGTGTCGACGGCTACTGTACCGAGTTGGGCGCTCAGCGCGCTGTCCGCGGCGGCGCGGCTGCCGGTCTCCGCAGCCAGTCCCCCCGCCAGCTCGCCGGTAGACACTATCACGCTTTCCAGGTTTGCCCGTATCGCGCTGGTAGATTCGCTGATGGCGGCTATTATGGCCGGAGTAGCATAACCCGCGGAGGCGTGGTCCCCCCAGGCGTAAGCGCTATCCCAGTTGCCCGCATTGGCCAGGGGGGCGGTAGAGGCCGCCAGGAGGCTGTCGGCGGCTGCCCGGGACGATATTTCCGCCGCCAGGCTGCCGGCTATCGTGGTTGTAGCCGCGGCGACAGCGGCGAACTGCGCGGTGCTTACATTGAGCAGCGCCGAACCGTCCAGGTCCGCGATATAGGCCGCGCCGAGGGCGGGGATCCTGCCGTCGGCGCCTATTATATTCACGCCGCCGGCCTTTATGCCGCCGGCCACGGTCAGCGCGTCGGCGCCGGTGCCGGAAAACTCGCCGGTGGCGGCAATTATGCCATTGTCAGCTTTGATATTCCCGGCCACGTCCAGCTTTTCGACCGGCGCTTTGCCCAGGCCTACTTTATTTGAATTGGTATTGAGCGTCACGGCGCCGGCGCTCTCGCCCCAGGGGCTCACGCCGCCGGCGGCCAGCTGCACCCAGTTGGCGCCGTTGGACACGTACAGCGAATCGAGGCTGGTATTGTAATAAACCGCGCCTTTGCCCAGCGCGTTGGCCGAAGGGGCGGTAGAAAAATTGCCGAAGCGGAACTGGGCGGCCGACACGACCACGTTCGTGGAAACATTGATGTAAGGCTGGCTGGTGGTGGCAAGGCCCGCGGCGGAATTGATGTTGAGCGGCGCGGTAAAAGTTTTGGTCCCCTGTATGGTCTGGCTGGCGGAAGTGGACACGAAGGCCGTGTAATCGCGCCCTTCCAGCAGCTGGCTGTTGAAGGCGTAGGGCACCGCGATAAGCCGCTCGCGCGGGCTGAGCGTGGTGCCGTCGACGGTGATCTCCAGGTAAGCCGAAGCCCCGCCGAAAACCGCGGCCGGGATGGGAGTTACGCCGCCTATCTGCGCGCCGAAAGCCCCGTTCACGGCCACTATGCCGTTCTGCGTTTCGCTCCACAGCGGGCTCCCGGCAACGGCGACATTGTAAATTTTGAACACCAGGTCATGGCTGCCTTCCAGCGGGTTGTTAAGGGTGTCGGTCAGGCGCCCCTGGAAGTTTATCATCGAGGGAACGGTCTGCGCGGACGCTGAGATCACGACGGAGAAATTGAGGAGAACGCAAACGAGCAGACCCCTTAAGGGTTTATAAAATTCCAGCGGGTTAATCCCGCGGAGATTTAATATGCTGCTCTGGTCTTTCATAAATTACTCTTTACAGTATAATTATGATAGATATAAGTGACGGTTATATGATGTAAATGTAATCATTTTGTAATCTTTTTATGATGCACATTTGATCTTGCTATTTGATTATCAGATCAAATGCTCGACCTTTGCTTGTTGTTAATAAATAAATTTATAATCCCTTGGGCAGAACAACATTGAAAACAGAGCCTTTGCCCTTCTCGCTATCCACCCAGATACGCCCCTGGTGAAGCTCCACCGCCTGCTTTGTTATGGCCAGCCCCAGCCCCGAACCGGGGATGCGCTGATGCTTGCCATCCGGCCCCGGAACGCGGTAGAACTTGGTGAACAGGGCTTCCCTGTCCTGCGCCGCGATGCCGGGCCCGTTATCGGAAACCGCAATTTGTATATTTCCTCCGGATTCAGCCAATTTAACGCCGACAGTGCCGCCGGAGGGCGTGTATTTGCAGGCATTGGAAACTAAATTAATAATTATACGGCGCACCATTTCCGGGTCGCCGGAAACATAGATCGGGTCGGGCGGGATATCTTCCTCAAGCGTAAGGCTTTTAACCTGCGCCGCCGGCCTGAGCAGTTGCAGCACCTGGGCCATGATATCGTTCACCAGCACGCGCTCGCGCCTCAGGGCGGGGCTGGCGCGCAGCTTGAACAGCTGTATAGTGTTGGAAAGCGACAATTCCATCACGTTAACGGCGTCGGACATGATCTTGCAGTCCGCCTGCACCGCTTCCGGGTTCTCACAGGCTTTAGGGCTTTGCAAGCCCCACAGCAGGCCTTTCAGCCCCGCCAGCGGGTTATTCAATTCGTGAGTTAAAGTCAGCAGCAGGTCTTCCTTGAACTGGGCGGCTTCCGCTATCTTTGCGGACATCGTCTTGTATTGCGCCTCGAGGTAGCCTATTTCATCCCCGGCCACTTCCGCCTTTTTCAGCAGTTTGGCCTCCCAGGAGCCGCGCATTTTAGTGGCTATGGCCGTAATCGGCGCCGCTATTTTCCGTCCTACCACCCAGGCGCCTAATAGGCCCAGAAAAAAGCTGATAGCGGAACTTTGCAGTATCTTTTTCAGCAGCAAAGCGCCTTCCTGCTTTATCCGGTTGTCCAGCTCCGGCTGTGAGAAGCCGATCTGGATTGAAAGCTCGTCAAGCTTGCCGGCCGTATCCAGGCCCGCGGATACCGCAACGGTCCTGTAATAGATCTTCTCCTGCAGCTGCCCTACCACGGTACTATGCCCTTTGCGGCGCACCAGCGCCAGCTTAATTTCCGGGTACTCCTTAACCATGTTCTTCAGGTAGCTCAGCAGCATCAGTTCGTCGTCGGCCCTGAGGGATTCTTTGGCGATACTGACGACGCTGTTCATCATCACGTCGATACGGGCCATGGAATTCGCCTGCACCTGGCGCTGCGTGAACCAGAAGAGGTTTACGGAGATGCTGCCCACCACAAGACACAGCAGAGTTGCGACTAAAAGTATTACCTTGGTCTGAATTCGCATATGTTCAGGTTAACCTTTACCTTTTCAGATCTTCGTTGACGCGTTTGAGGGCTTTGGCCGCCTTCTCATTTTTGGGATCCAGCAGCAGGATCTTTTCAAAATACGCCTTGGCCTTGTCCAGCTTGCCGGCGGTGTAGGAATCAATGCCCGAATTATACAGGCGCTGTATATCTTCCTGTGAAGCCGCCTCTTTTGGCTGCGGGGCGAAGTTGCGGCGCAGGGTATTAAGGTAGCGGTTCAGGGCTTCCCAGCGCTTGGGGTCTTTTTCAAGCGTACGGGTCTTTTCCCAGGCCTCCACCCACTTCGGATAATCCCCCAGCGCGAAATAAGAGATGCCCAGGTTCTCCCACGCGGACACATTGGCCGGCTCCTGGGCCAGCACTTCCCGGCTGAGCTCTATGGCTTCCTTGTAATTGCCTTTGCTTACCGCGGCATCGGCGCTGTCCAGCAGCCGGCGTAGTTCCAGGGCGGCGGGCTGCTCCTGCTCGGACGCGGCGGGCGCCGGCTGCTGCTCCGCTTTGCGGCCCAGCGCTTTCAGGCGCAGGTTCAGCTGCGCCCAGCGGGCGGGGTCGGTTTCAAGCTCATAAGCCTTTTCCCACGTTACCAGCCAGTTGCTGTAATCTTCTATGGCGAAATAGGAGACGCCGAGCGTTTCCCAGGCCGTCAGGTTATTGGGGTCCTGCTTGATGACTTCCTTGCTCAGCTCTATGGCCTCGGGATAATTCGTCTTCTCCATGGCGGCAGCCAGCTTAACCAGTACCTGGTCCACGTTCACCGCGGCCACGTAAGCCCCGGGCGCCGCCGCGCGCCGCAGCCCGGTAACGAATTCCAGCTGGCCGAGGAAAGCCTCCAGGTTCCTGGCTTCAGGCTGCATACTGTAAGCCTTCGAGACCATTTCCATAGCCTTTACGTCATTGCCGGCCAGATAAGCCAGAATGCCCTGATGCCAGGCCATCTGCGCCTGGTCGGTTTTGTAATCCGGTAAACCCCTGACCACGGTAGCAATAAAGTTAAGTTTTGTAAAGTCGTTCATCACGTCCGCGTTGCCGGGGTTTATTTCCACCGCTTTGGTGAGCTGGGCCAGGGCTTCGCGGTACTGGGCCTCTGCCTGCAGGGCCTTGGCGCGCGCCACGTATTTCTCGAACTGCGCGGTCTGCGAAGGCTCGGGCGCGGGGGCCGGCGCCGCCGGCTGCTGGACGACCGGTTTCTGCGCCGCGGCCGTTTCCTGGAGGTTGCCGCTCTTCAGCCGGCGCATGGCGGCCAACAGCGTTATGACAGATTCTTCGGCCTCTTCAGCGGGCCCGAAGCGCAGCGAGAAGCTTATGCGGTGGGAACCGGCGGCCGGGGTTACGGAGTTGAGCGGCAGGGAAAAGCTGTAATCCACGCTGATCTGGCGGTTCTTGTACGAAGCTCCCGCGGAAACCTGCTGGAATTCGCGGTTGCCCATCGTTAAAGCCGCGCGCGCGCCCACATTGCCCACCAGCAGCCAGGGGAACCAGCGCTCCAGCGCTATGCTCAGCCGCTGGTCCCGCGCGGCCACGGGGCCCCGCCGCGTTTCATACTGCACGCCCACATTGCCCAGCAGGCTGCGGCGGTTCACGCCCAGTTTCACGCTGAGGGGCAGGGTATCCGTGGCGTTGGGATCGAAAGCCACGTTCGGCTGCGTCACATGCCCCAAAGAAAGGCCCACCGAGTATTTTTCGTACATGCGGTAGAGAAAGCCCAGGTCTATATCCAGGGCGCTGACGCTGCGTTTGCCGGACAGCAGCGGGTCCGCCTGGCCGGTTGCCAGCAGGCCGTCCATGGCGTTGGAAGCCTCAGGCGTAACTCCGAAAGACCGGTTGAGCATTTTCAGGTTCAGGCCGGCGAAAAGGTTGCCCGGGCCCAGGTCTTTGAAAATTTTGTTGCCGTAGGAAAGGGACATGGCCTGGTCGCGGTATAGGCCGCCGTTGAGGCTGAACTGCTGCCAGGACAGGGCCGCCGTGCCCAGCGCGCCGCCCAGGGGCTGCGCGTAGCCCACGAAAGAAGTGCTCAGGTTGGAACCGTCGGACAGGCCCATCAGGTGCTTGGTATAAGCCGTGGCCAGTTCGGGCTGGGTGAGCAGCGGCAGCCCGGCCGGGTTATAGTGCACGGCAAAAACGTCGTCGGCGATGGCCACGAAGGAGTTGCCCATTCCCGTGGCGCGCGCGCCCGCGCCCAGGTCGGTAAAGGCCGCATCCGCCAGGGGCACGGACGCCAGAAACAGAAACAGAACAGCACACAGGTTTTTAACCTGGCACAGTTCGAAGATCTGTTTCAGAAACGTTTTCATTTTAGTTCACTGAACACATGACTATTTTTTCTTTGCCATAATAATTATGATAGTTATAGATGACAGATATTTGACGCAATTGTAATTTTGTTGTAATCTTTTTATTATCGCAATATTGTCAGAATTACAAACAATTAGAAGACATAAAAAAGACGCCTCAGCGAGGCGTCTTTCGGTTATCTTCTTAAAAAAAAATCGGCGGGAACCGCCTGCTCGTTTGCTGAATTTACATATGCTTATTGCTTTTTACACGCAAAAAATCAATATAAAACAATGTTTTTTTAAGAATGGGGCCGTAAACCGGCAGAACGCAGAAATTGAAGCGATGCCGCTTAACGCACCACCACCAAAGTCCCGGTAAAGAGTTTCCCCTCCGCCCTTATCTGGTAAGCGTAAACGCCGCCCGGCACCACCCTGCCGTTGGCCTTGCCGTCCCATTTCAGCGTATCGTCGATAGGTCCGGGAACCATATCCGCAACAAAAGCGCCTTCAGCGTCAAAGATCTTGCCGGAGTAGCCGGAGTCCTTGGGATTGTCGAAAAGGAACACGGCGGCGTCATTGCGCCCGTCCCCGTTGGGCGTTATCATCTTATTGGACAAATTCGAGATGTCGAAAGTAACGCCGCTCTCGCGGTACAAACTGCGTATCTGGTAGCTGCCTGTCATCAAGGTTTTTACGGAAACGGTGCGGTTGGAAGTGTCGATATCGCCGTAAAGCTTAACGTACTTCTGGCCATTGTTCCAGTACATGCCCAGGTTTTTCTCCGCGTCTATGGCGGCTATGCTGGCGGGGGCGGTCAGCAGGCCGGCCGGCACCACATGGTCCCCCGCCACTTTGTAGGCCAGGGTGACATTGGTTTGCGGGCCAGGCAACTTGAATTTATCGAGGACCTTGTTGTCCTCGGCCGTATAAGCCTCAAAACGGACAGCGGTGAACACCTTCTCGTCCTCCGGGGCCGCCTGTTCCTCCACCGCGCGTATCAGGATGTCCCTGCCCAGCGCGTTGTGGCTGGCCAGCAGGGCTTCGGAAATGGCGGCCGGCACGGTAAGCCGGGTCACCTGGTCGGGGGCCGTCACATAAATGTTTTTCCCGGTATCCACCACCATGGCGGTGTCGGAAGTCCCCAAAGAGTCCAGCGAAGTAACCCGGTAATAATATTGCTGCCCGGGATTAGGCAGGGTTTCCACATAGGTCTCCGCGGCTATTGGCACGGTGGCCACGCTTACCCAGTTAGCGTTGACAATGGAAGTAGCCCTTTCGATCTTGTACCGGTCCAGTTCAACGGCCATCGGCGCGGCCCCGGAGACGAAATAGGACCCGTCCCGGTTGCTTATGACCTTGCGCCAGGCCAGCACCACCTGGTTGCCGGCTGGCGTGACCATAGCGGTAAGCCCGGCCGGCGCCATAGGCGGCAGGTCCAGGAAGATGGAGGTGGACACGCTGACCGAGTAAGCCAGGTCATTATCCTGGGTGTACAGGTGGTAATAATACGGGACGTCGAGCTTCAGGCCGGAATCGGAAAAGGTATTGGTGGAAACTATGCCCCTGACCAGGCCGTCGCCCAAAGCCTGCCCGGGACTGAAATTGTTCCCGTCCGGAAAATCTTCGGCCACTGGGTTGGTGCTCAGCACCACCAGCACGCCCTTGATGTCGGGGTCGGCGGGATCGGCCCAGGACAGCGTAACGGTGCGGTTGCCGTGGTTTGGAGAGGCGTACAGGTTCATTACCGGCGTACCGCAGGCGCCGGGCAGCGTGACCGCCGAAAGAATGGACGTAAAATTCCTGTCACCCTGCCAGTTGCGGCTGGCTATTTTGAAATAGTACGTGGAAGCGGGAGCCAGCCCGGCCAGCGTCATGCTGGCCTGCAGCCCGTCGCCGGTCTGCTTGACCTTCGGAGTTCCCTCCGGGGCCAGGTCGCCGAAACTGGTGCTGGAAGCCTCCGTACGGTACCCTTCGGCGCCGCCCGGCGGCAGCTGCCAGGTTATTGTGGCCTTGCAGGCGGAAATATAGGCCAGCACCGGGTTTACCGGCAGATCCGCCAGCGTGGACTGGTCGCTGCGGCTGGAATATTCTGAAAAATACTTCTGCGCGCCGGAAAGATATACTTTTGTGTAATAAGTGGTGTTGGCCAGCAGCCCCGGGATATTAAGCGCCTGCGGCTCGCCGGCGGTAACGGAGGTGGAAAACTCCAGCTGAAAAACGGTAGGCCGGAAAGCGTGGGCAGGATCGGAGGAATAATCCACCCGGTAAAAGCCGGCGGCCACGTCGCCGCTGAAGCCGTCCAGGCCGGGAGCGGCCCAGGCCAGTTCCAGCGCCCCGGTGGATTTTGTGACGGCGGTAATGGAGGTTACGCTGCCGGGCTGGGCCGCCAGCTTCATATAGCCCGGGTGCAGCCGGTAAGCGCCGCCGGCGGCCGCGCCGGTCCCGGCCTCGCCCACCGTGGTATTCAAAGCCAGTGCGCCCAGAACCGTCCTGCGCCCGCCCGAGGCCGACACCCGGCGTGAAACCACAAAGCCGCCGCCTGACATCTGCCCTATGGGAAAAGCGTTGTCCGCCGGCAGCAGCAAAAAGGCCAGCAGCGCCAGCGCGCCGGCCGCGCGCGGCAGAGCGGCTGCCGGGCCTTTTACAAGCCCGGCTTTGCCAGCCTCCGGCGGAACGCCGGTAAAGGACCTGCCCGCGCGCTTTTCCATATTAATCCGCTTTTATCCTCTTCGGCACGTCCCTGAGTATCCTTTTTATCCGGAAAATGAGTTCCCCGGGATTAAAAGGTTTCAGGATATAATCGTCGGCCCCCGCTTCCAGCCCCGCCAGGCGGTTCTCCACTTCTATGGACTCGCCGGTAAGCATGAAAACCGGGATGTGGCGCAGTTTAGGGTCAGACTTTATTTTACGGCAGAGGTCTATGCCGTAGCCGTCCGGCAGGTTCACGTCCAGGATCACCAGGTCGGGCTTATTGCGCGCGCACGAGTCAAAACCTTCCGCCAGGTTCACGGCGGTAGAAACGGTATAACCCTCAGGGTTCAACACCCGGCTCAGCGCCGCGCGGATGCTCTCTTCGTCGTCTATCACAAGTATGCTGTACATAGCCTCTCCATTGCCAGATAAGGTTTCAACCTCTTTGATTATAGTAATTATGGTAGATATAGATGACCAATATTTGACTCAGATGTAATTTTTTTGTAATCTTTTTGTTGCGGTAAGTCCATATTAAAGGTTTCACCGCTAAACTATGCCCTATTCATCTATGAAAAAGGAAGTCAAGAGACCGCACTCCGCCTGACGGCATTATTATG
>DAOPZW010000088.1:0-12469 GCA_035353595.1 Elusimicrobiales bacterium | reverse complement strand
CTCCGGGCCGGCGGAATTGTTATAAAGGAACAGGTCCGCGTAATAGAAGATCTGGCCGTTGATGGAATAGGGGTGCGAAGAGAAGCTGCTGAGCTTGTACGCCAGCAGCGGCAGGGCGGACAGCGCCTCCGACAGCGGCGGGTGCCCCGTCAGGTCCATCATCAGCCGCCCGGCGGAGACATAGGAATACCCGGCTACCAGGTGCACCGGCTCGTCGAAAGTGGGCGCGGCGGAGCGGATAAAGGAAAACCCCGCGAACAGGTGGAAAGCCAGCGCCGCGGCGGCCAGTCCGGCCAGGAGATGTTTTTTGTTCCGCATAAGGCCGGGCCTAGAACTTGTGCCAGAGCATCTGCGTGGTTACGTCGTGGTGGAAAAGCACTTCGGACGTTTTCACGATCACGCCCAGCTCCTTGGGGCTGCGGTCGGCGGCGGCCTGCTTGTGCGCCGCGTATTTTTCGTGCGGGGCCGCGCCCAGCATGCCCCTCAGGAATTCGCTGCCGCGGAAGATGCGGATCGCGTCGTAAATATTGCCTGGCAGGCAGCGCACGCGGTCGCGCTTGCTTTCGTCCTTGGTCAGGGGCTCGCCTTCCAGCGCCGTGCGCAGCAGGGCGTACAGGGCCAGGTAGGGATTGGCGTCGGGGGCCACGGAGCGGATCTCCAGGCGGGCGGAATTCTCGTTGCCCGCCGGGATGCGGATCATCGAGCCGCGGTCCACCGAGGAGACCTTGATCTGGTTGGGGGCTTCGAAATGCGGGTCCAGCCTGCGGTAGGCGTTCACGCTGGGATTGAGGATCAGCGACAATTCCTGCGCGTGGTTGAGGATACGCGAAACCGCGTCCCAGGCCGCCGGCGAAAGGCCGTCCTCGCCCTTCGCGCTGTGAAAAATATTCTTCCCCCCTTTGAAGAAGGAGAGGTTGAGGTGCATGCCGCTGCCGTTCACGCCGGAGACCGGCTTGGGCAGGAAAGTGGCGGTCATGCCCATATTGGCGGCCACCTGGCGGCAGACCAGCTTGTAAAGCTGCACCAGGTCGCAGGCGCGCACCACGCCCGCGTGGGCGAAGTTGAGCTCGAACTGCGACGGGGCCACCTCGGGATGGTCCTTCTCGTTGCGGAACCCCATCGCGCGCTGCGCCTCCGCGGCGGTGTCTATAAAATTCTTCAGCGGGGCCAGCGGCAGCGAGTGGAAGTAGCCGCCCGAGGAGATTAGTTCGAAGCCGGTCATCTCGCTGTAGGACTGCTCGGCGTTGAGGCCCTTCACCACGAAGCCCTCCACCTCCGCCGCCACGTTCGCGGTCAGGCCGCGCGCCTTCTTCAGTTCGGCCGCGAGGCCTATCAGCCGCGCGCGGAAATCGGATTCGTAAGGGCTCTTGTCCCTGTTGAGCACGGTGCCGAACATGATCACCTTGCCGGGGCCGAAGACGTCCGAAGGCAGCCAGAAGATGCTGCCCCAGTCTATGCCCAGGCGCAGGTCGGATTCCTTCTGCGCGGAAAAGCCGCGTATGGAGGAGCCGTCGAAAGTGAGGTTGTCGTTGGCGCGCAAAAAATGCTGCTTGTCATAATCCAGCATGTGGAAGCGGCCTTCTATGTCGGTGAAACAGACCGTCACCGCTTTCAGGCGCTTTTCTTCCTGCAGGTAGGCGCAGTATTTTTTTTCCAGCTCGGCGGGAGCAAGCTTTTCGGCGGCGTCGGCGGCTTCCAGGTTCAGCGCCTCCAGCTCGTCATAAGGTATCTCCAGGAAATTCTTCAAAGCTGCGCTTTCACAGGGGATATTTTTGGGCATAACCGCCTTTTTAACCAGAAAGTTTAATTGCTAAGCTAAATATACAACAAATTATTTTAAAAATCAATATATCTACAATAAAACACGAACAATCAGCATATGCAACTCTTTTTAGGCGCGGACGCCCCGCATTTTCCTGACAGGCCCGGCGCCTCAGCCAGGCGAAACGCCGTTCCTGCCGCATCTGCAAATTTGGCCCCGGTCCTTTACCTTGCCAGCGCTCCGGCAAGACGCTTTATAGCCCGCGGGAAATCTGCTATATTTTTATAGTAATCTTAACCTTAAAGGTCAGGAACGCCTATGAAACTTTGTGAATTCATCCGCCCCGAAAAACTTTCAGACGCCCGCAACGCGCTGCGCAAGCTCGGCCCCAAAGGCATGCCGCTGGCCGGCGGCACCGCGCTGCACTTCATGAATACCAAGACCCCCGGCACGGCCGTTGACATTACGCGGCTGGGGCTTTCCTACATACGCCAGGAAGCCGGCGCTTTCGTGATCGGCGCGGCCACCCCGCTGTCCGACATCCAACGCTACCGCAGCCCCCGCTGGTCCATGCACGAGATCTGCCGCCGCATTTCCACGCACCAGATCCGCAACGTCTCGACCATAGGCGGCAACATCTGCCGCGTCTTCCCCTGGGCGGACCTGCCGGTGGTGCTGCTGGCCATGAACGCCAGAATGATGATCTACACGGGCAAGAAGAAAGAGGACGAAGTCGGCGCCGACGACTTCTTCGCCTCCCAGCCCGCCCGGCGCTTCGCCGGCGGCGACCTGCTTACCGCGGTGAAGATCCCTTTCCTCAAGGCCAACCACGGCTTCGGCTCGGTGAAGGCCGCCCGCAACGCGGCAGCCTTCTCCCTGGTGACCGTGGCCGCCCTGCTCGAGCTGAAAGACGGGCGCATCCAGGCCGCCCGCGTGGCCGCCGGCAGCGCCATCCCCTTCCCCAAGCGGCTGCGCTCGGTGGAGGCCGCGCTGATCGGCAACGAGGCGATCCCTGAAGTTTTCCGCGCCGCCGCGGCCAAAGCCACGGAAGACGCGAAGTGGTGCAAACAGGAAGGCATGAGCGCCGAATACATAAAGGACCTGGCGGAAGTTTCGCTGGTCGACGCCCTGGAGCGGGCCGCGGAATTCGCGCGCGGGAGGACCAAATAATGAAGGCTGCGACCAATTCCGTTTCCTTTACGCTGAACGGCGAGAAGAAGACCTTTGCTACCTCTCCCGACGAGAAGCTGTTGGACCTGCTGCGCCGCGAAGGCTACCGCGGCACCAAGTACGGCTGCGGCCAGGGCACCTGCGGCGCCTGCACGGTAATAATGGACGGCAGGGCCGTCTACGCCTGCCTGCTCTACGCCATGCAGGCCGAAGGCCGCAAGGTGCGCACCATCGAGAGCGCCGGCACTTTCGAGAAGCCCAACGAATTCCAGAAAGAGCTGATCGACGCCGGCGCCGTGCAGTGCGGCTACTGCATCCCCGGCATCGTGATGAGCGCCACCGCGCTGATGGAGACCGAGAAGGATTTCTCCGACGAGATAGCCCGCGAATACATGGACGGCAACCTCTGCCGCTGCACCGGCTACGAGAAGATCTGGGGCGCCCTCCGCCGCGTCCTCGACCGCCGGGAAGCCGCCCACCCGAAGAAATGATTTCACGTCCACCATTCTGAATTCCGAATCCTGAATTCCGAATCCTCGAAGGGAGCGCCCATGAGCCTCGAACAAACCAAGAACTTCAAGCAGGTCAACCACTCCGTCCGCAAGGTGGACGCCGTGCAGCTGGCCCTCGGCAAGCCGTCCTACGTGGCCGACTTCGCGCCCCGCGACGCCCTGATCGTCAAGATGCTCTGGAGCCCGCATCCGCACGCGAAGATCGTCTCCATGGACGTCTCCGCGGCCGAGAAGATGCCCGGCGTGAAGGCGGTCCTGTGGCACGGCAACGTGCCGCGCATCGCCCACTGCACCGCCGGCCAGGGCTTCCCCGAGCCCTCGCCCTACGACACCTTCATGTTCGATGCCAAGGTCCGCTTCGTCGGCGACCGCGTCGCCGCCGTCGCCGCCGAGACCGAAGAACAGGCCAAGGCCGCCCTCGCCAAGATCAAGGTCGTCTACGAAAAGCTCGCGCCCGTCTTCTCCATCGACGAAGCCATGGCCGACGGCGCGCCGATCATCCACGACGAGCCCGAAGCCCACGTGCCCATTCCGATTCCCTACGAGCCGAAGAAGAACCTCGTCGCCCGCGTCGGCTGCGAAACCGGCGACTTCGAAAAGGGGATGAAAGCGGCCGACTTCACCTTCGACGACGTCTACGAGACGCCCTACGCCCAGCACTGCCCGATCGAGCCCTACGTCTCCCTCGCGCAAATCGACTCCGCCGGCCGCATCGTCGTCACCACCTCCACGCAGGTGCCCTTCCACTGCCGGCGCATCGTCGCGCAGACCCTCGGCGTCCCCGTGCAGAAGATCCGCGTCATCAAGCCCCGCATCGGCGGCGGCTTCGGCTGCAAGCAGGAGATCCTGCTGGAAGACGTGGTGGCGATGTTCGCCGTGCGCACCGGCCGCCCCTGCCTGTGGCGCCTGGACCGCGAGGAAACCTTCCGCACCGGCCGCACCCGCCACCCCTTCCGCATCCGCCTGCGCACCGGCGTCAAGAAGGACGGCACCATCACCGCCATCGCGCTCGAGTGCATCAACAACACCGGCGCCTACGGCGGCCACGGCCTCACCGTGGTGTCGTGCTCCGGCGGCAAGACGCTGCCGCTCTACCATTGCGAAAACATCCTCTTCGACGGCAAGTCCTACTACACCAACCTGCCAGTCGGAGGGGCCTACCGCGGCTTCGGCGCCACGCAGGCCTTCTTCGCCATCGAGTCCCTGATGGACCACATGGCCGAGGCCATCGGCATGGACCCCGTGAAGTTCCGCCAACTCAACCACATCCGCCCCGGCGAGGGTTCCCCCATCTTCGCCGCCTTGGGCGAAGGCCGCGAAGGCACGCCGATGACGGTGGGCTCCAACTCGCTGGCCGAATGCATAGTGCAGGGCGCGGAAGCCGCGGGCTGGAAGAACCGCGCCGACTGGCGCGGCAAGACCGGCCGCTACCGCCGCGGCCTCGGCATGTGCTGCCTGATGCAGGGCTCGTCCATTCCGGATATAGACATGGGCGCCGCCTCCATCAAGATCAACGAGGACGGCTCGTTCAACCTGCTGGTCGGCGCCACCGACCTGGGCACCGGCTCGGACACGGTGCTCGCGCAGATCGCAGCCGAAGAACTGGAGACCACCACCGACAAGATGATCGTCTACTCGTCCGACACGGACATGACGCCGTTCGACGTGGGAGCCTACGCCTCTTCGACCACCTACCTGTCGGGCGAAGCCGTGCGCAAGGCCGCGGCCGACGCCAAGCGGCAGATCCTGGCCACCGGCGCCGAGATGCTGGGCCTCAAGCCGGAGGACGTCCACTGCGAGGACGCGCATGTGCTCAATGAGGACGGCTCGAAGAAGGTCTCTTACAGCGACATAGCCAACTATTCGCTGTACCAGAAGAACCAGTACCAGATCATCGGCACCGCTTCGCATATCACCAAGAAGTCCCCCCCGCCTTTCGCGGCCCACTACGCCGAGGTAGAGGTGGACACCCTGACCGGCTTCGTGAAGGTGCTCAATTACGTCTCGACCATAGACTGCGGCACGGCCATCAACCCGACGCTGTGCGAGGGCCAGACCGAGGGCGGCACGCTCAACGGCATCAGCTACGCGCTGACCGAGCAGTACCTCTTCGAGAACGGGAAGATGATGAACGCGTCCTTCGCGGACTACCACATCTACTCGATGCGCGACCGGCCGCCGGTGAAAGCCATCCTGGTCCCCTCCTACGAGGAGACCGGCCCTTTCGGCGCCAAGAGCGTGTCGGAGATCTGCATCAACGGACCGGCGCCCGCCATCGGCAACGCCATCTACAACGCCACCGGCGCGCGCCTGAACGAGTTCCCGTTCACCCCCGACAAGGTGCTCGCGGCCATCAGGGCGGTAAAGAAGTAGCGCGCCCATAAAAACAGAACCGCCGCGGCGCCCGCAAGGGCCCGCGGCGGCTCCATTTCACATCTTCGCAGCTATTTCCATAGACTCAACTCGTTTGCGGTAACAATACAACTCACGCCACAAACAATCTGCGACAATCATGTCTCCACGCCCTGCGCAAAGGGCGACATGCAGCAAAAATACGTCCCCTGTGCCAATAATTGTTTCAATCCACGCCCCTGCGTAAGGGGCGACATTAACACGCTGGAGCAGGCGGCCGCCCCACTCGTAGTTTCAATCCACGCCCCCGCGCGAGGGGTGACACGGGTCGATGGCTGAAAGAGAAAGCCGCGGGTACCAGCGCCGGGGTATTCAGGAAATGCCGGGGAATCAGCGCCGGGACGCATTGGCGGTGGGTAAGCGGGAAGTGCATAGCGGTCAGGAAGAGATCGATGAGAATATCCGAGGGAGTAAAACAGCGGGTGATAGACCTGGACCGACGATACCGGAGCACCTGGGACGTGCATCATTCCCATCTGCCCGTCGTTAACTCTCCAGTCTGTCCCTGCCCTGAACGTCTCCCACGGGGTCTTATATTCCAGCGACTGGTGCCGCCGCTCCGTGTTGTAAAAGCTGAAGTATCTCTCCAGCCCCGCCCTGCACTGCGGAATGTCCTGATACTCGTGCAGGTAGATGTCCTCGTACTTCACCGCCCGCCACAGCCGTTCCGTAAAGATGTTGTCGTAGGCCATGCCGCGGCTGTCCATGCTGATCTTCACGGTTTCCTCGGCCTTCAGCCGGCTTATAAAATCCTCGCTCGTAAACTGGCTGCCCTGATCGCTGTTAAAGATCTCCGGCCTGCCGTGCCGCCGCAATGCATCGTCCAGTGCCTCGACGCAGAAACCGCTTTCGAGCGTGTTCGATAGTTTCCAGCTCAATACCCGGCGGCTGTACCAGTCAATTATCGCCACCAAGTAGGCGAACCCGCGCTGCGCCAGCCGGACATAGGTTATGTCCACGCCCCAGACCTGGTTCGACCGGACGATATCTAGGCCCTTGAGGAGATACGGGTATCATAATTAGGTCGGGCGCCTGGCGGCGCGGGCTTGAGTTTATCCCGGGCTTTCGCTGGCGGGCGCATATTTATATAATATCAAGGTATTAAGGGAATTCCGTTTCGCCTTTCTTTATTGATTTCTATATTAATATATTCGGGAGTCTTCTCTATATTTTTTTCTGAAAGTATCGAGCTAAAGCCGCATTTTAATGCGGTCAAAAGGATTAATATGGGCCGTAAAATAAACTCAACGATGTGCATTGCCGCAGTTGTTTCCTTTCTCGCCAGCCTGCCCCTGCCTGCTTGCGCCTCTCAACTGTCTCCGGTCATGGATAAAACCGGGACCATCTTCGTCTCGGACGCTTCTTCCAAATTCCCCGATCTTATCCCTGTCCCTGTCGCCATACTCCCGTTCCAAACCGATAAAAAACTGGCGAAGAAAAAAGTGGGTGAGGCTGTATCCATGATCCTTTCCCAGAGGCTGATACGCGAGAGCAAGTTTAAGCTCCTCGAGCGCGCGCGGCTGGACTCGGTATTAAAAGAACAAAAGCTGGGAATGTCCGGCGTGATAGAGACCGAGACCGCCGTCAGGGCGGGGAATTTAGCCGGCGCGAGGCTGCTGGTCATGGGGAATGTCAGCCAGATCGGAAAGAACTACCAGATAACCGCTAAGCTGGTGGATACCGAGACCTCGGACATTATTTCCGTCAATATCGCGGAGGTGCCCGTGGAGACATTTGATACGGAGGCCTCGGGTTATCTGGCCCTGGTCCCGGATAAACAGGCCATCAGCGTCTATGTGGCCGCCGAGTACGCTCCCGCCGCGGGGAAACAACTGGCGCCCGAGACGCATTTGTCTCAGACTATAACGCCGGTTAACCCTAATGGCGATATGGTGGGGGTTGGTTTCGGTATAAGGTACGAGGTGAGATCAGCATGGATGCTTGATCTGGGTGTTGTTATGGGTGGCATAGGTCCGGGCAATGCCGCGGCTAATGTGCCCAATCCGGGCGGAGGCAACAGCGGCATCGGGAACGCCGTCCTTAACGGTATTGAAGTGAAGACCGTGCTCGACCGTAAGTTCAGGTTATCCAAACATTTCAACTGGTCGCTGGGCGCCGGCGTCAGGGCCATTAATTTTAAACATGATCAGGAAGGAACTCAGGGAAATAACGGGTCCGGCGCCACTTACGCCGTTGTTGAAGGCGACAAGCTTAACTATGTTTCACCGCTGACGCGCCTGGGGCTTGAATGGAAACTCCAGGACAGGTTCAGAATATCATTGCTCGGAGCCTACAGTTTTAAGGCCGTGCACCATAAACTGGTTTTCGACATTAAAAACGGCGGCTCCACTGAAAGGATGACGCTTTGGGATACACAGTTCCCGCAATTATCCGGCGAGCTCAATATCGCCTGGTATTTTTAAGGAGACTTTAAATGCGTTTTAGAACTAAAATAGCTCTTTTGCTTATTCCTGTCCCGGCAGTTTTTTGCGTTCCGGCGCGCGCGGCGCGCCTGGACGCGCAGCTTGCCGGCGTAGAGTCAAAGTTCGCCGCGGCTGTCGCGCAGAGTTCCTCGACCGGGCCGATCACACTGGCCATTATGCCTTTTCAGGCCGAAGAGGCGCTGGCGCAGAAAAAGGTGGATACGGCCGTATCGGAACTGCTGTCACAGAAGTTCATTCGCGACGCTAAGTTCAGGCTGCTGGAGCAGGGGTCCCTCGACGATATCTTCAGAGAACAGAAACTGGACCTGTCGGGCGCCGTCGACGCTGACACAGCCGTCAGGGTGGGGAAGCTTGCCGGCACGAGGCTTATAGTTACAGGCGCTATCACGCAGGTTGGCAGGAATTACCAGGTAACCGCCCGGCTGGCGGATACGGAAAATTCGGAGACCGTTTCCATGGCCCTGTTCGAACTCCCGGCGGAGGTGTTCGATGGTGAGGCTTCACGGTATCTTATATTAGTGCCCGAGACCGAGACCGTAAGTATTTACGCGGCCGGTGCGGGAGCGGTTTGCAGTGTTGCTGCCCTGGCGCCTGAGACTCACTTTGGTTTAACTGGTTCTCCTGTAAGCGGCGATGCGGCCCTGGTTCAGGTCGGAGGCGGATTGAAGTATTTTCCATCCAAGCGCTGGCTTGTGGATTTTTCCTATCTGTACTCGAATGTTTCCAGCAGTGATGAAGGCAAAATGGATCAGAGCCGTATAGACGGTACATTATCGGGGGATATGGTACGGTTCTCTCTTAACCGCCAGCTGAGGCTTTCAGAAAAACTCAGTATTTATGCCGGCGCCGGGGTTAATTATGCCAAACTCTCGCTCGACTCGACCCGCCCGCAGACCGATAGTATTTCCGGCCGCTATCGTTATGTGACCCCGGCCGGGGAAGATACCTTCAGGTATTTCTCTCCTACGGTGCGGTTCGGCTTGGAATGGCGGCCGCAGGAACGCTTTGGTATTTCGCTGTTCGGTACCTATGCTTTTACAAAGAGGGCTTATTCCATGCCGCTGCTTATCCGCGATACCAGTACAGGCGCGGCGGAGACGATGACCGTATGGAAAGTAGATTTTCCGCAGTTTGTGCCGGAGTTGAACCTGGCCTGGTATTTCTAAGGAGATGGAAATGCGATTTAAAAATATTTTTCTCATGACCGCGGCCCTTGCCGCGGCTTTGCCGTTCTGCCCCGTTCCGGCTTCGGCTTCTGAATTGTCCGGCCAGCTTGAAAAGATAGACAAACAGTTCGTAAAAGATGCTTCTGTTAAGTACCGGGGAACAGCCCGGGCAACTCTCGCTGTATTGCCTTTCCAGGCGGAGGAGAAACTGGCCGCCAAAAGAGTGGATATGGCGGTGACAGAACTGCTTACGCAGAAACTTATGCGCGAAGCCAGTTTTAACATCGTGGAACGTGAGAACCTGGATGCGGCGCTTAAGGAACGGCGTTTGAACCCGGTTGAGGCCGGGGACGCCGCAAAAGCCGGGAAACTGGCCGGCGCTAAACTTGCAGTGCTGGGCGGGATAAGCAGGCTTGGCGGTAAATATCAGATAAACGCTAAGCTGGTGGACACCGAGTCCGGAGAATTAGTGTCAGTGGCCGTTGTTGAAGTACCGGCAAAAGTTTTTGATCAGGAAGCCTTCAGATATCTTGTTCTGGCTCCGGAAGTCCAGACCATGAGTTTCTACTTTACCGGCAAGTATGCCCAGGGGACGGCGGCATCCGAACTTGCGCCGCGCACTTATTCAGGAGTGACCTTTACACCGACTAATAAAAAGCCCGAGATGACGCAGGAAGGGATCGGAATAAAGTATTTTCCCGCCAAAAGAAGGATGGTGGACGTTGCATTCCTGGCGACCCGGCTGAGCGGGAACGGACCTTTGATACGTACGGATGAAACTATCCCGAGCGACGCCGACCCGCGAGCTTTGATGAAAGGCTTTGAATTGAAAGTTTCTTACAACTATCAGATCAGGCTCACGGACCCTTTCAACTTATATGCCGGTTATGGCGTAACCGGCTATGCCCTTCAGCCGGATGAATACTCGTCCAGGATGGGCTCGGCCGTTCAGCTTGCGGCTGTTGATGGCTGGGGAAAGGCAAAAATGCTTTATATAACGCCCATAGCAAGGCTTGGCCTTGAGTGGAAACCTCAGCAGCGTTTCGGTCTTTCTGTTTTTGGCACGGCGAACCTCGTAAAAAAGCGTTTTAAAATGCCGTATGAATTCAGGGATAATACTTCGGCCCCCGTCAGGATTACATTGTGGGATATAAATATCCCGCAATACTTCGGCGAGGTGAACCTTTCCTGGTATTTCTGACCGGAGCAACAGAAGGAAGAACCGCCGTCCTGTAAAGAGCGGCGGTTTTTTATGTGTGCCCAGCATGAAACCAAGCCCGGAGGTGCAAGTCCTCCGAGGAGACATGTCGGAGTGAAACTCAAGCAAAACGCAAGGCGGTCGGCCGAGAGGCTGACGCTGAAAGAAGCGCGTAGCGGACATCCGAGTCGACGAACAGAAACCGGATATGAGGCGGCGCCGACCGGGGCGAGCGGGCATATGACCGCGAAGCCCCTGCGACCAAAGGACGGCGGCGTAAATCCGGAGGCTGTGGATGGAAGGCGTGGTTTCTTACCTGGGGAGGTCCCGCCCTACGCCTGAAAGGGCGACGTCGAGCGACGGAGCGGGAAGTCAGCAGAGGCCGTGAATTGCCACGGCGTGGCCGATATGGACCGTGAACATTTAGCGCTGGACATATACTGCGAGAAGCAGAAAATGGCCCCGGATTGCGAAAAAGTCAGTTGGGCCATCCGCCGCAAAGCGGTAAGAGCCGTGTTGAAAAAGTGGCAGTTACTTGAAGAATGGGAAGAAGTACCGGAAGATGCTAGAATCTGTCAACAGAACCAGGCGAAATAATGTTTCAGATTAAACTGGACAGGACACTATACGGTTTTGCAAAGCTGGCACATCTACCACACGATTCGAAATGACTGTGATTCAGCCCCCGGAGAAGGGCGAGATGAGGGTGACCAGGTCCCCGTCTTTGATAAGGGCGTCCCAGTCTACGAACTTGTCGTTGATGGAGGCTTTGGAGATGTTGGTGGTGAGAGGAATGACGCTCCCGGCCTGCAGCTCGTGCAGCAGCTGCCTGGCGGTATCGGCCGAGGTTTCGTAGGCTTCGGTCTGGATGCCGCGCCGCTCGCCTATAAGCGCGAAATAGCGCACCGTAACTTTCTTTTTCATCATAGGATTGTACCAGCGCGCGCCGCGGCTGTCAATGAAGATTTACTCCGCTATCCACGGCATTGCGCAAGTGCCGTTCGAACTCCGCCGCCGCGACGGCGGCGACGACCGAGCCGAAGATAATGAGGATACCCATAAATACCCCGCCGGCGCGGTCGTCGCTATTGCCCAGCATAATGGAAACCTCTCCCGCAGCGACAAAACAAATAAGAGCTATCGCGCAATACTTTATGGTCCGCACAGCCTTCACGGCCGCCGGGAAAAATGCCTGATCCTGCCCGGCATAGCCCGCCGCCCTGAACGCCTGCCAGAGCGCCGCGAAGAACGGCGTTGAAGCGACATACGCATACGCCAGGAACGGGTCTTTGAAATAGATCTCAAAGAGCGTGGAGTGCGCATTCCTGCCCTCGAGCTGAGGCTCCCAAAGCAAGAAAACAAGAGTGCCGATGCCGAGGAGCGCAATAACAGCTTGAAGAAATATTGCCGAGCTTCTTCTCATGAGGCGTCAGCTTTCACTCTCGGCAGCGCCGGCCGGCGCGTGCAGGTACATAAAGGCTTTCTCCGGGGTGATGGGGAGCGACGGGGTGGGCTTATCCTTGCGCACGCTGCGCAGGGCCTGCAGCAGGGCGAAGTACGCGCCCAGGCCATGCACGAACGGGGGCTCGCCGATGGCTTTGCTGTTGCACACAGCAAAGGGGTTGTCAGAATCTTTAAGCAGGGTCACGTCGAAGCGTTTGGGGCAGAATTTTATGTCCGGCACCTTGTACGCGTTCACGCCGGTGAGCACTTTGCCGTCCGCGCCGTAGCGGAGCTGTTCCAGCGTGGCCCAGCCTATGCCCTGGATCACCGCGCCGTGGATCTGGCCAAGGTCCACCTCGGGC
>DAOPZW010000087.1:0-12500 GCA_035353595.1 Elusimicrobiales bacterium | reverse complement strand
CCTATAAAGACATAGCTGGCGGCGAAAAGATACAGGGCGAGGGGCCCGTTGAAAATGGCGATCAGCGTCACCTGGCCGGCCACGCAGGCCCGGATATTGGTAACCAGGCTGAAATAGGTGCGCGCCCCGTAAGGATGTTTATAGTAAAGGACCGCGGTCCAGAACTGCAGGAAAACCGTCATGACGCCGCAGAAAACGAAATCATGCGCGTAGATTATCTCGTTGCGCGGGATCCAGTCGATCCGCACGAAGAAGAAGAACAGCAGCGTGGGCAGGAAGGAGCCCAGGACGCCGGCCACCCGCGCGGCGTTGATCCCGTATTTGACGATAAAAGTGCGCTTGCCCGCCGCCTTGTCGCCCGCATAATCCTTGAAATAAGTGAAGTAGGTCATCAGCCCGTTCATGACGGTAACCAGGATGAAGACGCTGATGCGGTTGGTGGTGAAGGCCGGCAGGGGTACGGGCCCGGCGGCAAGAAAGCCGAAGATCGTGCACATGGCGATGGACAGGCCGAAAATAAGGTTGCCGGTGAGCGACCAGGCCTTGGCGTATTCGTACAGCACGTTCAGCAGGACGCCCAGGATGATCGGGACGACGGACCAGGGATTCAGGACCCAGGAGATGCCGGCGACGCAGCACAGCAGGAGTATGGAGACGCTGAGCGCGTATTCCGCGTGCAGCTCGCCGGTAACCATGGGCCGGTTGGGGGCGTTTATGCGGTCCTCGGGCAGGCCCAGGTAATCGTTGATGATCTGGTTGACGCCCCAGCTCAGGAAAAGCAGGACCAGGATCAGGATATTGCGCCGCGCGCCGGACTGGCCAGGGACGAGGAAGGTGTAGAAGGAAACGCCTATCCAGCCCGCGATGCCGGTGACGAAGGCGTAATACAGGCGCATCGACTTGACATAGGCGATGGAAAACCGCAGCCAGTCCGTCGGCCCCGCAGCAATTTGGTTATTTTCCACGGGTGCACCTTTGGAGGGAAACCGGGTTCAGAATTTCGAGACGGAAGCGAAGACGCGGAAATCGAGGCGCGGGAAAAGGTTATTGCGCTGCTCAAGTTCAGCCAGTTCCGCCTCGTCCACTTTTTTCTCTATCACTTCGCCCAGCAGCTTTATGGCCGCCGCGGCGTGATCTTCAAGGCGGCCCTTCGCGTACTGGGCGTGGGAACCGATATACAGCAGGAAAGCCCAATCCGAAGACTGGGACAACAAAGTTTCGCGAGCGGCCTGGTTCAGCGCCCTGAGGCTGAGGCTGGGCAGGTCCTGGTTGCGGAAGCGGTTAGCCGTTTCTATCATTTTGTCGGTGGCGGCATAGACCGCGTTGTAGATAAAATCATTGGAGTCGTTCACCCATGGATCGAAGTAGCCGTTCTCCCCCCACGAGGAGATCCCCGGCGTTATCTCCCGCGGCTCCTGGCAGGAATTCAGGTATTCCGACGGCGTTACGAACTGCAGCGGCAGGCGCTCCTGCCGGATCTTGCGGATGACGGTCTCCAGGAAAGCGGGACCTTCGAACCACCAGTGGCCGAAAAGTTCCGCGTCATAGCAGCTCACTATCAGCGGCCGGGCGCCGCGCGCGCTGTAAAACTCGTCGGTCTGGGCCATGCGGCGCGCCAGGAAATCCGAAGCGTGGGCCTCTACCCTGGCCATGGCCAGGTCCGGATCGTAATATTCTTTGGCGGCCAGGTCGGTGCCGGAGCCGGTGATCCGGTAATACTTAAGGCCCAGCGGGCGCCGGGTGCCGTCGGAGCCCAGGTAAGGGCGGATATCCTCATAATCCCCGTCGTAGCCCAGGTCGCGGTAAAATTCGCGGTAAGCCGGATCGCCGGGATAGCCGAATTTGGCGCTCCATACTTCGCGCGAGCTGGCTGCGTCCCTGGCAAAAAGCCCCACCCCGTTGGCAGTGCGGTAGGGCGAGTAAACGCCGCCCGGGGCTTCGGCGCAGGCGAATTCCACTGCGTGGGACTCGGTAAAAGTATAAGCGAAACCTGAAAGCTTCAGGTAGGAATTAAGGCGCGGCTCATAGCCGCACTCCGGCAGCCAGAAGCCGGAAGACTTGCGGTTGAACCGGTCGAAATAATCCTCCGCCGCCACGGCCAGCTGCGCGCGCAGCGCCTCGGGCCTGGCCAGCAGCGGCAGCACGGCGTGCGTGGCCGAGGTGGTTATTATCTCTATCTGCCCGGAATGCTGCAGCGCTTTGAGCGGGGTGATCAGGTCCCCGCTGTATTTATGCATCAGGGCGTCGGCGTCCTGGTAGAGTTTCTGGTAAAGCTTTACGGTCTTGAGCAGCGGGGGATTATCTTTGGCCCGGACGAGTTCCTTCTCGATCAGTTCAAGGCGCGACTGGAGGTAAACCGCCATCTTCTCTTCGAGCTCTTCGTTCTCGAGCATGGCTCCCAGCGTGGGGGAAATGGAAATGGCGATACCGGGCCGGATACCCTCGGCGGCAAGGCGCTCGAGCGAGGAAATTATGGGGACATAGGTCTCAGCCACCGCCTCGAAAAACCAGTTCTCTTCCAGGAAGCTGGAATCGGCGGGATGGTTCACGTACGGCAAATGCGCGTGCAGCACGAACATCAGGGAGCCGCGCGAACTCACAGGAGCCCCCGCTTGTGGAATTCCAGGCTGGCGTAGGCGCGCTCTTCCGCCGCGCCGGCCGCGCACGGGGCGGCGGCGGAATTGGATTCCAGGATCTTTTCCCACTCGCCGGAACGCAGGGCGTAAAGAGCGGCCGCGTAAGTCTTCCCCTGGACCGGGACGTCGAGATAGGCCCCGCCGGCGCCCCACGCGGCCCTGCGGGAGGAGGACTGGGTCTTGTCGTCGGTGCAGAACAGGCGCAGCTCCACCTCGGGGCCGAGCGCGCTGGTCCCGAAAGCCTCCGAGCGCGAAGCGCAGAACCGCCACAGCACAAAAAAAACGCCCGGGTTTTTAGGCAGCAGCACAAGGCGGTCTTCTGCGGGCAATGTCCGCGACAGTTGAGGCATGCATATAATTTACTAAATTTTTTCGGCAAGTAAACAAATTTCTCCGGCAACCCCGTTTTTTTATATCATAATATCAGAGCCGCCGGAGACCCCGGGCAGGCGGCAAGGAGCCACGAATGAAAGCAATAGTCAAAACGTCCCGCGCGCCGGGCGCCTCTTACCGCGACGCGGAAGTGCCCGTCATCAACAAGGACGAACTCCTGATACGCGTCACCTCCGCCTCGCTGAGCCCCGGCGACATGACCGCCTACAACTGGACCGACCCGCTGTTCCCCCCCCAGCGCCTGCCGTTCATCTTCGGCCAGGAATTCTGCGGCGAAGTAGTGGAGACCGGCTCGCTGGCCAGGGGCTTCGCGAAAGGCGACTTCGTTTCCGTTGAATCCCATATTTTCTGCGGCGTCTGCGGCCAGTGCCGCAACGACCAGCGCCACATCTGCCAGTACCTGCGGGTGATCGGCCGCGACACGCCCGGCGGGCTGGCCGAATACGCCGCCATCCCGGCCCGCTGCGCCTGGAAGCACACCGACGAGACGCTCAGGGACGTCGGCGCCCTGATGGGCGCTTTCGGGAGTTCCGTGCACGCCGTACTGTCCGAAGATATCGTGGGCAGGAACCTCCTGATCTCGGGCTGCGCCCCCCAGGGCCTTTTTGCGGCCGGCATCGCGAAGGCCGGCGGTGCCAGGAAGATAATAGCGCTGGACCCTTCCCCCTACCGCCGCCGCCTGGCCCTGAAAATGGGCGCGGGAGCGGCCATCGACCCGTCGGACAAAGCCTGCCTTTCAAAGATAACGAAGATCTGCGGCGCGGAAGGCGCCGACGCGGTGGTGGAAATGAGCGGCGGGGCGGCCGCGGTGGAGCTGGGACTGAAGGCGCTGCGCCCCGGGGGGCGCTTTGTAGCGTTCGGGCTGCCACTGACCAAGCTGAGCATCGACTACGCCGGCGACATCGTGCGCCGGGGGATCCGGCTGGAGGGCGTGGCAGGCCGCGAGATCTTCAGGAGCTGGTACAAGATGGAAAGCCTGCTGAAATCCGGCGCCGTCAACCCCAGGCCCGCCATTACGCACACTTTCAGTTTCAAGGATTTCAGGAAAGCTTTCGACCTGATAAACTCGAAAGAGCAGAAATGCGGAAAAGTGCTGCTGGTGCCGTAAGAACGCGGCGCCCCCGGCCTTGTCGGATAAATCTGCAGCCAGGAGATGAACACTATGACCTTCAACACCCTTAAATTCGCGGACGAGGAAGTGGCGGCGCTTAAAAAAGACAACCGCTTCATCAAGCCGCGCGTGCTGGAATCGGCCCAGGAGCCGGTCTCCGTCATCGACGGGAAAAAAGTGGTGAACCTCACCGCCAACAATTACCTGGCCCTGGCCAACAACCCCAAGGTTAAAAAAGCCGCCATCGAGGCGATAGAAAAATACGGCGTGGGCTCGGCGGCCGTCCGCACCATCATCGGCACGATGTCAATCCACGAGGAACTTGAGAAAAAATTCGCCGCCTTCAAGCATTCCGAGGCTTCGATCCTTTTCCAGTCGGGGTTCACCTCCAACGTGGCGGTGTGCCAGTCGCTGATGTCCAGCGACGCCGACCTGCTGATCTCCGACGAGCTCAACCACGCCTCCATCATAGACGGGGCGCGCCTCGCCAAGGCCCCGCGCAAGATCTACCGACACAAGGACATAAAGCACCTCACCGAGATCCTGGAAACACCGGAAGCCAGGGCGGCGCGCCGCAAGATGGTGGTGACGGACGGCGTGTTCTCCATGGACGGCGACATCGCCAACCTCGACGAGATAGTCGAGGTGGCGCATAAGCACGGCGCTTTCGTGATGGTGGACGACGCGCACGCCAGCGGCGTGATCGGCAAGCAAGGCCGCGGCACAGTAAGCCATTTCGGCCTGGACGGCCGGGTGGAGATACAGATAGGCACCCTTTCAAAGGCTTTCGCGGCCGTGGGCGGCTACGCCGCCACCACGCAGAACCTGCGCGACTACATGGGTTCGGTGGCGCGCCCGTTCCTGTTCTCCAGTTCCCAGCCGCCGTCGGTGGCGGCCACCTGCCTGGCGGTGCTGGAGATGCTGCTCAACGAGCCGGAGCACCTCAAGCGGCTGTGGGACAACACCGCTTTCCTGAAGGAAGAATTAAAGAAGGCCGGTTTCGACACGGGCGCCTCGGTGACCCCGATCACCCCGATAATGGTCGGCGATCCGGTCAAGGCGGCGGCGTTCTCGAAAAAACTTTTTGAAGAGGGAGTCTTCGCGCTGGCCCTGAATTTCCCCACCGTTCCCAAGGGCAAAGAGCGCCTGCGCACGATAGTCACGGCGGGCCATACGATCAAGGACCTGGAATTCGCGGTGGAGAAATTCACCAAGGTAGGCAGGGAACTGAATATTATTTAAATTCCCAGGCGACCGAGACCGGCATGCGGGCGTCGAGGTCTTTTGAGGCCTCGTACCCGAAATTAAAATTCCACTGCCCTTTCCTGACGCCCAGGCCGACGGTAAAGTTTTCCTGCGGCCGGCCGGGCAGATAGCCGGCCCGCAGGCTCATCAGCACGCCCCCCTGCATCTGCATATTCATCTCCAGCCCGGCCTGGTAATAGCCTTTTTCCCTGGCCGTGCGGCTCCAGTCGGCCGTCAGGACGATATCGCTGTAGGAAAGATCGGACGACCTGTCCAGCAGGTTCGGCGGGTTAACCTCGAATTTATACGCCGCGCCCGCGCGCAAGGTCGCCGGGGCCGGGGCGCCCTGCTCTTCGAATTTTACGGCCTCGCCGTTATTGAGCGAAGCCGCGCCCACGCTGAAACCGTCCGTAACCCTGTAAAGCGCGCCCAGGTCGTAATGTTTTACCGAGGCGGAAGCGGCCTCGGCCAGCTCTATGCTCGTAAATTTAAGCGTCGCGCCCACGGACAGGTTCTCCTGCAGCGCATAGGCGGCGGAGAGCATCAGCACTTTATCGAGTTCAGCGATCACTTTCGTCCTGGAGCCGAACGACTGGTTGGCGGGAGAAAGATTCAGCGCCATTTCGCCGGAAGTGTAATAAAGGAAAGCCGGGGTCACTACGAGTTTCCCCCGCCGCAGCGGCGCGGCGGCCAGCCCGTAGCTGCCGCCGGCGAAGCCGTTCATGTACGCCAGATAAATTTCTTTGCGCGCCGCGAAGCCGGGCCCCGCCGGATTATACATAACGCTTTCGACATCCCCGGGCACCGCCGTGAACGCCCGGCCCATGCCGGAGGACCGCGCCCCTAGCGGTCTGGTCAGTATGGGCGCGCCCGTAAGACCGGGCTCGCCGCGCGCGGGACCGGCATTGAGCGCAAAAACTCCCGCGAATAAGACAAGGGCGGCGGCCGCCGGCAAAGCTCCGCGGCAACTCCTCATCTTATCACCACCACTTTCTCGGTAGTATTCGTGCTGGGGCCCTTGGTATTCACAAGGTAAAGGCCGCTCGCTACAAAATTCCCGTTATCGGTTTTACCGTCCCAGGAATAATTCGTGGTGCCGGCGCCCTGCGGTCCGCTGTAAATAGTCCGCACAAGGGCGCCGTTCATCGTGTAAGCTTTGACCGTCACCGTACCGGCCGCGAAAATGGTAACGGCGACCTGGCATTTCACCGCCGGATCTTTCTGGGGCCTGAAGAGATTATCGGTCAGCGTTACCGTTCCCGCCGGGGGCTTGGAGACCGCGTATACTTTCAGCGCGGCGTTGGTGGGATCTCCGGCCGGGACCCCGGTCAGGGCGTCCCAGACCGCGCCATCGGCGCTGGTATAGCTTTTCCCGGAAGCGGCGGCCTGGCTGGAATAACCGGCATCCTGCGCCTCGGCCGGGATCGGGAAAGCATAGCTCGCGTTCGTGACCTTGACCACCGCGGAGAACAGCTGGCCCGCGCCGACGCCCACGTAGCCTACCGGCACGGTATGATAGCCTGGCGAAGTGAAAGAACCGCTGGCCGAATAGGCCAGGGTGCCGCTGGTCGGCTGCCCGGCGGTCACGCCGGTATAGATATAGATCGTATAGTTGGTGGCGGCGTCATTTGTATAGAACCCCGCGGCGCTGAGCCCCTCATTGCCCAGGGCGGTAAAAATATTTGAGAACCAGGCGGTGGTGGTGCCGTAGGTAAAATCGGCGACCCAGCCCAGCTTGTCGTAACTGTAGACCCGCGAATAGTTGGAGGAAGCCTCTCCGGTGAAAGCCGTAGTGTAGTCGTCCCGGCCGAAAATCCCGTCGTAATAGGAAACATGGAAATAGCCGGCGTCCCCCCAGGCGGTGCCCCAGGAATTCTTCACCAGGAAAGCGCCGTCCCCGGGCGGCACGGCGTTGAAGCTGGCCTTGGGAAAAGCGTCGTCCCAGCCGACTATGGTAACGACATGGTTGCTGCTGTAAGAACTGGTGGAGAGATTGGCGTAAAAAGCATGGTTGGCCGCATTATAATCGGCGTCGGCGTAACGGAAGGCGACGGACAGGCCGCCGTACTCCAGCAGGGCGCTTTTGATCCCGTCGTTATCCGCGGGCCCGGAGCGCAGGGGGATGAACACCATGTTCTGCGCGTGCTTTACAACTTCGGAACTGGCCTCGGGCAGCGGCCCGCTCCAGCGCGCCATATAGGCGGCTGACATATAGTTATTGCCGCCGTTGCAGAAGCCGAAGTCAAAACCGCTGTTGGCGTTCAGGTCCGCCTCCGACAGGTCCAGAGTTTCTCCCGGCTTAAAATAGGATTCAAGGGAACCCATCGCGCCGAAAGCCCAGCAGTCGCCGCAGGACCCCTGGTCTTTCACCGAAGTCACCCTGTCGTAATCGCGCAGGTCATAGGCGGCCTGGGAGGCCGCCGCGTTGCTGGGCCGCACCCCCGAGGGCCGGGAGACTACGAATGGTTTTACCGGAGACGGCCGCTTGCCGAGGGGATGTCCCGCCGGGGTTCCGGGGAGTTCCGCCGCGGCCGCCGCGGGGCGGAACCTCAGCGTTTCAAGATACTGCAGGTACGCGGGATTTAACGGGGCGGACTGGAAGCGCCTTTCTTCGGCGGCCGCGGACGCCAGGACAGTTCCGAGGATAAAGACAAAACCGAATATCTTTGCAGGGATGCTGCGTTTGGGAAAAGTATAATTCATCAGATTTGAAACAGCCCCGCTCCCGCGCAACCTTTCTAATTTTATCATAATCAGCGCGGCGCCCGTATCAATGCCGGAAGTGGCGTATGCCGGAGAACAGCATGGCCGCGTTCTTAGAGTCGCAGAATTCCACGCAGTCCGGGTCGTCCTGCCAGCCCCCGGGCTGGATAACCGCGCGGACGCCGCCCGCCAGGGCGGCCTGCAGCGTTTTAAGCGGCAACGCGGCGTCGGCCGCCATTACCAGCGGTCCCGGCCCGGGAAGAATAGAGCGCTTGTCGCGCAGCTTCCAGACCGCGCCGCGCACGGCGTCGTAAGTGGAGCTCTCGCCGGCGCAGACGGCGGTAATCTCCGCGCCCTCGGCCATCACCACGGCGTAAGTCTTGGCGTATTTCACCGCCTTCCAGGCCAGCAGGAGCGAACGCAGCTCGGAGTCCGCAGGCTTGCGGCGGGTAACGCAGGCCGGCTCGGCCGAGAAAAGCCTGTTATCCTTTGCCTCTATCAGCAGGCCGCCGGCCACCGAATGGATCTCCACTTCGTGCGGGGAGAGCACCGGCGCCGCCAGCGCGGCCACGCGCAGCCCGTCTTTCGAGCGCAGTATCCTGAGGGCGTCCGGGCTGTAGCCGGGCGCCACCACGCTTTCTATGAACGCGCCTTTAAGCAGGAGGGCGGCCTCGGCCTCCACCTGCCTGTTGAAGGCGGCCGTCCCGCCCACGGCGCCGGCGGGGTCGCCCTTCAGCGCCCCGCGCAGGCAGTCGGCCTGCGCGGCGGCCGCGCACAGCCCGGTGGGCCGGGCGTGCTTGGCGATCACGCACACCGGCTCGGGAAATTCCATGGCCAGCTCGAAGGCCGTGTCCAGGTCCAGGTAATGGTTGAGGTTCAGGTTCCCGCCGGCCAGCAGTTTCGCCGCGTTGAGACCGCGCGGGCGGGCGCCGCTGAGGGCGTAAAAAGCGGCAGCCTGGTGGCGGTTCTCGCCGTAATCCAGGTCCGCCACTTTTTTCAGGCACATCACGACCTCGTCGGTAAGCAGGTTCCCGGTCCCGGAAAGATATTGCGCCACGGTGGCGTCGTAGGCGGCGAGGCTCTGCCAGGCGCGCGCCGCCAGCTGTTTCCTGATTTCCGGCTCCAGCCCGCCCGTTTCCTTAAAGGCGCGCAGCACCGGGGCGTAGTCGGCGGGGCTTGAGACGGTGATCACCTTTTCAAAATCCCGGGCCGCGGCCCTGAGCACGGCGGAATTGGACTGGTCGAGGTAGCTGGCAAGCTCCTCAACGGCGAACTCCTCCTGCCCGACGATGCCGGCTATGGGGTATAGATTGGCCGCCACCACGTAAAATTCCGGCAGCTCAACGCCGTTCTCGGAAACGGAAGGGAAACGCCCGGACAGCGCTTTGAGCACCGCCACAGGCACCGGCGGCGAATAGCGGACTTCCTCGGCCTCGATGCCGGCCTCGGCCAGGAGCTTGAAAGTGGAGCCCGACGCGTAGATCTCGAACCCCAGCTCTTCCAGCCCGCGGGCGAAATCCTCCAGCCCGGTCTTGTCGTAAACGCTCAGGTAGGCTGTTTTGTCAGGCATGTTTTGTTTGCCGGGCGGCCGGACGGCCGGCGGTCATTGGGAGGCGAGCTTGATAAAGTCTTCTTCTGAAAGGACCGGCACGCCCAGCTTTTTCGCTTTTTCCAGCTTGGAGCCGGGATCAGAGCCGGCTACCACATAAGAAGTCTTAGCCGACACTGCGGAGGTTTCTTTGCCCCCAAGCTCTCGCACCTTCGCCTGCGCCTCGCCGCGCGTCAGCGTCTTCAGTTCACCGGTAAAAACGAAAGTCCGGCCGGCCAGGGCGCCCCCGGCACTTTTACTTTCCGGCTCGTCCAGGCGCAGCCCCAGTTCCCCCAGCTCTTCCACCATTTTGCGTGTGGCGGCGGATTTAAAGAATTCGGCCACAGCCCCGGCTATCACCGGGCCGATATCGCTGACCGCGGCCAGCTCTTCCGGCCCGGCAGCCATGAAAGCCTTCATGGTCCTGAAATGTCCCGCCAGCACGCGGGCGTTCTTTTCGCCTATGTGCCGGATGCCCAGCGCGAAGATCAGGCGGGAGAGCGGCTGCCCTTTGCTCTTGGTCACCTCGGCGAGCAGCTTGTCCGCTTTTTTATCCTTAAAAAGTTCCAGCCCCAGCAAGTCTTCCTTTTTCAGCCGGTAGATGCAGGGGAAATCCTTGACCAGGCCTTTTTCCACCAGCTGTTCCGTGGCGGAGACGCCAAAGCCCTCTATGTTCATCGCGTCGCGCGACGCGAAATGCAGCAGCGAACGCTTGAGCTGCGCCGGGCAGGAAGGGTTAACGCAGCGCAGCGCCACCTCCTCCTCGTCTTTAAAAAGTTCCGAACCGCAGGAAGGGCAGGCCCGCGGAATGGCGATCTCCGTTTCCGCGCCGGTGCGCGCGCCCGGAGCGACCTTGACGACCTTGGGGATAACCTCCCCGGCGCGCTCTATGATCACGCGGTCGCCTATCTTCAAGCCCAGCCGCGCGATCTCGTCGAAATTATGCAGCGTGGCGCTGGAGATGGTGACGCCGCCGCATTTTACCGGCGCCAGCGCCGCCACTGGCGTTATGGCGCCGGTGCGGCCCACCGAGAACTCCACGTCCCGCACCGTAGTGGTGGCCTGCTGCGCCGGGTATTTGAACGCGATGGCCCAGCGCGGGCTCTTGGCGGTGAAGCCCAGCAATTTCTGCTGCCGCCGGGAGTTAACTTTTATGACCAGGCCGTCGATCTCGAAGGGCAGGGAGAAACGCTTCTCCGCGTAATCGGCGTAAAAAGCCAGCACCTCTTCGGCGCCGCGGCAGGCGCGGTTGCCCAGCGTGGAGATATGAAAGCCCAGGGCGCGGCAGATATTTAGGTATTCCCAATGCGAATCCGGCTCCACCATCCCGTCGAGGTAGCCGTAGGAATGGGCGATGAATTTCAGGCGGCGGGCGGCCGTCACCCGCGGGTCCTTCTGCCGCAGCGAACCGGCGGCCGCGTTGCGGGGGTTCACAAAAGGCTCTTCGCCGGCCGCCGCCGCGGAAGCGAGCAGGCTTTCGAAATCAGACTTGTCCATGTAGACTTCGCCGCGGGCCTCGAAGCCCGGCGGGGGCTTGCGGAGGTCGAGCCTTAGCGGCGCCGACTTTATGGTGCGAACGTTCAGCGTAACGTCCTCGCCCGTCTCGCCGTCTCCCCGGGTGGACGCCCGCACCAGCCGGCCCTTCTCGTATTCGATGGAGCAGGAAAGGCCGTCGATCTTGGCCTCCACCACCAGCTCGAAGGGCTCGCCGTTCAGCCCTTTTTTCACGCGGGCGTACCAGTCCAGGAATTCCTCCGCGGAATAGCAGTTGTCCAGGGAAAGCATGGGAATGCGGTGCGGCACCGGGGCGAAGGTGTTGGAGCGCTCCCCGCCCACGCGGCGGGTAGGAGAGGAATCGGAAACCAGTTCGGGGTGCGCGGCCTCCAGCTCTTTGAGGCGGTTCATCAGCGCGTCGAATTCCCCGTCGGTAATTTCCGGGGAATCCGAAACGTAATAAAGGCGCTCATGCCGCCGTATCTCGGCCGTGAGCGCCTCCAGTTCTTCGCGCGGGTCGCGAGCGGGGTTCATTTCACCAGGTTATTGTGCCTTGCGATATTGTCCAGCACGCCGTTAATAAATTTCCCCGACTTGTCGGTGGAATACTTTTTCGCCAGCTCGATGGCCTCATCGATCACCACCGCCACCGGCGTATCGGCCAGGACCATCATTTCGCAGACCGCCATGCGCAGGATGGCGCGGTCCACCGCGGGCATCCGCTCAATTTCCCAGTTCAGGCTGATGCCGCTGATGATGCCGTCTATTTTAGCGAGGTTGTCTACGGTAGAGGAATAAAGCGATTTGTAAAATCCGAAATTTTTCTCTTCGAGGGCGAAATCCAGCATCTGGAAACTGGCCAGCACGGACGCCGCCTCCAGATGCGCGATATCGGTAGCGTAAAGGGACTGCAGGCAGTTTTCCCGGGCCAACCTTCTTTTACTCATAAAGACCTTGGTTATATATTACTAAATTACGGGGGCGGAGTGCCGCGCAGTATATATTTGCCATCGGGGACTTTCTTTGATACACTAACCCCAGACAGCGGTTTCCCTTTCAAGGAGGCTACCATGGCACAATACCTACCACTAATAATAATCGGCGCGGTGATCCTGTTCTCCAGCATCAAAGTGCTCAACGAGTATGAGCGCGGCGTCACCCTTACTTTCGGCCGCTTCACCGGCGTAAAAGGGCCCGGCCTGATCTTCCTTATCCCCGGCGTGCAGCAGCTGTTCCGGATGAGCACCCGCGTGGTGGTGCTGGACGTCCCCCCGCAGGACGTCATCACCCGCGACAACATCTCGGTGAAGGTCAACGCCGTGATATATTT
>DAOPZW010000086.1:0-12506 GCA_035353595.1 Elusimicrobiales bacterium | reverse complement strand
TTGGCTACGTTCTCGGGGAAGGCGTGCATTATAACTTCGGAGACGGTCTGCTTTTCAACTTTCTGGATCTGGGAAGTTTCCACTACCGGCGGCAGCGAAATGCCCACCCCCGCCTTGGTGATATTAATGGCCGCCAGCCCGATAAAAAGGGCCAGGGTAGTTACCACCTCGAAATAGATAAGGGCTTTTAAGCCCATCCGCCCCACCTGCTTAAGACTGGAATGGCCGGCTATGCCGGTAACCAGCGTGGCGAAGATAAGGGGTGCGATGATGGTTTTTATCAGCCGCAGGAAGATCAGGCTCAAAACCTTCATCTGGCCGGCTATGCCGGGGAAGTCAACCCCTGTAAGGGTACCGGCCGCCATCGCCACAAAGATCCATGTGGTAAGGGATCTTTTAAACAGCGCGTACCAGGCTAGGCCGCCGACCACGCCCCACCGGGATAGCAGCAGCAAGTCCGGGGAGATCGCGGCCAGGCCGTATTTGTTCAGCACAAAAAGAACAGCAGCGACAGCCGCTAAAGCCGCGGCCGGCAGGATAGATCGTTTTTTCTTGTGTGCGGTCATAGCGATTCTTAAGCTCCTTCCCTCGACATTGCGCTGCCGGTCAATACGCGCCCGGCGGCCGTTCGCCCCGCGGGGAAGAAAACTCCCTGCGCGGGAAGAACGGCGGCGGCGCCCTTAACTCCAGCTATGATGAAGATCCAGAAACCCTGTTTTAGGCAAGTGGCGGAAATGGGCGGGCCGGTTTTCATACAGCACTGCCCCGTCCTGGCTGGTCACTACGAACTTATAGGCTATCATGCGCCCGGCGCTGGTTTTAACAGGCAGGTCGCCCAGCCAGAGGTTCTCGTTGATATATTCGAGGGACGGCGCTTTGGCCAGGTCCCAGCAACCCAGTTCCGGGCAGCTGCCGGTAACTTTTACTTTCTGACCATAGGCGGTCTTAAAGCCGTTGAGCAGGAAAGTCAGGGTCAGGTCGGTAGCGGCCGGGGCCGGAACCGGTTCGCTGTAAGAAAACACCATTGAACTGTCCGCGGGCAGGGACAGGTTTTCCAGGCGCCCGCCTTTTACAATAATAGCTTTGCCGGACAGCACATCCTTGTGCACCCCGTCCGGCAGTTCCACTGTTTCAAGGTTTACCGCGGTTTCTTCGCCGCGGTTGAAAACGGCCAGGCAGCAGTTGTTGCCGAAAACCCGGGTGTAGGCGTAGACATCCTTAGCCAGGTGCTTTACGCGGTGGCTGCCGTGCTGCACGGCGGTGTTCTCGCGGCGCACTTTGGCGAGTTTTTTTATCAGCCGGAAGGCCGGGGTGGTCGTGTCCCAGCTCTCCATCATCGGGCGGTTGTAGGGGTCCGCTCCGCCGTTGGTGTCATTGTGCAGGTACTGTTCGGTGCCGTAGTATACGCAGGGAATGCCGCGGCAGGTAAGGATCAGCGCCAGGCCCATCTCCAGGCGGGCCGGCGTAGCGCCGGCGGACATGAAGCGCGGCATGTCGTGGTTATCCAGGAAAGTGACCAGGTGCCGGCAGTCGTCAAAGATAGAGTCCCGGAGAAAAACCCCGTTAACCTGTTCAAAGCCGGACTCCGCCCCTCTGGCGAGGCAGTCCTCCAGCGCGCGCTGCAGCGAGAAATCCAGTATGCCCATGCCGCTGCGGTTGGCGAAATTAACGGAAAGGTCGTCGTTGCAGCCGCCCATGAACCACTCGCCGAAAATAAAAAGCCCGGGGCGGTGCAGCAGCATGTCGGAAACGAATTCCTGCCAGAACCAGTTGGGCATGTGCTTTACGGTATCCACCCGGAAAGCGTCCACGCCCTTGTCCAGCCAAAGCTTCATTACGTCCTTGATATAGGTCCGGTAGCCGATCTGGGACTCGTTAAAATCGGCCAGGCCGCAGAGCTCGTTGTTCTCCACCTGCGTCTTGTTGTTCCAGTCGTCCACGCCGCCGCCGCGGTGGTACCAGCCCAGTTTATCGTTGTCGTAAGAGGTCAGCAGCTTGCCGTCGTCGTAAAGCTCGCCCTTGTTTACGGTGCCGCCGGCGTCCACGCGCTGGGTGGGACTGGAATGATTGCAGACTATATCCAGCACCAGGCGCATGTCCTTTTCATGCATGGTCTTAGTGAGGCGGTCGAGAATGGTGTCCTTTGAGGCGAAGACGCGCACGTCCTTGGGATCGGAAACCAGATGCTCGTCCAGCCTTTTGAAATCCTTGGCCCAGTAGCCGTGATAGGCGGCGATGCCGCGGCCTTCCACGTCCACCAGCCCGTCGGCCTGGTCGAACAGCGGCGTCAGCCAGAGGGACGAGCAGCCCAGCTCCTTCAGGTAATCCAGCTTCTTTATTATCCCGGCCAGGTCGCCGCCCCAGTATTTGTACCAATCCTTGCGGGCAGGGTCGAAAGCGTCCGAATAGTTGCCTTTGTCGTTGGCCGGGTCGCTGTTGAAGAACCTGTCCACCACCGCGAAGTACATCACGCTGTCGTTGAAGGGGCGCATGTTGTTTTCCTTTTGAAGCGATCTAGATCTTAAGTCCGGGGCGGCCGTTCGGAAGGTCGTTATCCCCGAAGAGCGGCATGCTGGTCAGGTCTTCCATGACTTTTTGCAGGACGGCCAGGCTGAACGGCTTTTTCAGGAAGCGCAGCTTCAGGTCCTTCGCGGCGGCGGCCGCCCCCTTCTCGGTTTCAATGCCGCTCCAGAGTATAAAGGGAGTGGCGGCGTAGTGGGGCAGTTCGCGGGTTTTCTTGTAAAGCTCGATGCCGTCGAAGACCGGCAGGTTTATATCGGAAATGATAAGGTCCGCCCTGGTCACGGCTATTTTTTTAAGGAACTCCGCGCCATTCACGGCCAGCAGCACCGTATGCCCCTTGTACTCAAGGTGCGGCACCAGCATCGCCAGCAGGTTCTGGTCGTCGTCAGCTATTACTATTTTCATATTTTCCTCCACCCTCAGCCGCGGGCCTCGTCTATCAGCGCAGGCGGATACCCGATCGGCAGCACCTTGATCTTTCCCGTGTTCGGCTGCGCGTGCGCGGCCATCAGCCCGGTTTTAGCGAAGCCGAGCGTAAGCGTAAGTTTGGCCATTATATAGACGCCGCTGTGATGGCCGGTATCCGGGCTGAGCCCGGACGGAATATCCACAGCTATTATGGGGCGCCCGCTCCGGTTCATCAGCTGGATGACGCGGTGCACCGGCCCCGTAGGCTTGCCCACCGCGCTCACGCCCAGCAAAGCGTCCAGCAGCAGGTCCGCGGCGGAGAAATCCGCGCTCAGCGCGTCCAGCCCGTCCCTGGCGGTCATGGCCACCTGCAGCCCCGCCTCCTTGGCGGCCTGCAGATTTTTAACGACCAGCTCGGGATAACCGCTGTCCTTGGGAGGCAGGATGAAGGTCCTGACCTGCGCGCCCGCCAGCGCCAGGCAGCGCGCGGCCACCAGGCCGTCCCCGCCGTTATTACCCTTGCCGCAGCAGACCACGACCTTAAGCCCCGCCGGTCCTTTCTTCAGTTCTTCCGCGGCGAATTTAAGGGTTTCTTCGGCGACAGCCCGGCCGGCGTTCTCCATCAATTCCTGGGCCGGAATGCCGTGCTCCAGCGAAGCCTTCCTGTCCAGGAATTTCATTTTTTCGGCGGTAACCACCGGCAGCCCGTCGAATTCTTTTATCTGCGGTATTTTAGACATGCGGCGTCCGGTCTAGATCAGCAGCCAGATCAGCCAGGCCAGGCCGTACACAAAGGCGAACATGCCCAGCGTAAAAAAACCGGCGTAAGGAACGCCCACCGACAGCGCGGCTTTATTCGCCGAGACGGGGTAGAGTTTGCGCACCAGCCCGATCCGGGCGTACAGGACTATGGCAAGGCACAGGCAGCAGCTGAAAAAAGCGCCCAGGTAGCCCAGCCTCACGAAAAAGCCCGCGGGCACCAGCAGCGTGAAGAAATAGTCCGTATAGCCGAAAGCCAGGAAAAGCCTGGCGGCGCTGCCCCGCGCGTCGGTCAGGTCCATGAACAGGTGAGTGATGGCCGCCAGCAGCAAATTGCCCGCCAGCACGAAGAACAGCACCATCAGGAAGGACATCACGCCCGGCGGCACCGCTGACTGCAGCCGCAGGAACGTGAAGATCCCCAGCGTCCCCAGCGCGTAGCCCGCCAGGCCGGCGCGCCCGAGTTCCGCCGGGGCTTCCGCGGCCGCCAGCGCTTCAGGCCGCTCGATGACCTCTTCCAGGATATTTAAATAGTCCATTGTTTTCCTCCGTCCTGCGCCGCCGCGCGGCGCCGGAACTTTTTCAGCGCCCGTACCAGCGGTATTCCAGGCGCGGCTCTATTTCCATGGCCTCGGACACGGCTTTGCTGCCGAACAGCTGCAGCTTGCTGTCCATCAGCGACATCAGGTTTTCCAGCGGGTCGGAAGTGGTGACCACGCGCGGGTTCTTCCCGATCTTGCCCAGTTCGCCGGCGGCGTCCAGGGCGTCCTGCAGGTCGCCGAGCTTGTCGATCAGCCCCTCCTTGAGCGCCTGCCCGCCGGAATAGATGCGCCCGTCGGCCAGCGTTTTAACTTTCTCCAGCGGCATCTGCCGGCCTTCGGCCACCGCCGTCACGAACTGCGCGTAGGAATCGTCGATAAGGCCCTGCAGCAGCTTGTGCTCCTCAGCGGTCATGTCGCGCACCGGGGAGCCGATATCCTTGAATTTGCCTGACTTGATGGTCTCATTCTTCATCCCCACCTTCTTCATCAGGCCCTCGAAGTTGCTGACGCTGAAGATCACGCCGATGGAGCCGGTGATGGTGCCGGGCTGGGCGTAGATAACGTCGCAGGCCGCGGCCACATAATACCCGCCGCTGGCCGACACCTCGCCGAAGCGGGCGACGAACGGTTTTTTCGTCTCGCGCTTGGCGCGCAGGATCGCCGAGTAGATCTCCTGCACCGCTCCGACGGAGCCGCCGGGGGTATTAATGTCCAGAAGGATGGCCTTCACGTCCTTTTTTTCGGCCATCAGCTTTATGCGCTTGGCGATCTGCTGGCTGCCGCCTTCCCAGGACCGGGAAGAATTGCCCTGGGTGATCACGCCGTACAGCGGGATCACGCCCACGGCGTCTTTCTTGCTCTGCATCAGGCCCGTCAATTTAGAAATGTCCATTTCGTTGGGCTTGAGCTTGCGGGCGGCGTCGGATTTTGAGATCACGGCGAAAGCGGCGAACATGGACAGCGCGTAAAGCACCGCCACGGCCCTCAGCCACAGCTTGGTCTGCGAGTGCGCCGGAACCGGGACAGGGACCGCGGGCGGCGCGGCCTTCTCAGGCTCCGGCTGTTGCGGGACCTGGTTATTGTTAAGATTCTCTTCCATTATTAGCCCTCCGTAGTATCAATTTATCTTACGCTGCCGGCGTCCAGCACTTTATTCCTGCCGCTCTCTTTGGCGGCGTAAAGCGCCGCGTCCGCTTTCGCTATCACTTCCGCCGGCGTCCGCCCGTCGCGCGGGAAATGCGCGATGCCTATCGAAACCGTCAGCCGCACCGTTTCGAGGCCCTGGGAGAAGACCTCGGCCGCCATGCGGGCCCGGATGGTCTCCGCCTTGCGGAGCACGCCGGCCGCGTCGGCGCGCGGCAGCACTATGCCGAACTCCTCCCCGCCGTAGCGCCCCACGAAATCCGTTTCGTAGACGCCGTCCTTCAGCAGCTGCGCCACGCGCTTGAGCACGGCGTCCCCGAACTGGTGGCCGTAATTATCGTTGAGCCGCTTGAAATGGTCGATATCCACGATCATGAAGCCCATGCTGGTCTTAAAAGCCGAGGAGCGGCGCATTTCTTCCCGGATCTTCTCGTCCAGCGCGTTGCGGCGCCACAGCCCGGTGAGCCCGTCGGTAAGCGAAAGCCATTCCACCTGTTTAAAAAGCTGCACGCGTTTGAGCGCGAAGGAAATTTCCGCGGCGAAGCGGACGGCGGCCTCGGCGTCCGCATCGCCGCGGGCTTTGCAGACCAGCAGGCCCGGCGCCTGGGAGCCCTGCTCCGCGGACTGCGCGCCGGCCAGGACAGGAGTGAGTACGCAGCCCAGGACGGACAGCTGCGCCTGGGGCAGGCCGCCGGCGGCCGCCAGCAGCGCGGGCAGCGCGGGCAGCGCCGCGGCCGCCGCGCCCTGGGCGAAAAGCTCCATTTCGCCGGCAGTGTTGCCGGCCAGGTAAAGCGCCGTTTCTTCCGCGGCGAAATAATCGGCCAGGTATTTGCCCAGCTGGCGGCCCGCGGCCTGCGGGTCCACCGTTTCCGAAAGCAGTTTTACCGCCGAATACACCGCCAGGGATCTCTTCTCCTCCGAAGCGGAAAGCAGGGACTTTTCTTTTATCGCGGCCAGCTCTTTTTCCAGCGCCGCTATCTTTTTCAGGGCCGCGTCCAGCCCGGACCGGTCCGCGCGGCGGCCGGCGCGGCCGTTGAGCGCGACGGAATGCGCCAGGGCGGCCGCGGTCCAGAGCGCCAGCACCAGAAAGGGCCCGGCGGGCAACTGGCCGGACAGCGCAAGCACCGGGAAGCAGAAGAGCGCCAGCCCCGCTCCTAAACCGGCCCAGCGGTTGAAGCGCCCCAGGAAATAAGACAGCAGCGGCGCCGCCGCGGCGGCGGCCAGCCAGAGTTCCGGCTTATTCATAAACCACCCTGTTGCGGCCGGTCTCTTTGGCGCGGTAGAGGCGCTCGTCGGCCGCGCGCACCAGCTGGCTGGTTATCGCGCCTTCGGACGGGAATTCCGCCACGCCGAAGCTGGCGGTAACCCGCGTGCTGCGGCCGCCGAAGGAAAAAGAACGAGCCTCCACCGCCCGGCGCAAGCCGTCGGCCACCGCGGCGGCCTGCGTTTTGCCGGCGCCGGTGAGTATCAGGGCGAATTCTTCGCCGCCGTAACGGGAGGAGAAATCCACATCCCTGACGCCGCCGGCCAGCACTTCGGCCACGGCTTTAAGCACCGCGTCGCCGGCCTGGTGCCCGAAATTATCGTTGTAGCTTTTAAAATGGTCTATATCCGCCATGATCAGGGAGAAAGGCGTCCTGGTGCGCGCGGAGCGCAGGATCTCCTCCTCCAGGCGGGTCTGGAAAGCGCGGTGGGTGTACAGCCCGGTCAGCCCGTCCTTGATGGCCAGCTCGCGCACTTTATCGAACAGGCAGATATTCTCCATGCTCACCCCGGCCAGCGCGCAGAACAGCTCAGCCCCGCGCAGGTCCTCGGATTTGAAGCGGTCCGGCTCCGGCGCCGCAACGCGCACGAAGCCGACCAGCGCGCCGAAAAGATGCAGCGGCAGCGCCATCAGGGAGCGCACGCCGGGAGCGAACAGGCCGCGGGCGAAGCGGCTGTCCTCGTGGGAGTTCCGGACCAGCAGCGGCGTCTTGCGTTCGGCCACCCAGGTATCCGCGAAATCCCGGGGCGCGCCGGAATGCAGCGCCACCTCGGCGCCGGGGAAATACTTTTTAAGCAGTTTTTCCAGCCGCTCTTTTATTTCTTCGGAAGTAGAGGCCGCGCCTATCTCCTGCACGGAGGCGGACAGGGCGCCTTTGTCGCGTATGCGGGCCAGCGTGCCGGCCTGGTGCAGGCGGTAGCGGGCGAGACCGTCCTGCAGGTCCGTTATCCTGGCGGCGGCCTCCGCCTCCCGGACGGCCAGTTTTTCGCTGGCGGCCCGGCGCGAACTTTCGGACCAGGACAGCGCGAAGAAAAGCAGCCACAGGCACAGTACTTCCGCCAGGGCCGCGGCCATTATTGAAAGGGAATCGCCGCCCGGGACCAGCTTGGGCAGCATGAAGCCCGCCGCCGTTACCAGGAACAGGAAAATATATTTGACTTCTTTCTCGCCCGACCAGTGGAACCAGAGGAACAGCGCTCCCGCGGCCGGGTAAAGCCACAGGAAATACGCCGGCCAAAGCCAAAGGCCCCAGCCCAGCGCCGCCACAATAGCGGCAGGACAGGCGACCTTGGCAAAAGCGTTGGCCCTTAACATGTATATAGAATTCTACAATAAAAAGATAAAGGGAAAACAAAAGCCCCGCGCCGGCCGGTTACGGCACAGCGCGGGGCCCGGCCCCGCGGGAACCCGGGGGGCAATTCTTAAGGCAGGAACGGCACGCCGGCTTTGAGACCGGTCAACGACGGAAGTTCTCCGGCCATGTCGGAAAAATCCGGAGCTGGCGTTCCGGCCACGGCTACGGGGAAGTACGTCCCGGGAACGGTCCTGGCGGCCAGCGCCGGAATGGTCTGCGTCGTGCAGTGTATCGAACCGCCGGCGGTGATGCTGTCGTCGGAATTCACGGGGACCACGGTTACGCCCGGCATGCCGGCCTTGTAAGCGGCTATCGCCTGCGCTTCCTCGGCCTTATGCCCGGAGTAGGAAGGCATTATCACGGTGTTATTGACGATGAGCGAATTCGTGTAGGTATACCAGGTGCCCGAGGCGTTCCAGCCCTTGGCCGTCACGACCACGTAAGGCTGACCGTCGGGAGCGGTGCGGCCTTTGAACCAGGCCGCCGCCTTCTCCGAATTGGACTTAAAGGGTTCGGTGTCGGCCATGGAGATCAGCACCGTGTGGTCGTTGAGCAGCTTCATGAACATGTCGATGTGGCCGGTGCCGTCTTTGGGTTCGCCGGGGTAGCCGGAATATTCGAAGGTATAGATATTCTTGACCTTGAACTGATCCTTCAGGGCGGCGTCAACCGCCGCCTGGGTCATATTGGAGTTCCAGATATAGGTGCGCTTGGTCATGAAAAGATCGCCGCGGGTGTCCACCATAAGGTTGCCGCCGTCGAGGATCAGCTTCGAACCAAAAACTTCAATACCGATGGCTTTGCCCAGGTTGGCGGGCATCGCGTCGTCATCCTGCCGGTACTGGTAATGGCGGTAGGTCGTATCAACTATGCCCAGTTTGCCGGTGCCGGAAATGCCGAAGGGGCCGTAGTCGCGCACCCAGACGGTATCTATCGGGATATTCATGGCCTTGTAATGCGCGGCGGGAACTCCGGAGAGGGACGCCGGCGCCATTACGCCGTACACGTTGGCCTTGCCGGGGCCTGTCGCGGCCTGCGCTATGCTGTTGAGCATGCCGGTATAACCGGCCCAACTTATGACCACCGAACCGACGGGCTCGTATTCCGCGGGGATGCGGAAGCCGGCGGGCGGAGCCGCGCGCTGCACGCGCTCGGGCCTGGCGGCTTTAACCTGCTCGCGCGAGGCGTCCAGCCAGTTGGGAAGGGGCTGGGTCAGATCCAGCGAATAAGCGCCCGGAGAATAGAGGGACAGGAAAGATAAGACAAGCAACCCGGTCAGTTTTTTCATGTTGTAGCCATCCTATTAGTTCGCTCGCGGCCTGCAGAATAATTATACATAAATCCAAAAAAACCGCTCCCGGCTCAGCGCAGGAAACGGCGCAGGTCTTTCATGGCGGAGACAAAATCCGGCCTTTTAAGCAGGTTGCGGTAAAGTTCATTGGCCAGTATCCGGCCGGCCTCTATGTCCGTGGGATGATGCACTCCGCCGATGATGCGGTTGAGCGCGGCTTCGTCGGCGCGCGCGATAAATTCTTTGCGGCGGGCCGGCGCGAGGTCTCCCAGTATCAGCGCGAACAGCCGCGACATCGCGGCGTGGCCGCTGGGATAGGCGTAGCCGCCCACCCGGGCTATGCAGGGCTTAATGCGCGCGTCGCGCAGGAAAGGCCGGTCGCGCTTATATACATCCTTAAGGTAGCGGTGCGCCGCTATGGAATCCTCTCCTACGTTCTTGAAAAAAGCGCCTACCTCGGCGGGCTGAGGGCTTACGAAAGGGGTGATCTTGCCGAAAAACACTTCGAACGAATGTTCCATCTCGGCCCGGGCGGCATTGCATTGCGCCGGGGTGCGGGCGGCCTGCCAGGCCAGCAGCGTTTCGAAGTCGGCCTTGTCCTGCGCAGAGCCGGCGGCCGGCGCGGGCGGGACCGCGCGGAGATCCAGCGCCGCTATGTCCAGGTAATGGCCGTTGCCGGCGGCCTTTGTTTCTAAAGAGTAGTCGACGGCCGCGGGAACCGGGGCGAACAGGACCTGCGGCTGGAACGCGAAAGGCTGGCCGTAGAAAATACCGGCCGACGCGCCTGAAGAGAACTCTTCCGTGACGGCGGCGCTTAAAACAGGGGGCAGGACTATAAATGAAAGGATAAAGACAAATCGGCGTGATAAGTGTTTTATCATACTTATAGTTTAAATGAAGACGCGCCTTCCAGAAAGGGCAAAAAGGCCCAGGCCATTAGCGCCAAAAGGGAAACAAGCGGCCCCCAACATCTGTATAATATCTTTATGAAAAAGAAAATTTTGGTCACCGCTTTTGAACCTTTCGGCGGCCGCGCCGCGAACCCCGCGCTGGAAGTGCTGAAGAAACTTGAACCCGGCGCCTTCCCGGGCTGCGCCCTGCACAAGGCGAAACTGCCCGTCAGCGGCAAAACCGTGGGAGCCAGGATCGCCGCCCTGATAAAAAAAATAAAGCCGGACTGCCTGGTGGCGCTGGGGCTTGCCGGCGGGGAAACCGCTGTGCGCCTGGAAAGGTTCGCGCTGAACATCCAGGATTACGGCATCAAAGATAATTCAGGCTACCGGCCGGAAGGGAAGAAGATAAAGCGCAACGGGCCCGCCGCCTATTTTGTAAGTTCTGACCCGTTAAAAATGGCTGCCGCCGCGCGCACCGCCGGCGCCCCCGCCTATGTCAGCAACCACGCCGGGGCCTATGTCTGCAACAACCTTATGTACGAGGCCCTGCACGCCATTGCCGCGGAGAACTCCGCGACAAAATTCGCCTTCATACACCTGCCGCTCACCACAGAAATGGCGGTGCTGGAAAAGCCCGGCAAGGCTATCCCCCCGTCCCTGCCGCTGGCCCTGCTGGTAAAAGCGGTCACCGCGGCGATCGGCGCGGTTTAAAGCAATTCGGCGTAAAGTTCCAGGTCTTCTTCGGAAAAGCAGCAGAAGATAATATCTATGGCGGCGCCGGTCTTTTCAAGAAAGGCCCGCGCCGTTTTTACCGCTATAGCCGCGGCGTCTGCGGGCGGATAGCCGTAAACGCCGGTGCTGATACAGGGGAAAGCTATGGACCGGGCCCCCTTGCGCACCGCCAGTTCCAGCGAATTACGGTAACAGTCGGCCAGGAGCCGGGCTTCTTTCACGCCCCCGCCGCGCCAGACCGGCCCGACCGTGTGAATGATATACTTCGCCGGCAGTTCATAGGCGCCGGTCAGCTTGGCTTCTCCCGTCTTGCAGCCGCCCAGGGCGCGGCACTCGGCCAGCAGCCCGGGGCCGGCGGCGCGGTGTATGGCGCCGTCCACCCCGCCGCCGCCCAGCAGCGTGGTATTAGCCGCGTTCACCACAGCGTCCGCGGCCAGCGCGGTAATATCGGCGATCACGGCCTTCATCGCCCGCCCCCGGCCCCGCTGCCGCCGAGGCGGCCGAAAAGGTCTTTAAGCAGATGGGGACCCGCGCGGCGCAATAAAAGCATAAGTGTATAGCCGGCCGAACCGGCCAGGGCGAACATGTCGTCGAACTGGCCGGGAATGTTTATCGGCAGCATTTCATAAAGGAAGACCACGGCGGGGAACCAGATCCATTTTTTTTCGGTGCCATAGTACTTGGCCAGCGCCATGCAGCCGCTCAGCAGCGCGCCGGCGCCGATGAAAGCCGGCGCGGAGAACAGGCTGGCGCCGAAACTGAAAGGGGCCAGCGCCAGCGACCACAGCACGGCGAAAACCGGGGGCAGCGCGGCGTCGGCGTATTCGTAGGTCCGGATAAAGGCCAGGCTGACGAGCTGGGCGATAAAAAAAACGGTAAAGACCACGGCTCCGGCCAGCAGCCCCGTGCGCAGATCTTTAGCCGCCCAGCCCACAATAAATGCCAGCGCGGTGAAAGGAAAAGATAATAAACCTATAGCCAGCGTGCGCCACATAGAGAGATAATGCCTTTTTTCACCCCGCAAAAGCGAGAGCCCCCAATAGCGGGGGCTCTTCACTATGGCACACAGGCCAGACACACTGCATGGGGAGGCCGGGGAACCGGAGGCGCACAAACCGCGCCTGGGGGCCGGACGACCCGCCCGGAACCGCGCCGCAGGGAGCGGACCGCGAACCGGGGCCCCGGGGGAACCGCGCCGCCTGAAGCGGGCTGCGGACCGGGGAACCGCGCCGGGGCCGGGGCAAACCCCTGAAGCCCAACCACACCGCACCGAGACCAGCTCGACCGCACACTACACCGACCGGCGCAACTAAAAAGAGCAGGACTACATACCGAGTATAACAGAGGGAATTTGACTTGTCAAGACCCAGGCCACGCAGTTCCCGGATTCCACATAAGCCGCTATCTTTACTACAATATTTACTGCCCGGTCAGACGAACAGCGGAGAACATCATGGCAAAAATATTGATCATCGACGACGATGAGGACGTGCGGACTCTACTTACCGAATATTTTTCAGAACTTAACCAGGGCCACCAGACAGAAACGGCCCAGGACGGGATGGACGGCATCATGGCCGCCAAAAGATTCATGCCG
>DAOPZW010000085.1:0-12543 GCA_035353595.1 Elusimicrobiales bacterium | reverse complement strand
CTGCGCGCCGCGGCTGCGGCCGCCGGGTTCGAGGCCATGCTGGTGTGCGAGGACGCGGTCCCGGTCCCCCCGATAGCCGTCAAGCCGGTTAAGATCGAGTTCAAAGGCAGCGGATTCGATTTCACCGCCGGCCTGATAGAATTCATCCCCTACGAGGCCGTGACCATTTTTTCTGCCGGTGTCTTCGACGCGCCCGTGCAGCCGCTGAACACCGACGCGCTGAGGGATAACGTGTTCTTTAAGCTGCGCAGCAGGCTGCCGGGCCCCCCCCCGCTGCCGGAGCCAAGGACCGCGAAGGAAACCTTTTTCCGGGCCGACCTCATCGCGGACGGCGGCCGCCTGCGCCTGCTGCTGGAGCCCGAGAACCTGGATTTTTCAGCCCTGGGCGCGGAAAGAAGCCACTCCAGCCTGGTAAATTTCAGAACGCTGCTGGGCAAACTCGCTGCGCCCACCTTTAACGCCGTGAAGAACGGCCTGCTGGCTGCCTTCCTGGCGGGACAGCCGCTGGCGAATCTGAAGTTCGCGTCCGCCGCGGCCTGCGACGCGGAACTCTCGCGGCTGCTGCTGATAAAAACCGGGCGGTAGAAAACCGCCCGCTGCCCCGCCGCTATTTTCTATAATCAACATATGGAACACGCCACAAGCTCAAAAAGATTTTTCGCGCTGCACGCGCATTTTTACCAGCCGCCCAGGGAGAACCCCTGGACGGGGGCCATCCCGCCGCAGCCGTCGGCCTGGCCGTTCCACGACTGGAACTCCCGCATAGCACGGGAGTGCTACGTGCCCAACGCCTGTTCCCGCATCAACGATTCCTCCGGGCGCACCATAGAGTTCGGCAACAATTACCTGAACCTGAATTTCAATTTCGGACCGACGCTGCTCAGCTGGCTGGAGCGCACCTATCCCTTTTACTACGCAAAAGTCATTGAAGCGGGCCGCGTCTCGCGCGCCCGGCGCGGGCATTCCAACGCCATCGCGCAGGCCTATAACCACATGATAATGCCGCTGGCCTCCTTCCAGGACCAGCTGACGCAGGCGCTGTGGGGCATAAAGGATTTTGAAAGCCGGTTCGGCTTTATGCCGGAGGCCATGTGGCTGCCGGAAGCCGCCGCCTCCGACGATACGCTGCGCCTGCTGGTAGACCTGGGGATGAAGTACGTGATCCTTTCCCCCTACCAGGCGCAGCGGATACGCCCGCTGGGCGACGGGGAGTGGACGGACGCCACGAGGGGCGACTTCGACACCACGCGCCCTTACGCCTGGTTCGACACCGCCGCCGACGGCACGCGCAAGGACAGCCGCAGCCTGGCGGTCTTCTTCTACGACGGCCCGCTGTCCAAGGCCGCCGCCTTCGAGAACCTGCTCAAAGATTCCTCCGTTTTCGCCGACCGGGTGGAAGGCTGCTTCAAACCCGGCGAGACCGGGCCGCAGCTGGTCAGCCTGGCCGTGGACGGCGAGACTTTCGGCCATCACCACAAATTCGCGGAGATGACGCTGGCGCACGCCTTCCTCCACGAGATGAAGAAGCGCCGCATCGAGACGGTGAATTACGCCCAGTACCTGGAACAGCACCCCCCCCTGTGGGAGGCCTCGCTGAAGGCGGGCAACGACGGGGAAGGCACGGCCTGGAGCTGCGCGCACGGCCTGCGCCGCTGGAAAGGCGGCTGCGACTGCGGCGGCGAAGGCGCCGCCAGCCTGAACTGGCGCCTGCCGCTGCGGGCCGCCCTCAACGCCCTGCGCGACGCCGCCGCCGGCGTTTACGCGGCGGAAGCGGCGAAGTTTTTCCAGAGCCCGTGGAACGCGCGCAACGCCTACGCCCTGTTACTGACGGACGGCAGCGAGGCCGCCGAGAACAGGTTCTTCATGGAACAGGCGGGCAGGGAACTTACCCGGGCCGAAAAAAAGCGCGCGCTGCAGCTGCTTGAAATGCAGAAGAACGCCATGTACATGTTCACCAGCTGCGGCTGGTTCTTCTCGGACATCTCCCGCATAGAGACCATGCAGAACCTGCGCTACGCCGCCCGCGTTACGGAAACGCTGGCCGACCTGGGCTTTGAGAACGCCGACCGGGCTTTCCTGGCCCTGCTGGAAATGGCGCAGTCGAATTACCCGGAGGCCGGCAACGGGCGCAAGATCTACGAAAGGCTGGTGGCCGAGAACAAGCTGGCCAGGGAAAAAGCCGCGGCGCTGATCATAGCCGAGCACCTGCTGATAGATTCTCCGACGGACACCGGCGAGCGGGTACTGCGCGTAGAAGAGCGCATGAACCGCGCCGGGACGCTGTTCATGCGCGGCACGGTAGAGGCGCCGGGGCCGGGCGGCTCCGACACCTTCGCCTTCTGCTACCTGCGCCCCGGGCAGGAATTCCCGCTGATGTTCTTCACCGAGCCGGCCGGCGCGCCGCGCCTTAAGGAAATTTTCACGATGGCGGAACCGGCCGGGATCCGCGAGGCCCTGGAAAAAGAAACAAAGATAGCGCGCGTGACCTTCGAGGATTTTTCCTGGGAGGAAAAGACCCTTTACGCCTGGATGCTGGCCGACGCGGCCAGGCAGGGGCATTCCGCCGCCGTGCTGAAGATCCTCAACGACTACCTTTACCTGCTGCTGCGCCTGCCGGAGCGCACGCTGGGCTCCTGGGCGCCGCTGCGCGCGCAGGCCGCCGATTACGCGCGCCAGGCCGCGGACGTAGTGTTCCGCAATACCGCCAGGCTGCCTTCTCCGGAAAACCTGGCGGCGCTGGCGGAGCTGGCCGCGAGCCTGAAGACCGCCGGGCTGGAGGCGGGCTTCGACCCGGTGCCGGAAACGGCGGCGGAGCTGGCCATGAAGGTCGCACGCGAGGCGCTGGCCTCCCCCTCTGCCGCCTCGCTGACGCGGCTGCTGCAGCTGCTCAGGGCCGCGCGCTGCCTGGGGGCCGGCAACCTGCTGTTCCACCTGCAGAACGCCCTGATGGACCTCTTCACCGCGGCGCAGAAGAACGCCCTGCCGGCGCAATGCCTGCCGCTGGTCAAGGAGCTGTACGCCCTCTCCGACATCGTGATAGACCGCTTCAATATCAAGCTTGAAGAGCTGGAGAGCGCCGCGGCCAAAGCGGCCAGCAGGTAAGCCGGGCGCAAATAAAGATCCCGCGGCCCTCAGGGGACCGCGGGATCTTTATTTTACAGCCCGCGCTATTTGCCGGCCGCGGCCTTTTCGGCTTCGGCCGTGGAGAACACGCGGTAATCCACGGCGGGGAAGATATTATCGCGCCACTCTATGTCGCCGAGATAATTCTCCTCGATGCGGTTGCCCATGATCTGCTCGTACAGCCCGGTGAAGCGGTGCGTGTGCGCCACGAAGCGCTTGGTGGAATAGCTCTTGGCCGTGCCCACCGTCATCAGGAAAGCCCAGTCCGAGGACATTCCCAGCACCACCTCGCGCGCGCACTGGTTGAGCGCTCGTTTAAGGAGCCCGTCGGCCGCGGGGAACTTGTTGGCCAGCTCCACCATGCGCTCCACCTGCTTGTGCAGGTGGCGGTACATCCAGTCGTTGGTACCGTTGAGCCACACTTCGTTATAGCCTTTATCCCCCCAGGTGGACATGCAGGGCTGCACCACCTGGTTGTCGGGGTGCCGCTCCAGGTACTCGCTGGGCGTCACCATCTTTATGGCTTTCTGGTCGTGGTGGATCTTCTTGAACAGGAATTCCAGGAAGTCCGTGCCCTCGTACCACCAGTGGCCGTAGAGCTCCGCGTCGTACATGGACACCACGACGGGCTTCCTGCCGAGGAAACCGTTGAGGTGCTCGATCTGCCGCTCGCGGTTGAACATGAAGTTGCCGGCGTGGCTGGCCGCCATCTCGCGCGCCTCGTCCGGATTATAAGGGGCCTTCTCGTTGAGCTGCACCTTGCCGGTGATCTTGCAGTACTTCATGCCGATATTGCGGCGCACGCCGTCCTGGTGCAGGTAGGGTTTGACGTAATCGTATTCCAGGTCGTAGCCCAGGTCGCGGTAAAATTCGCGGTAGCGGTGGTCGCCCGGGTAGCCGGTCTCGGCGCTCCACACCTGCTGCGCGCTCTCCATGTCGCGGCCGAAGGCGGCCACGCCGGAGGGGCAGTAGACGGGCGCGTACACGCCGTAGCGGGGCCGCGGGCTGCCGTAAATGATGCCGTGCGTTTCCAGGAAGAAATAGCGTATGCCCTGCGCCTTCAGATAAACGTCGTCGCCGGGGTTGTAGGCGCATTCCGCCAGCCAGATGCCGCGCGGGCCGCGGCCGAAATGGCCGCGGTAGTCGTCGGCCGCCAGCTTTATCTGGGCGTGCACGGCCTCTTTGCGCAGCTCCAGCGGCAGGAAGCCGTGCGTGGCGCCGCAGGTGATGATCTCCAGCTTGCCCATGTCCTGGAACTTCTTGAAACCGGCCAGGATATTGCCGTGGTAATAATCCTCGTAAAGCTCGCGGATGCGGCGGAACTTGGTTTCGTACATCTTGGCCACGGCCAGGAACTGGGTGTTGCGGTTGCGCACCACTTCTTTTTCGGCCAGCTCCAGGCGCAGGTTATAGTACCGGCGGAAACGTTCGCGCAGCAGGGGGTCCGCCATCATGTTGCACAGCGGGGGCGTGATGGACATGGTCACGCGGAAATCGGTCCCCTCGGCGGTCAGCCGCTCGTAGATGTCCAGCATGGGGATATAGGTTTCACACATGGCCTCGAAGAACCAGTCTTCTTCGAGGAAGTCTTCATACTCCGGGTGGCGGATGAAGGGAAGGTGGGCGTGCAGTACCAGGGCGAGATAGCCCTTTTCGTTATTTGCCATCGGTGGTGGTGGCCCTCGTGACTTTTATGCCTATCTCCCTGGTATCGGTTTCGTCCTTGGAAAGCGCTTTGACCGGCAGGTCGATAAGGCCGTCGGGCAGGGCGAAGCGCATCGAGAAAGTACCGTCGGGGTTGAGGTTGACCTTGCGGCCGGCCACGGTCACGAAGGCGTCGGGTTCGGTGGCGCCGTAAAGGATAAGTTCGCAGTCCGCCACCAGCCAGAACTTCTTCTCGGCCGGCTTCTGCGGCTGCAGGGCCTGGGAGGACATGGAGCTGACGCCCCAGGAAGAGGCCCGCGAAAAGACGGAACGCAGCATTTCCCAGCGCTGCGCCAGGGACTTGGCCACTTCGCCCGAGCCCTTGCCTATATATTCCACGCCGGAGAGCTGCAGCAGTTTGTCAAAGTCGGCGGTGACGGCCATCCATTTTTCGTCGGTGACGTCCGAAACGCGGCCAGCGGGCAGGTTGACGGTATTGGTTTTAACCAGGCCTATAAAAGAGCCGTCGGGCAGCGTCAGGCCCACTTCGCAGCAGTAGGGCTTGCCGCTTTCCTGCACGTTGACATACCAGCTTTTGGCGTCGTGCATCACGGGGATGTCGAAATATTTCCCGCCGCCGTCGCCGCCGCTCATTTCGTGGACGCGGATGACCTGGCGGCCTTTCTGGAAGATATCCTCGCCGTGCTGTTTACGCATCGCGTTTTTTGAATTTTCAGTGATCTCCCAGTAAATGAACATCCAGTTGGGATCGCGCGGGAGCAGGGAAGCTTCCGTTGTGCCGTAACTTTCCGGCAAAGCCTTGTGCTCGGCCTCAGGCGTGGTGTTCTTATTGTTTATCTGCCCTGACGAAGTCATTTTTTCTCCTTAAACAGCGTATGATGCCCGCGCAAGCGGGGACGCAACGGAGGCCCCCCTCCAAAAATGCCAAGGACCGGACGCCGATATGCATTAACCTTTGGCCCCCTACCCTGTGAGTATATGATACAAAAATCACCCCTTAAAGAGCAATATCCCGGGCTGCGTCAGCCGCGCGGTTTTTGGCCCGCGGCGAGGCTCAGCAGGGGCGAATCGGGCGGCAGCCCGTAGGTCAGGGCGAGGTTTTCAGGCGAGAGCATTTCAGCGGCCGGGCCGAAAGAGAATTCTCCCCCGCCGCGCAGCAGCAGGGCCTTATTGCAGCCCAGGCGGGCCAGGGCGGGTTCGTGCAGCACGGCCGCTACGGCCATGCCCTTGGCGGCCAGGCGCCCCAGCAGGGCCATTATGACGGCCTTGTACTTCAGGTCCAGGTGCGAGGTGGGTTCGTCCAGCAGCAGCAGGGAAGTTTCCTGCGCCAGCGCCTGCGCTATAAAGACCAGCTGGCGCTCCCCGGTGGAGAGCGTGTTTATGGAGCGCGGCGCCAGCCGGGTTATGCCGGTTTCCTCCATGGCCAGCGCGGCGGCGGCGTGGTCGGCGCGCGCATAGCCGCGCCAGAAGCCGGCGCGGCCGGTGCGGCCCAGCAGCACGGCTTCGCCCACGGAAAAATCATAGGGCGTGGAGGTTTCGCTGGGCACAAAGGCCGCCAGGCGCGCCAGCTGGACAGGCCCCATTGAGGCGGGCTGCTGGCCTTTTATCTTTACCGCGCCGCCCGCTGCTTTTATATACCCGGTGAGGAGTTTCAGCAGAGTGGACTTGCCGCAGCCGTTGGGGCCCAGCACGCACATAAGGTCCCCGCGCCTCAGCTCAAAAGACAGATCCGAGATCAGCGGCTGCGGCCCATAGGAGAAAGTGAGCGCTTCGGCTTTAAGCAGAGGCATCGGGCCTCCTGCGCCACAGCAGCCACATGAAGAAAGGCGCGCCGGCCAGCGCCATCACCACGCCGGCCGGGATCTCCACCGGAGAGAAGAAAGCCCGCCCGGCGGCGTCCGCGGCAGTGAGCAGCGCGGCCCCGCCCAGGGCGGAGGCCGGCAGCAGGCGGCGCGCGGAAGGGCCGGCGACCAGGCGCACGATGTGCGGCGTCATCAGCCCCACGAAACCGATAGTGCCGCCCAGGGCCACCGCGGCGGAAGTGGCGGCGCAGGCCAGCGCGAAAAAGATCAGGCGCTCGCGCCCGGGATCGGCGCCCAGGTGATAGGCTTTTTCCTCGCCCATGGACATGGCGTCGAGGCTGCGCCAGCGCAGCATGGCCGCCGCGCCCGCGCAGGCGATAATGAGCGCGGAGAAGGCCAGCACGCCGGGCTGTACGGCGTAAAGCCCGCCCAGCACGAAATAGAAAAGGGAGAAAGACCGCTCGCGAGCGACGCTGAGTGTGAGCATTACCAGGGCCGAGAGGAAAGCGCTGACCGCCACGCCCGCCAGCACCAGCGAAGCGTCGCTGAGGCGGCCGGCCGCCCGCGCCAGCCAGTAGGCCAGGAAGGTGGCGCCGAAAGCGCCGGCAAAAACACAAAGGAAGAACACCGGGGAAGTTCTTTCCACGCCGGCGAGGAAGCAGAAGACGGCCGCGGCGGTGGCCCCGGAAGAGGTGCCTAAAATATACGGGTCGCTGAGCGGGTTCTTCAGCACGCCCTGGAAGAGGGCGCCGGCCAGGCCCAGCGCCGCGCCCACGGCCAGCGCGGCCAGCGTGCGGGGCAGGCGCAGGTTCACTATCAAGTCCGGGTTAGCCAGCCCGGCGGGTCCGGCGGCCAGGGAGGCGGCGCAAGCGGCGGCCAGCGCCAGGAAAAGGAAGAGCGCTTTATTTCCGGCCATAAAGGAAAGTCTTCAGTCTCATTATCTCCGTAAATAAGCGGGGGCCGGGCCTCGAGAAAGCGTCCCTGTCAAGGGAGGTAATAATGCGCCCCTCTTTAACCGCCGTCAGCGTGGCGGCCATGGGCCTGGCCAGGAACTCTTCTTTGGTACCGGAGAGCAGGATCACGGCGGCGGGGTCGAGCAGCAGCACTTCCTCCCAGGAAGCCTGGAAATAGCCCCGTTTTTCATTGCCGAAAATATTCGCGCCGCCGGCCAGGCGGATGGCGTCGGAAAGGAATGACTTCCCCCCGGCGGTCCAGCCGCCGGTATCGGCCTCCAGGTACACTTTAAGAGGCTTCTGCGGCGGCGCTGAGGGCAGCAGGGCTTTGAGTTTATGTTCCAGGGCTTCGGCCTGCGGGCCGCGGTCCAGCTCGGCGCCTATACGCCTTATGGTCGCATAAATATCGCCCACGTTTTTCTCTTCTGGCAGGGCAGCCACTTTTATCTTCAGAGCGGACAGCTGCTTTACGGAAGAAGCGGCCGCCCAGGCCCCCGCGAACACCAGGTCCGGCTTGAGCGAGTAGATCTTCTCCACATTGGGGCGCAGGTAGTCGCCTGTTCTTTCCACGGCCGCCGCCGAGGACGGCCAGTTGCAGAAATTAGTAACCCCCACGAGCTCGCCGCCCGCGCCCAGCTCAAAAATTATTTCGGTGTAGGAGGGCATCAGGGACACCACGCGCCGGGCCTCGAGGGCGGGCGGGCACAGCAGCAGGGCGCAGCAGGCGGCCAGGAATTTAAGTTTAGCCATAAATAAAAAAGCCCAACCCGAAAGGTTGAGCCTCGACTCTTTCCCCCTCGGAAGCCCCGCGGTTCCAGCGGCGGGGTTTGCATTAGACCGGGCTTATCTTTTCAACCTTGCGGTTTAAAGTATTACCGTTGCGGGGCAGCCGGAGATTCGCACTCCGTTCCTTATGCAATACAATATGCTAGCAAAAATTATGGAAGCTGTTACAATCTAGCCCAGTTTGAGGCGCCGCGCGCTGAGGGCGAGGTCGGCGGCAAAGGCGGTTTTGAGCAGGGCGGCCGGGCGGCCGAGGGCTTTCTCCAGCCCGGGGTCCAGCCGGAGCTTGCCGGCGGCCGGGCGCCGCGCGGCGGACATGTTCTCCAGCACGCCCAGCACCGGCACTTGCAGCTTGCGGTAAAGAGCCAGCGAACGCTCCAGCACGTCGCGCGCTATCATGGACGGCGTGGTGACGGCCAGCACTTCGGTCTTGCGCATGAACCGGATCACGTCCAGGGCCGCGTCGTTGATGCCGGGCGGCATGTCCAGCACCAGGAAATCCAGCTCCCCCCACTGCGTTATGGCCAGCAGCTCGATGATGGCGTCGGAAACGTTGGCGCCGCGCAGGGGCACGGCCTTGTTCTCAGAAAAGAAAACGACCGACATGAATTTTACGCCGCGGAGGAAAGGCGGCTCCAGGCCTTTTTCCTCTTTGGGGAACAGCCCTTTGGCGCCCAGGATAAGGTGATCCGACGCTCCCGCGAAATCCAGGTCGAACAGGCCGGTCTTATAACCCTTTTGGGCCAGCAGCAGCGCCAGCGCGGAGGCGGTGACGCTTTTGCCGATACCGCCTTTCCAGCCTGTAACGGCGATGATCCGTTTTACGCCCTTGAGCCTTTCTTCTATAACGGAAGGGCGCGGGTCGATATGGGTCATCTGTCGCCCTTGATATAGGTGATATGCACGCCGCGGCCCGCGGCTATTTCGAAATCCGGGCTCTTGCATTTCGGGCATTTAAGGAAAGTATGAGCCATCTCGGGGACGAAGTGGATGAATTCGGCCTCGTCATTGGTCTTCTTCAGGACCTTCAGGGAGAACTTGTGGGCGCAGGCTTTGCAGAGGAAAGCGGCGGGCTCGGGGATTATTTTAAATCTGCATTTCTGCGCGACCGGGTACTGCGCGCGCAATTCCTCGAGCGCGAAGACAAAGATGTCCTTGTCTATGGCCTGCAGTTCGCCGAACACGACGCCGGTTTCCTTAAGCTTTTTGAACTTTTCGGCTCCGGCGTGTTCTACCGCGGTTTTGATGACGGATTCAGCCAATGCCCATTCATGCATAGGTCAATGATACAAAATGCCGGCCGGCGGTGGGTAGAGGCGCCGCGCCCCTGCGGGAACTTATTTAGCCTGTACGCTCAGGTACATGGATTCGCCGTCGCGCAGCAGGTCGAAGACCACGCCCTCGGACAGGTTCGCCGCCGCGAGGACCTTCGCCATTTGCCCGGCGGCCGCTACCGGCGCGCCATTGACCGCTTTTATGATATCCCCCGGCCACAGGTAGCCTGACAGGCGCGAATCCTCGCTTACGGCGAGAACCCGCGCGCCGCCGGAATAAGCGAACCGGACCCTTTCCCACTCGAACCCTGAACCGGCCGGGGCGCTGTCGCCGCCCTTGGCCGGCCCCGCCGCGGCGGGGCTTTTCGCGTACCTGTCTCCGAGCTTAACCCTGAGTTTCCGGCGGGCCCCGTCGCGCAGGTAAACGAGCTCGACTTCGTCGCCGGGGCTGCGGGCATAAGTCCTGTTCAAAAGATCCTCATGGCTGTTTATAGCCGCCCCGTCGCAGGAAAGCACGATGTCGCCGCGCCGGAGGCCGGCCTTGTAGGCCGGCGAGCCTTCCACGGAAATATTGACTATCGCGCCGGCGGGGCGGGCCAGGCCGAGGCGGCTCGCCATTATCGCGTCCAGGCGCTGCAGCGAAACGCCCAGCCAGCCGCGCCGGATCTCGCGGCCGGCGATAAGGTCCTCCAGGACCCGCTTTATTTCCGAGGCCGGGACGGCGAAGCCCATACCGGCGAAAACGCCGGTAGGTGAGGCGATGGCGGTATTTATACCGATGACCTCGCCCTTAAGGTTGAGCAGCGGTCCGCCGGAATTGCCGAAGTTGATGGCGGCGTCGGTCTGTATGAGCTTTTCATAACGGCGGCCTTCCACGGGCAGGCTGGCGTCCAGCGCGGAAATGATCCCCGACGTTACCGTTTGCTTGAAGCCGAACGGGTAGCCTACGGCCAGCACGAAATCCCCCACCTTCAGGGCGGCGGCCGAGTTCAGGTCCAGCCAGGGAAAAACGCCCCCCCCTTTTATCCGCAGCACGGCCAGGTCCTGGGCGGGATCGATACCGGCAATGGAAGCCGGCCATTCTTTTTCAACGCCGGCGGCGTCCTGCGTGATCACGTTTATGCGCACCGCATTTTCCACTACATGCCGGTTGGTGAGGACATAGCCCCGCTTATCGACAATGACCCCGGAGCCCAGGCCCGAGCTGTGAAAGCGGTAAAGCTTTTCCGAAGGCAGGGAGTAACCGAAATAATAGTCCGGCTCTATTACGGCCTGGGTCTCTTCTTTTACAACCTGCACGCTCACTACGGCCGGGCCGGCTTTGGCGGCCGCCGCGTTGAAAGCCTGCTGCAGTTCGGCCGCGCCCTGCGCGGCCGCCGTGAGAGGAAAGAAAACAAGCGCCAGTAAAATACCGTTCCGCATAGACGAACCTCCTGTCCCTGTTACGGGCCATTTTATAAATTTTTACCGGATTTTTGTCAATCGCCAGCTTCCGGCGGCGGTGCATGCCGGGAAGGCAAAGAAAACCCGGCCCTGGGGCCGGGTCTTCAGCAGTACTGCGGGCGCTCCTGTCAGCTCAGGCCGGGAATGCCGCCCAGCGCGCTCATCTTGCCGGCGGCGGCCTTCTGGCTTTCGCGCACGGCGCGGTTTACCGTTTCGGTCAGGGACGCTTCAAGCTTGGCCTTATCCACGGCAGAAAGCTCCGCCTTTATGGTAACGGCTTTAATTTCCTGCGAGCCGGTGATCGCCACCTTTACGAGGTTGTCCTCGCTTTCCAGCACCAGCCCGTCGAGCTCCTTCTTTATCTCGTCCATCTTCCGCTTCATTTCCCAGAGCTGTTTCATTTTATCGAGCATAATTCTCCTTAAATAAGCCGCACCCGCGGTAAAGCGCTAAATTATGTGCCCCGTTGTTCCCGGCTTAAGCGCCAGGTCGCCTGTGCGCAGGCGTGAATTCTTATAGCCGTAGAATAAATAGATCACCAGGCCCGCGGCCAGCCAGATCAGGAAGCGCATCCAGGTCATGAACCCCAGCCCCATCATCAGGAACAGGCAGAAGAAGATGCCGAGCACCGGCGTGGCGTAGCCGCCGGGCGCCCTGAAAGGCCGGGGCCGGTCGGGATCTTTAATGCGCAGGATTATTACGCCGGCGCACACCACGACGAAGGCGAAAAGCGTGCCGATATTGCAGAGCTCGGCCATCGTGTCCAGGCTGAAGAAGGACGAGAAGCCGGCCACGAAAATGCCGGTCCAGATGGTGGTGACGTGGGGCGTGTGGTATTTCGGGTGCACCCGGGCGAAATACGGGGGCAGCAGGCCGTCGCGGCTCATGGAGAAGAAGATGCGCGGCTGCCCCATCTGGAACACCAGCAGCACGGCCGTGGTGGCCACTACGGCGCCGAGGGAGACCAGCGCCACCAGCCACTGCGCGGCGTGGTTGTACTGCAAGCCGGCAACCAGGGGTTCGGCTATTTTATCCTTCAGCTCGGTGAAAGGCATCATGCCCGTCAGCGCCACCGTGACCAGCACATAAATGATGGTGCAGATGATCAGCGATCCGATTATGCCTATGGGCATGTTCCGCTGCGGGTCTTTGGTTTCCTCGGCCACCGTGGAGACGGCGTCGAAGCCTATGTAGGCGAAGAAGATGTAAGCCGCGCCTACCTGTACGCCCTTCCAGCCTCCCGGGGCGAAAGGGACCCAGTTCTTCGGGTCGAAGTAATATATTCCGACGGCCACGAAGACGGCCAGGACCAAAAGCTTTACGCCTACCATCAGGGAATTAAAGCGCGTGCTTTCCTTGATGCCGTATACCAGCAGCCAGGTAAGCAGGGCGACGACGGAAACCGCCAGCAGGTTGCAGACGACGGGAACGCCGAAGAGATGCGGCACGGAGGCGATATCGGCCCCCGACTTCAGGAAAGTGTGGTAATCCATCCGCAGC
>DAOPZW010000084.1:0-12565 GCA_035353595.1 Elusimicrobiales bacterium | reverse complement strand
TCTCCCCCCGGAAGGATATCCCCCCGCGGTCAAGGCGGCCCTGGCGGGAAGTCTGGACGCATAATTTTTTAAGGAACGTCGCCCGGCCCGGCCGGGAGAACAAAGGCTGACGCTTATGTACACGCGCATAGACATAAAAGTAACTTTCAGGTGCAACAACAAATGCGATTTCTGCGCCCAGGGGCATAAACGCGACCTGCACCCCGACCGGACAAAAGCAAAAGTATATGAAGACCTGACCGCGGCCTATAAGCGCGGCACCCGCGGCGTCGTGTTCACCGGCGGGGAACCGACCATGCATCCCTCCATAGTTGATTTCGTGGCCATGGCGAAAAAGCTGGGCTACCTGAACATCCAGCTGCAGACGAACGGCCGGACCTTCGCCTACAAAAGCCTGCTGGAGAAGCTCAGGGACGCGGGGGCCAACGAGATGGGCCCGTCGCTGCACGGCGCCTGCGCCGAAACGCACGACGGGCTGACCCGGGCGCCGGGCAGCTTCGTGCAGACCACCGCCGGGATCCGGAACGCCTCGCAGCTGGGGCTGAAGATCATCACCAACAGCGTTATCACGTCGAGCAATTACAGGGAGCTTCCCGCCCTGGCGGCGATACTGGTGAAGCTCGGCGTCATGCAGTACCAGTTCGCTTTCGTGCACATTATCGGCACGGCGCAGGAGAACAAAAAGTGGATCGTGCCGAAAAAGTCGGTCATCATGCCCTTCGTAAAAAAAGGGCTCGACGTGGGAATACGCAGCGGCGTCGCCTGCTACACGGAAGCCATCCCGTTCTGCATGATGCAGGGCTACGAGCAATGCGTCGCCGAAAGCATTATCCCCGAGGGCCCCGTAGCCGACGCCGACAAATTCATCAAGAGCTACGGCGACTACCGCAGGACGGAAGGGAAGGCCAAAGGGCCTCTCTGCAAAACCTGCAGGTATTTTAAAATTTGCGAAGGCCCCTGGCGGGAGTATCCTGAAATTTACGGCTGGAAGGAATTCCACCCCGTAGCGGGCCCGGCAAAAAAGAAGAAAGCCGCCTAGAGGCCAAAGCGTGGACACAAGATCGGATAGGACCCCCGCGGCGGACTTTTTCCGGCCGCTGCCCGGCGTCACGGCGCGCGTCAGCCGCAGGAACAGGACCATCGTCCTGCGCGTCGACCCGAAGGCCATCGCCCCGGAAGCCGCCCGCGCATTTCTTTACCGCGCCCTTGATTCTTACGAAAGCCGCTTCAGCGTTTTCATAAGCGGCGTCCCTTTCTGTTTCCTGCCCGACGCCTATGACCATGTCCTCCCCCCCCGCGGCGGCGGGAAGCCCATGCGGGTTCCGGTATGCCGGCGGTGCCGCCTCAGGCGGCTTTGCCCCGGCCTGCCTCAAGGCTCGCTTTTCAAGGGCCGCCCCGTGCTGCTGAAGCCGGTGCTGGAACTGCCCAACGAGATAGTACTGGAGGTCAACAGGCGCTGCAACCTCGCCTGCACGGTCTGCACATCCCGCGCGCTGGACGCGCAGCTGTCGCTGCCCGACATCCGCCGCCACCTGGCCCGCGCCCGCGCGCTGGGAATAAAGAATATCCGCTTCACCGGCGGAGAGCCGTTCCTGCACCCCGGGATCTTAAAGGCGCTGGCCGCGGCTAAAAAACTGGGGTTTTACGTCCTGGTAAACACCAACGCGACGCTGCTGGACAGGGCCCTGATAAAAAAGGCCGCGCCGTTTATCGACAATATACTGGTTTCACTGCAGGGCTGGGACGCGGCGAGCGAGGCGGCCGCGACCGGCACCCCCGGCCTGTTCGCTAAAAAGATCGCCGCCATCCGCCTGCTCAGGGGCAGCGGCATCCCCGTGCTGAGGCTGGGCACCGTTATTTCCGGCCCCCTGCTCCGTACCCCTGAGCGCTGCCTGCGCCTGGCGCAGAACCTGGAGGCCGACGTCTGGGAACTTTACCGCCCCATGGCGCCCGACGGTAAAGGGCCTGCGGCCGTCAGCGTACGCGCGCTGCGCCACCTTGCCGCGCGCCTCGAGCCGCTGGCCGGAAAGAAACCGCTGTCGGTTTTCGCCAACCCCGTGCCGTTCTGCCTGTTTAAAAAAAGCCAGGCGCCGCTTTTACTGGGCGCGCGCTTTGACGACGGGCACAGCCGCCTGGTCCTGGATCCGCGCGGCTTTTATAAGCCGAGCTATTACATACAGGAAGACCTGGGAACCGACCCTTTGCGCGCCTGGAACAGCCGGTTCCTGAAGAATTTATGCGGCCCGGTACACCTGCGCGGCAAATGCAGCCGCTGTGTTTTCCGGCTGCGCTGCCTGGGCGGCAGCCGCTTCATGGCCAAGGGCGCGCGGGGAACTTATTGCGCAAAGGACCCGCTGCTGGCACCGGCGCCATAAGGCCATTTTCTCCGGCAGGACAGCGATCGTCGGGGGTGCGGCCCGGGAACCGGGCTGAAAACGCTTGAAACTATACGCCGCGGTTGTCGCGGTACATCACCAGCGGCTGGCCGCAGATACGCCTGGTAACTTCACCTATCGCATCCAGCGCCTCGTAACAGGCGTCCAGGTCCCCGGCCGTCAGTCCCTTCGCGGTCAGCACCGGGTACGGGGCCTCTTTTCCCCACGTTATGCCCAGCCCCCCCGCGTCTTTTTCAAAGCGGCTTCCCGGAAAAACGGAAACATGAAAAACTTCTACCGCCGCCCTCAGCGGCCGGCCGAAACCGTACTTGACCAGGTCGCCCATCCGGGCGGGCGCCACAAAAGCCGCTACCGGGTTGAGCTGGGCTGCCGCGCAGGCGTCCAGGGCCCAGCGCAGGCTGGCGAGAAAGCCTTTCCTGGAATCCCCCGGCAGGCCGAGCATAAGCTGGAACCTCAAAGACGCCTCGGGCGCGAATTTATTAAGAAGGGCCAGCCCCGCGGAGATCCGGGCCAGGGAAGGAGGATTGCGGCCCAGCGCCTTTAAGATAGCGGGGTTGACGGACTCCACGCCCAGGTTCACTTCAAAGCACGCGGAATTCAGCGCAGCGGCGAGTTCCGGCGTCCAGAAATTGACATTGCTGTTTATCACCCAGAGCAGGCTGCGCCCTTTGCTGGACGAGCGCATGGCCAGGATGATCTTCAGCGCCCTTGCGCCGCTCATCAGCAGGTCCTGGTCCGCGAGAAAGACCGTCTGGGAACTGGAATTCGTGGAATTTTTTTGCGGGAGCGGCGCGCGCGCGGCCATCCAGGCGGCTTCGGCGGCGGCCCGGGCCGTGGAAAAGTATCTCGGCTTGCCTTTGGTGGTCCATACGCAGAAAGCGCATTTGAACGGGCAGCCGCGGGCCGTCTCGAAAACCCAGTGATGATATTCTTTTCCTTCGAAAATACCGGAAAGATAGGGGGACGGGATCTTTTCAAGGTCGAGGATGTTCTCCCTGGGCGGCCCCTGCACCGGCTCCCCGCCGCGCAGGCAAACGGTGCCCGGGGTCCCCGCCCACGGGCGGCCGGACAGGAAGCGCTCAAGCAGTTCGGCGAAGGTAAGCTCGCCCTCGCCGCAGACAAGGATATCGCAGCCGGAATCCCGGACTACGGCGGCGCCGCGGCCTGAAGCGTCAGGCCCTCCGAGCACGATACGCACGGAAGGTTTCTTTTTTTTAAGCGCCTTTGAAACGGCGATGACGGCGTCTATGTTCCAGAGGTAGCAGGAGAACCCGACGATGTCGGGCTTTTTCGAAAGTATCGCCGCGGCCGCGCGGTCCGGGTCTTTGAGAGAAGCCGCTATGGGCAGTTCCAGGATGCGGCTGCAAACCCTGTCGCCCAGCGCGGCGTCCGAATAAGTTTTCAGATAGCCCAAAGCCAGCGGGTTCCCGAAAACGGAAGGGTCGCTGATATGGACCAGTGATATTGTCGCCTTCATAGTCTCACCATCGGGCCGCAGCCGGCGCGCCCTGGCGGCAGGGCCGGGCCTGGCTGACGGCGGGCTGCGCCGCTCCCGCCCCTAGAGATTATACAAATTCCCCGCCGCTGAACAGGCCAAAAGCCTGCATTTGACAGCCATGGGCGAAAAAGGCAGAATAACTAACCGGGCGCAGCGTGTTTCCCGAAGATAAACTTCATGAAAATAGCTTTTATAACGCCTTCCCCCGTTGTGCTGAAACACGACTGGTACCGGGACCTGCAGTACCCGAAAGTTGGCGTGCCCAATCTTGCCGGCCACCTGAAGAGAGCCGGGTTCTCCGGCATTACCCAGTATGACTTCAACAACCAGATAAGCCGAGCTTACGCGAAAACCCCGGAACGGGTCAAACTCCTGCTCTACGCCGAGGAAGAGCCGGTAGCCCGCTTCCTGCGCGCCGGGGACCGCGGGATCAGGGAGCAGACGGAGTTCTTCCTGGACAAGCTCAAAGTAAAAAAGCACGACCTGTTCGGGCTCTCCCTCTCTTATTTCCTCGGCGATAACCGCGAGATCGCCCTCGGCGTGCGGCTGGCCAAATGCCTGGCCCGGGTCCTTAAAGAGCGCTACCCGGATGCGGCCATAGTGTTGGGCGGCCTGCAGAACATGTCCCTCTCTTTCCAGGGCGAAGATTACAGGAAGATACTGAAAGACTCGCCGGACATAGACTACGCCGTCTGCGGCGACGGGCACAGGGCGCTGCTGACCCTCTGCCGGGCCATGCAGAATGGCGTGCCCTTCGCCGCGCTGGGCGAAAAAGGCTTAAAGGCCGAAAAGGTCAACGGGCACCTCCTTATCCAGGCCGCGGAATTGCGGGAAGAAGACAGCCATTATTTCGAGCCGATGCCGGCTTCGGAAGTAAAGAACCCCGCCGTGCCGGAGGGCTTTCCCGCTTACGACAAAGCCAACTGCGCGGCGTACAGTTATACCGGCCGGAAAATACGCCGCTTCTACCATCTGCCCGGCTCCGTCGGGAGATTTGAAAAGAATACCGCCGCGGACAATTACCTGACCCTGCAGGTCAGTTTCAGCGAAGGCTGCAATTTCAACTGTTTTTTTTGCGCCGCGGCGCGGACCAGGTTTTTTTCCCTCGAGATCCCGGAATCCATCCGGATACTCAAAATGCTCAAAGAGGAACTGGGCTGCCGGCACTTTCTTTTTTACAATCCCAACTTCAACCCCACTTATAAATACGCGCGCAGCTTCCTGGAGCAGCTGATCAAAGCCGACCTCGGGCTGCTCTGGGCCGACTGCTTCAACCTGCGCCACATGGACCGCGACCTGATAGCGCTGATGCGCGAGGCCGGAGTGATCAAGGTGGTGACCGGGGTGGAGTATCCCACGCCGCGGATGCTCAAATATATAAACAAGGGACTTACGCTGGACAAGATCAACCGCAATCTGGAAGACCTGCACAAGGCGGGGATCTGGAACCATGTGCTGCTTATCACCGGCATCCCCACCGAGACCTGGGATGACGTGTGCGAGATGAAGGACTGGCTTAAAGCCACGAAAGACCTGGTCAACTCCTACACCGTCGGCTCCTTCCATATGGCGCAAGGGTCCCCGTTCCAGCGCGACCCAGAAAAATTCGGCTTCAAGCTCAAAGACGCCATCCGCCTGTATTGCCAGACTTCGTTCGACGAAAAGAACGGCCTGGCCTGGCGGGAGAAAGAGCTGCAGAACCAGCGCACCAACGCCCATATCCGGGAATATATCGACGACCTCAAACAGAGCCGCAAGCCGGCCGCCTGCAGGATGGATGATTCGCACCTGCTGATGTACCTGTACCGCACGCTGGGCCATGACAGGAAAGAACTTATTGAAAAACTTTACGAAGAGGCGTATACCGTAAACCCGCACATCGCGCCCGCTTACGCCAGGCTGTGCGCGCAGGCCCGCGCGCCGGGCTCCGGGCTTAACGCGCTGCTGCGCCGCAGCGGGGCGCAACTGCGCCCGGGCTTTGCGGGCAGAGAGAGTTTCGCTTTCACCCTAAAAAAAGGCCCGGCGGTTTTTTCCTGCTCGGTAAATGCCAGAAGCGAAGACATGCTGATAAACCCTGCCGACAACCGCGTGCACGGTAATTATTTTGTGCTGCACGCCGACCGGGAAGCCGGCGGCCCGGGCAACGCCGAACTGGCGGACAGCGTCCGCGCGCTGGGCGCCAGGCTCAGGGCCGGCGACGCTTCGGCCTCAGCCGGCAGCTTCAGCCTTATACTGGAATCCGCCCAGGGCGCCGCCAGGTTCGCGATCTCCACCAGGGCGCGTCCGCCAGCCTGCAGGCATGAAACCCTGCGCGGAAAGCTGGACGAGAAAGCTCTCAACAGGATAGGGAAGCTGCTGTTAGCTTCCGCCGTCGCAAAACAAGCCGGCGCCGCGGAACGGCGGGACGCCGCGGGGATCAGGAAGCTCCTTCCGGAAATACTCCGCGCCGCCGAATCCTGGCGCTGAGCCGGGCGCCGGCCGGACGGACCAGTGAGAGGTCCGGCGCTTGCCGCTATAAATACTGATGAACAAGAAAGCCGATGTCGCCCTGTTTTTGAGCCCCTGCTCGCTGATGCTTACCGTGCCGGAACTGGGCATTCCCCAGCTGGCGGCTTATCTGCGCGCCCGGGGACGCCGGGTCGGCGCGCTGGACCTGAACGCCCTTTTCCTGTCCGCTTTCCTTAAAAAAGCTTCCGCCCGCGCGCTGCTGAAGCGCCGGTTCTCCCTGCGCCGGCCGCCGGGGAGCCGGCTCCGCGACATCGACCTTAAAGGAACCCCCTGGGGCCCGGAATGCGTGGACGGGGACACCGCGGCCATAGACGACTACACCGCCCTGCTGGGGCTGGAGCAGGCGTCCTGGAGCCTCGACGACGTCCTGGCCGCCGCCAGCCGCCCCGACGCCCTTTATGACCTCTTCTTCGAACAGTATGTCGCGCCGGCCGCCGCGGGCGCGCCGCTGGCCGGCTTCTCCATACTCACCCATCAGCAGCTGCCGCCGGCGCTCTATTTCGCGCGCAAACTGAAGGCCCGCTTTCCCGAAATGCGGATATGTTTCGGCGGCCCCTGGTGCACCGCTTCGCGCCCGGTCATCGGCAAGTGGCCGGAATTATTCGGCGCCGTGGACGCGGTCGTCTTCTACGGCGGCGAAGCGCCGCTCGACGGGCTGATAAACCATTGCCGCGGGCGCACCCCGCTCGCGAAAGTCCCGGGCCTCGCCTACCTCGATAAAGGACAGGTAAAACTGACGCCGCCGGCCAAGGGGCCGGACATCGGCGCCCTCCCCCCTCCCGATTTTGATCCTTTCGACCTGTCCCTGTATACCCGGCGCATGCTCCCTTACCAGACAAGCTCCGGCTGCGCCTGGGGCCGCTGCACTTTCTGCTACCACTGTTTCCCGGACAACAGCTTCCGCATGAAGGCGCCGGAGACCGTGGCCGCGCAGGTGGAACAGCTTAAGCGCCGCCACGGGGTCACCCACTTCTGGTTCGCCGACCTGGCCGTTCCATTCAGGATGCTCGACAGGCTGAGCCGGCTGCTCATCGCCGGGCGCACCGGGGTCTTATGGACCGCGATGGCCCGGGCGGACGACAGGTTCACGCCGGAACTCGCAAGGCAGCTTTACAGCTCCGGCTGCACCAATATCCTGTTCGGCCTCGAGACCTCGGACCCCGAAGCCCTGGTCCGCATCCGCAAGGGACTGACCCCTGAAACTTTCGAACGCTGCGCGCGGGTCTGCTCCGCCGCCGGGATCTGCGTCAGCGTGTTCCTGCTCGACTATCCCGGCCAGAGCGCCGCGCAGTTTAAAACCACGGTCAAATACGCGGAAAACCTCCGGGACAGCATTTCGGACATTATAATCGCCAAATTCGAACTGGGCCGCGCGTCAAACTCGATGCGGCACCTGGACGAACTCGAAATCTCGCTGCCGCCGGGCAGCGACAGGGACACAAGGAGCTTCTCGCTTCCTTACAGCGTGAAGAAACAACCGGCGGGGCCGCCCCCCCGCCCGGCCGAGTCCCTCCGGCTGCGGGATTCACGGCGCCCCGGCAAAGAGATACTGCTCCTGCGGCCGCCTTCCCTGCGCGTCTGCGCGCCGCCCGGCCTGTCGCCGCTGCGCGCGGACGAACCCGTCCTGCGGGGGTCGCTGCCGCTGCTGCAGGGCCTGGCGCGCCAGTTCGGCGCCATCCACTCGCGCCCAACGCGGGTAATGGACTTCGCGGCCCCCGGGAGCGCCCCGGAGCCCGGGCCGGTACTGCGCTGCGGCAACTTCAAAGCTGAAGGGGCGGTCCGCGAAACCCGCTGGGCGGGCCTGCCGGAGAAGGAAATGCGCGCCGCCCTGCGCGGGTGCCGCCCGGAACAGATACTGATCTCCTCCGGTTTCGTCCACGATTATCCGGGCGTGCACCGCGTCCTGAACATCTGCAAGGAACTGTTCCCCGGAATTCCGCTTACCGTAGGCGGCCCGTACGCCACCCTCTGTCCTGAACACGCGCGCGCGGCCGGGGCCGGACGCGTGTTCAGCGGCCTGTTCTATAATACGGGCACGGGCGGGGCGGCGGAGCCGGGCGCCGGCGCCGTCTGGCTCGCCCGCGGCTGCGCCTGTGGCAGGGGCGATTGCGCTGTAGCCGCCCTGGAAGGGCCCCTGCGCCGCGAGCGGGACTTTTCCCTGCTGCTGGCGGAAGCGGCGCGCTGCGCCCTCACCGCCGCTGACCGGCGCGTACCGCTGCTGGGCACGGCCTCGCTTTGCGCCCCCAACGCGGCCCTCGAGCGGCTGCTCGAGGAATTCCCGCTGCGCGGCAGGGCGGCGCCGGACCTCCCCGAAGGTCTGCCCTGCGCGGCGCTGACGGCCCGGCTCGCGGCCCTGCTGGCACGCCGGAAAAGCATGCCCCTCCGGCTGCTCCCGGCCAGCGGCCGCGCCGCCGGCCTTAAAAGTGAATTAAAAGCGGCGCGCCGCCTGCTGGACAGCGCCGGGTTCCCCCGCAGCCGGTCGGCGGTAATGCTGACTCTCGGCGGCCCGGGGCAGTCGGCCGGCGAACTTGAGGCCTTGGCCGGCGTAATAGAGGCCTGCGGCTTTACGGTCGAGCCGCTGCTTTACGCCCCCGCTCCGGGAACTCCGGATTTTCCCGGGCGAAATCCCGGCGGCAAAACGGAGCTGGCGGAATTGAATCCCCTGCTCTGGCCGCTGGCCTCCAAAAAACTGACGGTAGCGCAGCTGGACGCGCTGCTGAAAAAGTTCTCCCGCGGCTGACCGGCGTCCTTTTGTTTTGCCGCAGCCCGGGTAAATATTATAATTCAGCCAGCGCGCGAAAGCGGAAAGGGAATAATGGGCAAACCCGGTAAGACAGTCAAAAACGCCGAACTTTTAAGAAGCGCCCTGCCGGCGGCGGATCCGCAGCTGCGCCATTACCTGGCGGCCCTGCGCGCCGCCCCGCCGGGCGCTGCGTTGCTGCTGCTCGGCCAGGCCGGCACCGGCAGGAGCACCCTGGCCCGCCTGCTGCATGCGCGGTCGGGCAGGCCAGGCGAGTTCGTAAGCGTGGACTGCGCCGCTTTTCCCGGCAAAGCCCTCGCCGATGAACTGTTCGGCGCCGGCGCAGCGGTTCGGCGGCGGGGCCCGGAGAGCGGCGCGCTGGCCAGGGCCGCGGGCGGCACGCTTTTCCTGGATGAAATTGGAGCCATAAGCCATAAAGTGCAGGCCAGGCTCCTTGCCGCCCTGGCGGCAAAAGCCGTTTCCCCCGGCCTGCCGGCCCGGCCGAGGGGCCCCGTGTTCGCGCTTATCAGCACAACGCGCCAGGACCCGCAGAACCTGGTTGAATTCGGGAAACTGCTCCCCGGCTTTTTCCGGCGCCTGAACGGCTTCAGCCTGATGCTGAAACCGCTGAGAGAAAGAAAGCGCGACATAATGCCGCTGATAGCGCAGTTCAGCGCCGGGCTGCGCCCGGTCTCGTTTTCAAAAGAAGCTAAGGATTATTTACTGTCCTACAACTGGCCCGGCAACCTGCGCGAACTGAAAAGGTTCGCGGAGCTGGCGGCCGCCGACAGTTCCCGCAGACCGCTCACCCTGGAAGCCACGCAGCACCTGGTGCTGTGGCGCTTTTTCTGATCTTTTCCCCCTCCCCCGTTCCTGCGGCCGGGCCTTTCGCGAGGTCACGCCCCTGGCCGGGATCCCGGGTTCCGGGGCGGCCGCGGGCCGGCAAACGCGCAAAATGCTAAAATTCCTGTGCAGGCGGCAGCAGGCCTAACGCGCAATGAATATCCTGGGTATTTCCGCTTATTATCACGATTCCTCCGCCTGCTTAACGCGGGACGGAGAGATCGCCGCCGCGGCCCAGGAGGAGCGCTTTTCCCGCCGCAAGAACACGCCTGATTTTCCGCGCGCCGCCATAAATTACTGCCTCCAGTCCGGCGGCATAACGGTCTCCGACCTGGATTGCGTGGCCTTTTATGAAAAGCCCTTTCTTAAATTCGCCAGGGTGCTGACAGGGCACATCGGAGCCTGGCCGCGTTCCCTGGACAGTTTTATGACGGCCATGCCGCTGTGGCTCAAAGACCGCCTGTCCCTGCCGCTTACCCTTAAAGATGACACGGGCTACGACGGGAAAGTGTTTTACATCCGGCACCACCTCTCTCACGCCGCCTCGGCTTTCCTGCCGTCCCCGTTCGAGAACGCCGCAATCATAACCGCCGACGCGGTAGGGGAATGGGCCACCACCTCCTGCGGCACGGGCAGGGGCAGCGAGATAACGCTCGACAGGGAAATTAAATTCCCGGATTCGCTGGGCCTGCTCTACACCGCGGTGACCACCTACCTCGGCTTTGAGGCCCACGAGGGAGAAGGCAAGGTCATGGGCCTGGCGGGCTGCGGCCGGCCTGTCTATCTTGAGAAGTTCCGGCGGCTCGCGCAAGTGGCGGAGGACGGCAGCTACCGCCTTAACCAGGACTATTTTTCTTTTTACGGCGGCAGCCGGATGTACAGCCCCAGGCTGGAAGAGCTGCTCGGCCCCGCCAGGGCCCCTGAGGGCCCGCTGGACGAGCGCCACGCCGATATAGCGGCGAGCCTGCAGAAATTCACGGAAGACCTGCTGGTCAGGATGGCCCGCGACCTCCGGGCGCGCACGGGGCTGGAAGATCTTTGCCTCGCGGGCGGGGTTTTCCTCAACTGCGTGGCCAACCAGAAGATACTTGAAAATTCCGGGTTCAGGAATCTCTTCATCCAGCCGGCCGCCGGCGATTGCGGCGGCGCCCTCGGCGCGGCCCTCTACGCCGCCAATTGCCTTTCGAACAAACCCAGGGCCGCCGCCATGACGCACGCCTGCCTGGGGCCGGAATTCTCCCAGCGCGAGATAGAACGCGCGCTGAACAGCGCGGGCCTGCCCGCGCCAAGGCTTTCCGACGGCGAGCTTTTTGAGCGGACCGCCGGCCTTCTCGCCGCCGGGCGGGTGACGGGCTGGTTCCAGGGCCGGATGGAATTCGGACCGAGGGCGCTGGGCAACCGCTCCATCCTCGGCGACCCCCGCAACCCGGAAATGCCGCGCCTGCTTAACGACCGCGTAAAACACAGGGAGCCGTTCCGCCCCTACGCGCCGGCCGTGCTGGAGGAAAAAGCCGGCGACTATTTCGAACTCAGGGCCCCGTCCCCTTTCATGCTGCTGGCGCCGCCGGTGCGCAAGGAGCGCGCCGGCCTTATCCCGGCCGCCTGCCACGCGGACGGCACGGCCAGGGTGCAGACGGTCGGCAAGCCGGTGAATCCGCGTTTTTACGCGCTAATCGAAGCCTTTGAACGGAAGACCGGGGTCCCCATAGTCCTGAACACTTCCTTCAACCGCCGCGGCGAACCGGTGGTCTGTGAGCCTGCCCAGGCGATAAAACTCTACCTGGAAACGGAGATGGACGCGCTGGCGCTCGGCAATTTCCTCCTGGAAAAAAAGCCGGCCGCCGGCGCCCGGCCGCAGCCGGACGGAGGCGGGCTGAATGGATAAGTTCAGGAAAGCCGGACGGGCCCTTTATCTCGCGGTTCAGAAAACGATCGTGGTCTCCGCCCTGTTCTTCGCATATTTCTTCGGGATAGGGCTGATGGCCGCGCTGTCGCGGGTTTTCAGTTTCCTGCCGCGGCAGGCAGCAGGGAAAGATAGTTTCTGGGCAGAGACAGACCGGAGCAACTGCGGCGGGAGCGACGCCGCCGAGCAGTCCTGAGGCGCTATATGAAAAAAATGATGCTGATGATCCGCGAAAGCCTGAGCCTGGTCCGCAAACACAAGATCTATTTCCTGCTGCCGCTCCTGCTCTTCCTCGCCGTCCTGGCGCTGCTGGCCTTCCAGGTCGGGCCCGGCATAGCGATCTCCTTCATCTACGCAGGCATCTAGGCCGCCCGCGGTAACGGGCGGCGCCTGACAGCAAAAAAAGATAAACGCCGGGGGCTGAGGCCTCTTTGCGCCGCGCTGCCCCCGCTCAATAAGACCCGTGCGACCCGTGCGAGCCGTGCGAGCCGTGCGACCCGTGCGACCCGTGCGAGCTGTGCGAAGAGTGCGAGCCGTGCGAGGTATGCGAGCCGTGCGAGGAGTGCGAGGCGTGCGAAGTGTGCGAGCCGTGCGAGGAGTGCGAGCCGTGCGAAGTATGCGAGCCGTGCGAGGAGTGCGAACTGTGCGAGGCGTGCGACGCGTGAGAGCCGTGCGAA
>DAOPZW010000083.1:0-12608 GCA_035353595.1 Elusimicrobiales bacterium | reverse complement strand
CGCCACCCGTCTCAACCAGTATTTCTTCGTGAACCGCCGCCCGGTGGGCAGCGCGCTGCTGCGGCAGGCGCTGTACCGCGGCTACGGGCACATGCTGACCGGCCGCCACCCGGCCTGCGCGCTGTTCCTGGAGCTGGACCCCGGCGCTTTCGACGCGAACATCCACCCGCAGAAGCGCGACGTCAAGTTCTCGGGCGAGAACGAGATATTCAAAACCATTTCCAACACCGTCTATGCGGAGCTGCTCGGCAAGCAGACCGCGGCGGTGCAGTTCGCGGCCCCCGCCGCCGGCACGGACAATAAGTTCACCGCGCCCGACGTCCCGGCATACCGGGAAAGCGCCTCCGCCGCCGCGCCGGCGGCGGAAACCGCCGGCCTTTTCGGCGCTCTCCCCCAGGCGCAGCAGGCGGCAGCCGCGGCCCCCGCCGAAGACTGGCGCGCCGGGGAATTGTTTTACCTGGGCCAGCTGGCCAAGAGCTACCTGCTTTTTGAAAGCGCCGCCGGGCTGCTCGTGGTGGACCAGCATGCGGCGCAGGAGCGGGTGCTGTTCGAAAAATACCTGGACGAAATGTCGAAGGGGAACATCAAGGTGCAGCCGCTGCTGGTGCCGCTGGAAGCCGAGCTGTCCCGCTCCCAGATGGAGACGGTGCTCAAGTGGCGCGACTGGATGAAGACCGCCGGCTTCGAGATAGACCAGCGCGGCCCGGCGGTGGCGCTGCTGCGCGCGGCGCCGGCCCTGTTCTATTTTACCCAGGCGGCCTTTTCCGAATTCATAGGCTACCTGTCGGAAGTGCTGGGCGAACCTGAAAAGGCCGCCGAAGACCTCAAACGCAATATTATCGCCACCATGGCCTGCAAAAAGTCCATAAAGGCGCACGATTTCGTCAAACCGCAGGAAGCCCTGCGGCTGATGGACGACCTGAAGAAAACAAAAGACAGCTACCACTGCCCCCACGGCCGCCCCACGCTGTTCTATCTTTCCGGCTCCGAAATAGCCCGCCGTTTCCAGCGCAGCGGCGCCCTCTGACCGCGCATGAAGAACCTTGCGCTTGCCGCGCTCTGCCTCGTTTTTTTCTCAGCCTGCCGCCAGGCCCCCGCGGCTTCCCGGTTCGAGCCGGGAGATTACGCGGTTTACAAGTATTACGGCGCTTACCGGCCGCAGCCGGTGTTCCTTACCAACAAAGTCCTGTCCAAGAAAGGCGCCGCGGTGGAAATGCTGGTGGAGTGGCGCAGCGGCGCCGAACGGCGGGCCTGGAAGGAATTCTTTACGGACACTCCTTATAACCGGGCCAATAATCTCGTCGACCGGCTGGTCAGCCTTGAAGGCGGCAAAGAGAAGGAGCTGGCCAACGCCGAGAATCTGGACCTGTTCAAGCTTTACGAGGGTACTTATCTTATGGCCCAGCACGCTCCCCGGCCGGAGAGCGAGGCTGAAAAGACCGTGCAGGTAGGGAGCGAGAAATTCTCTTGCCGCGTGCGGGTTTATGACAGCAAGGCGCTGAACGCCCGGCTGAAAGCCGCGGACACGGACTGCGCGGATTTTAAATGGGGGAAGGTCAGTTCCTACTGGGCGGCCGTCAGGGGCGGCGCGCTGCTCTACGCTTTCGAGATACAGGATCACGGCAGCCTGAAGCCCGCGGCCGCCGGAAAGTAGTTCTCCGCTCGAAGATATTCCGCTTCCTATTTAACTTCGGAGAGCGCTATCTTCCTGACGATGGCGAATTTGCCCGGCGTGTTGCAGCGGGTGAGCCGCTCGTCGGTGCAGGTCCGCTTTTCGCCGGTTACGCGGTTGAGCTGTGTGGCTGAAGTAATATGGCCGTCCGCCAGGCTGAGCTTGATCTCATCCTCGTAAGTTTCTGTGGCGGCCCCGGCGATGTATACCGATCTTCCTTCTTTCCTGACCTGGTACCAATTGTTGGGCGCGTCGCTGACCGGCTTTTCCATCCAGGCGGCGGGCGCGGGGCCGCAGCCGCCCGCGGGGGGCACGCGCAGGGCTTTCAGCGTGGCGGTGTTCTCGTCGGGGTCCACCCCGGTCAGGGTGAGGTCGAAGTTTATGCAGTCCCGGCCTGTCAGCGTAGCCCCGCCCTCCCAGGAATTGGGTTTCCCGTGTTCGATAAAGACGTGTTCCCCGGGTTTCAGCGCCAGGCAGGTGCGCACGGCCAGCTGCACTTCGGTGTAAAAGGCCAGGGTATCGGTGGCCGGCTGGCTGAGCGGGAAAACGGCCGTGAGGTCCGGCGCGGCAAGCTTAAAGGCGGGGTCCAGGGACAGCAGCTGCCTGAAATCCCGGCTTTCCGGCGGGAGTTTAGTTTCAGTGCCGTTCTTCTGCCTGCCCGTCCATTGCCATGATTCATAAAAGATGCCGTCGGCTCTTTTCTTTACGGTGGCGGCGGCGCTGGAAACGGCGGTAACGGTATCCTCGCCGGTGGTGGAGTACTCGAGGTTCATCCTGTAGTTAAGGATCTCCCCTTCCGTGTAAACCCGCCGCAGCGCCGGCGCGGCCGGCTCCAGCGGCGCTAGCGCGACCGGCGGCTCTTTGACCGCATGCGTGCAGGCGCCCAGCAGCAAAGCCGGCAAAAGCAATAATATTTTGCGGTTGATCATACAGGCAAAGTCTACTAATTTATTCTCTATTGTGGGACCTAGTTCTGCCTAATCGGGTGGCCGTGGTTTCGCCTCTTGCAATCTTTGCGTCCGGTCCGCAAGGCCGGAGGCAATTTTCTGTGTAATAAAAACCACCCAAGGAGCAGGGGCGGCCGCGGGGGCTACCCTGCGAACCCGTTGCGGAGGGGGGCCCCGCCTTAATTTCTCAGGCGGGGGGAACCGACGCAAGGGTTCCTTCTTCCGGGTTCGCAGGGTAGCCCCCGCGGTCGCCCCGACCGGGCGTCGCGCGGTCTTATTTTCCGTATGCCGGGACGCTTGATTTGATTACTGTTTATTAACAATGCCGGGCGGGATTTTGTCAGGCAATCATTTAGTCAGCCGCGTTCCGGAGCCGCCGAAGTAGGGGGCCAGGGCGGCGGCGGCGTTGGCGGCTATCAGTTCGTTGCCCGCGTCCGTGCAGTGGCCGAAATTGCCGGCGAACATGTCCACGAAATAATGCGGGTAGCCTTTTTGCTCCACCGCGTCCCGGAAGGAGGGTTCATTGCTTATAAAAATTATGTCGCCGGGGTCTTCGAACAGGCCCCGGAGCGGCGTCGGGTCGCACAGCGGGTATTGCATGACGGCGAGGCGCATCCCCCTCGCCTGCAGGAGCCGCCGCAGCCTGGTGAAGTTGCGGCGGGTCTCCGCGGTGAACATTGTTCGCGTCCCGGTGAGCTTTTCCGCGTACTCGCGCGCCAGGGCGGGGCGCCCGCTCTGCGCGTAAAGGGCGGCCAGGGCGCCTGTGATCTTTTCGTTGTCCGGGTACCTGGCCAGCCCTTTATGCAGCAGGGCTTCGGCTTTCGAAAAATCCCGGCGGCTGAGGTAGAGCCAGTTCAGTTCAAAGAACGCCGCCTCCCGCGCGCCGCCGAAATTGCCGAGGTCCGCCGCCTTTAGCAGCGCCGCTTCGGCTTCGGCGGGCAGGCCGCACAAACGGTAGACCTTCCCGAGGTCGTGCCAGTTCTCGGCGGAGGGCGCAAGTTCCGCCGCCTTCTCCAGCATCAGGCGCGCGCGCCGCAGGTCCTGGAGTTCCCGGTAATGGATCCCGAGCGTCCAGTACACAAAACTGTTTTTCGGGTCGAGGCGCGCCGCGCGCAGAAGCAGCGCTTCACCTTTTTTCCTTAAAGCCGTGTCGCGCCCGGCAAAGCCCTTGCCGAGGGTCCAGTACCTGCCGAGCAGGTACAGGGACTTAATGTCGCCCGGGTCGCGCCCGATGTTTTCGGCCAGCGCGGCCTCCCGCTGTGCGATGTCGTAAGTTCTACCCTGGAAAGGCGTGTAGGGGTCCAGGGGCCCCGCGGGTAGCGGGGCGCCCTGCGCCGGGCCGGGAGGCGCGCCCTGGCCGGCGGTTTTGTAATTGTTCAGCAGGATCCTGAACAGTTTGTACAGCCGGAAATGCCGGAACAGCGGGCTTTCCGCGTCCGGAATGCCCTGATAATAGCTTTTGAAACCGTCGTTGATGCCCATCATGGCGATGACCAGGTCCGGGCGGATCGCATCGAGGTCTTTTTCCAGGTTGCGCAGCAGGTCGGAAGTGTTGAAGCCCGCGACGCCTTTGTTTATCACGCTGACGCGGGCGGCCGGATAGCGCGCGGCAAGGATACGTTCGAGGCGGGCGGGCCAGGCGTCCGTTCCCCCGGCCGTGGTGGATTCTCCCAGGCACAGGATGCGGCTGGTCCCGCTGCTGAGGGAGGCGCGGTTAACGCTTTCCTGTTTCAGCCTTACCGCGAGGCCGCCCAGCCGCAGCGCCGCTTCCGCGCCCAGCACGGCGAAAACAGCCCCCAGCAGCAGGGCGAGGGCCCTGCCGCCTTTGCGGGCTTTCGGGAGCGGGGGTATATTTTCTTCGGGCGGCATTGTGCTTTGGCTTCCGGGCCTATTCTATCATGGGCACGACTTTTCCTGAATATTCATCGGCGTTCTTCCCTCCCCACCTTTCCTGGTAAAGAGTAAGAACGGCTTCTATCACCGCCGGGAGGCCGGGGCCGTCGATCTTGTGCCTGCCGGTCCGGGCGGCTACGAGGGGCATAACGTCCCCCTGGAATTCCATTACATACCCGTCGGGGCTGCTGTCGCCGTAAAGCTTGCGCAGTTCCGGTTTCGGCGGCAGCTTCGCCTGGACGTGATGGGTATAGTGCAGCCGCAGCGCGGAGACTGCCGCTCCGTCCTTGTCCTCCACGGGGATCTCATAATATCTGTCCTGCCAGGTGGTCTGGGCCAGGCTCGCGGCCGGGCAGGCGTAGGAATACACCGTTAGCCCCTCCATCATGCTGCGGCGCTGTTCCTGCGGCAAGACGGTCCCGGGGCATTGCGCCGGCCAGTCCTTTCCCTCTTTCGGGATCACGCTCCGCGTATCCGCGTATAACGATTCAGTGTGTTCAAGCACGACCTGGCGCCCCCGGTAAGAAAAGCCGGCCGCCTCTTCGCTCCTGAGTTCCCAGTTGTTCTTCGCGCGCTCCCTGTAGCCCCGCGGCGGCGCCATGGTCCAGGCCCCGGCCAGCGCGGCAGCCGGTTCCCTCTCCGCCGGCCCGGCTCCCCCCCTGTCGGCAACCGCGGTCTCGTCGAGGTGCACCAGCGTTTCCCGCTTTTTAGCGTCGAGAACGGCTACGGTCCCGGAAAAGACGCGCACCTTTGTATTCCCGTTTTTGCCCACCAGCGCGGTAAACCGGGTGCCGCGTACGGCGAGAGTGGCGACGGGGGTGCGGACCGCCCATTTTTTCCCGGCTTTTTTTACCACGGCTTTCAGGAAACCCGCGGAGAGCTCTAAGAAAGTGTCCTCCGGCTCCGCGGCGTACAGGATGAAATCGCTGTCCGGGCCCAGGCCGATCAAAAAATCCTCTTTGCAGCGGAGCTCCGCCCAGGAAAGCTCTCCGACTTTAACTTTCCCCCCTTCTTTCAGGCTGAGGCCCGGCTGCGCCTTCACCCAGTTATGTGCGGCGTCGGCGCGGTAAAAAACTTTGCCCTGCACCTCCGAAAAGACCGTCAGGCCGCAGCAGTCGGCGCAACAAAAAGAGAGCAGCAGCGCGGCCAGCAGCGGAAGTTGTCCTTTTCCGCGGTTCCCGTTCGTCTTCATTAAGAGCCTTCCTCTTCCGGGCCGGCGCTGCCGGGAAAGAGAGGTAAATGCCGTAATGCCCCCGGCATATGCGAGCCCACGCAACCTATCGCCAGCGCCAGTCCCAGCAGCCAGAGCCTTTGTTCCCAGAACAGCGGTACCAGCCCGATGACCGCAAGCTTGGCCAGCACCAGGCTGCCCGCCAGCCGGCGCAGCCAGTCAAAGCCGCCGCGGAGGTCCAGGGCCAGCAGCCCGGCGCCGGAAAAAACGGTCCAATACAGCCAGGCAACAAGCTCCCCGCGGGGCGCGTTGAACCAGTGCCCGCCGAGCAGCACGGAAAAAGAGAGTATGTGGACGGTGCGCAGCGTTATGTTCGCCGCCCGCCAGCCGCCGTGCGGCTTTCCGCAAGCCGCCGCCTGCCGGCCGGTTTTTTCGGAGCCGTCCGCCGCGGGTGTTGTTTTCACGACAGTTTTCCTTTATATTAAGAAAAATCGGTCCCGCCGGCCCCTGGAGGCCGGCCTTGCACTTTCTTAATTATAACACAAACGGCAAATCCGCCGCCTGCCTGGCGGCCGCCGGGCGGCGCGGTGTGAAGCCGCCAGCGGATTTTACATATAATAACCGTATGGAAGTAAAGCTTTTAAGCCTCCGGGGGCGGTTCGCCCGCCTGCTCCTGCCGGTGGCGCTGCTGTGCTTCGCTGCGGCCATAGCCGCGGAGAGCGGCTACCGCCTGGCGCTCTTCCTCAACGGCCGGTTCCACGGCGAGCGCGGGGTCTTTGAGCTTTACGCGGTCGGCGACTCGAGCATGCGGGGCATCCCTTTCCACATCTCTCCGCCGGAAATAGCGGGACAGCTGCTGGGGGACCAGCTGGCCGGCCGGCGGCTGCGCGTGGTGAACCTGGCTGAAGGCGGGAGTTCCATCTATCCGCAGGCGCTCAGGGCCATCAGGACCATGAAATCCCGGGACCGGCGCAACCCGGCCGCCGTCCTCATCTACGCCGGCCACGCCGAAAACATCACTGTGGAGAAAAGCCGCAATACTTTCCTGCTGGGGGCCTACGCGCAGTTCCGGCGGCACATCCTGCTGCATTCGCTCCTTTTCAGCAAGCTCGTTTTCACCCTGGAAAGGTCTTTGCTGTTTTACGGGATCCGCGACCTCGGCCATTACGAATTCTACCTGCGCAAGACCATTGAGGCCGTCCTGGACGCGGGCGCTACCCCGGTGCTGGCCACGCTGGGCTGTAATTTCAAAATCGAGCCTGCTATTTATAATTACCGGCTGCCCAGCGCGGAAAAAGTCATCAAGGCGTTCGGCCTGGAAGAGCGGGGCGAGTATGCAAAGGCCGTGGAGCAGTATTCGCGCCTGTACGCGGGCGCCGAGCACGGCGAGGAAGTTGTCCTTCGTCCTTATCTCGCGTACCGCAGCGGCCGGTGCCTGGAGTTAATGGGAAAAACGGCGGCCGCGCTGCCCCGCTTTATAGAGGCGCTGGAAACCGAAATTTCCCCGGTCCGGGCGAAGCCGTCGCAGAACGACATCATCCGCAGGCTGGCGCGGGAGTACGCTATCCCGCTGGTGGACGCGGACGCGCTGTTCATCAGCAGCTCTCCGGGCGGGATCCCGGGAGAAGAGTTTTTCATGGACCCTATGCATCCCAACGCCGCCGGGTCCCTGCTGCTGTCGCGGGCTTTTGCTGAGCGCCTTGCGGGCTTGTTCCAGGGCAAGGTCCGCAGCGATATCCGGGACCCCATGGCCATCTTCGAGCCTCCCGGGGATAATTTGGTCGAGCGCCGGTCGGAGCCGTATATCGCGGCCGGCGCCTGCCTGCTCTGGACCGCCCAGAGCTCAATTCCTATCCCCGAACGCCTTAAACTGGCGGAAAGAGATTTTGCCCGGGCCCTGGCGGCTTCGAGCGGGAATTTCCGGGCCCGGGTCGGCCACCGGATCTCCGTCCTTTCCGTGAATAACAATTACATTATGCCGGGAGAGGTCTACGACTGGTTCCAGGCGAACCGCAGCTATTACGAGTTCCGGCGGCCTATGTCGGGCGTGGATAAAGAGGCCGCGGAAAAATTCCTCTCGAAATGGGAGAAGCTCGCCGCGAAGGCGGCGGGAGCGTCCAGATAACAAGGCGCGGGTCCTTTCAGGCCCCCGGGGCGGTCTCCCTACGGTTTCCGCACGAAGTGCGGCATATCGGCGGGTATCTCCAGGGACAGTTCCACCAGGCCGGCGGGTTTGCCGTCTTTGTACCAGGGCGTCTGGTAGATCAGCTTTTTTAAGCCGTTCTTTTCTATGGTGTAGGCGTTGGTGTGCGGCTCTGCGAGCATTTTTTTAAGCTTGGTTTTGGACGGCTCCGGATGGCAGTCCAGCAGGCTGGAGCCCAGCAGCGCTTTGCCCCCGCTTTTGGCGAAGGTGGCGGCGGACTTGCCGTTCATCTCTATTATTTTTCCGTCGGCGTCGCAGACCGTGATCGCGAAATTAACGCCGTCTTTCCAGTTTTCCATTAAGAGCTCCGTGCCTGACCGGCGCCTGATTTTTCAGGGCCCCGGAATAGGATTATATTATAAAATATGACCATGTCCCCTTCAACTTTCCTGGAGCTGGCGGCGGCCCGGCGCAGCATACGCAAGTACACCGCCGCCCCCGTAGAGCGCGAAAAACTGGACCGCTGTCTCGAGGCCGCGCGCCTGGCCCCTTCGGCCTGCAACGCCCAGCCTTACCGGTTCGTGGTCCTCGACGAGCCGGCGGTGAAGGAAAAATTTTCCGCCGCGGTTTTTTCCGGGGTCTACTCAGCCTGCAAGTTCGCGGCCGGCGCGCCCGTCCTGGTGGCGGTGGTTTCCGACACCGGCAAGCTCACCGCCTGGCTGGGCAACCAGATGCAGGATACTAATTTCAGGCTGGTGGACATAGGCATAGCCGCCGAGCATTTCGTGCTGGCGGCGGCCGAGCAGGGCCTGGGCACCTGCTGGCTGGGCTGGTTCGACGCCAAGGCGGCCGCGAAAACGCTCGGCCTCGGAGCCGGGAAAAAGGTGGAGGTGCTGCTTTCCGTGGGTTATCCCGGCGAGAGCCCCGCTCCCCGCCCGCGCAAGCCGGCGCAGGAATTCGCCTCCTTTAACAAAGCTTTATGAAATATATTTTTTACTTCCTGCTGGCCTTCCCTGTAGTTGCGGCACACTCCGCCGAGCCCGCGCCCTGCGCGAAGGACGCGGACGCCTGTTCCGCCTCCGGGCCCCGCTCCGCTTTCCTGGAAGCAGCCAAAGCCGCCCCGGCCCCCGCCGCGGCGCGCCCCGGCAAAACCGGCAAAGATGAACGCCGGCGGCCGGCCGCGGTCGAAGCTTCCAGCGCGGCCGCGGCAGCCGTTACCGCGGCGGCTTCAGAGGCAGGGGCGGTGGCGGCGGCGCAGCGGCCTGCGGCGTCCTCCAACCCGCTGTGGGTGCTGTTCGCGGCGGGCGGCCTGGCCGGGCTTTACCTGTACCTGAAGAGCGACGCCGGAAAAAGGCGGCCGAAATGACGGTGGATTACGACAGTTTCACCCGCGCCTCCACTTTTATACATTGGCTGCAGGGCGGGGCTTTGCTGCTGCTGGGCGCGGCGGAAGCTTACGCTTTAAAGCGTCCCGGCCGGCGCGCCGGCCTTATCGGGCCGCTGGCCCTGCTGTTGGCCGGCGCGGCCGGGCTCGCGGTTATCCTGGCCCTGCAGGGCGATTGGAGCTTCACCGGGCTGGCCGGCGCCCTTGCCTTGCGCCGCGGCTTCCACCTCTTTATAGCTTTTTCCTGCCTTTTCGTGGCGGCCGGGCTGAGCGGCCTTATGCATTATTTGACCGGCGCCGGCAGCCGCCGCTGGCAGATACCTTTCCTGGTTTTCCTGGCGGCCATCGCCGCCCTGTATTTCCTGCTGGCCTGGCGCGTTAACGACGACGCTCTGCGGGCCGTGCTGCGCGCGCACGCGGCGATAGGCGGGGCGCTGCTGCTGGCGGTGCTGGCCTACGCTTTTTACGCGGCTTCGGGCCGCCGGGCCCTGCATACCTGCTGGGTCCTGCTGCTGCTTGCGGCGGGCGCGCAGCTGCTGGCTTACCGCGAAAACGCCGCCGCCTTCGGCCCGCGTATCGTAACGGTGGAAGCAGGTGCGCCGCCGGCCGCGCAGCCGGTTAAAGCCGCCGCTCCCACGGCCGTAACATTAAATGCCGCGCTTGCTGATAAAAAACGGTCTGGTAATTGACCCGGCCTCCGGCCTGGAGGCCCGGCGGGACCTGCTCCTTGAGAACGGCAGGATCTCCCGCCTTGCCCCGAAGATCCCCGTCCCCGCCGGCTGCGAGACCTTCGACGCGGCGGGGCTATGGGTTTTCCCCGGTTTTATAGACCTGCACGTCCACGCCCGCGAGCCCGGCGCCGAAGCCGCGGAAACCCTGGCCAGCGCGGCCCGGGCCGCCGCGGCCGGCGGCGTAACCTCGCTGCTGCTGATGCCCAATACCAGCCCGCCCATGGCAAAGCCCGCGCTGCTTAAAAAATATGCGGCCCGCGCCCGGGCGCTGCCGGTTAATATGTATTTCTCCGCCGCCATAACCGCGGACCGCTCAGGGCGGAAACTGGCGGACCTGGCGGGTTTGAAAAAAGCCGGCGCGCGCGCTTTCACTGACGACGGCTCCTGCGTGGAAGACGGCCTGCTGCTGCGCCGGGCCGTCAGGGCCGCGGCCCGCCTGGGCCTGCCGCTGCTGGACCATCCCGAACTGGCGCGGTTCAGCGCCGGCGGGGTGATCAACCGCCGTCTCTCCGGCCGCGACCTGCCCGCGATAGGCGACGAAGCCGAAGTCTTCGCCGTGCTGCGCGATATCCTGGCCGCCGCCGACTGCGGGCCGGTGCATTTGCAGCATCTCAGCCTGGCCGCTTCCGTCAGCCTGCTGCGCGCGGCCAAGGCGGCGGGCCTGCCGGTTACGGGCGAAACCTGCCCGCATTACTTCACGCTCTCGGACAGGGACGCGGACCCGCGCGACGCGGATTTTAAAATGAAGCCCCCCCTGCGCCGCCCGGCCGACCGGGCCGCCGTGCTGGCCGCCCTGGCCGACGGCACCATTGACGCTATCGCCACCGACCATGCGCCGCACGAGCGCCGCCTCAAAACGAAAGGTTTCCTGGCCGCGCCCTTCGGCGTTATCGGCCTGGAGACGCTGGCCGCGCTGTGCTTTACCGAGCTGGCGCTTAAAAAAGGACTGTCGAAAACGCGCCTCGCCCGGCTGCTCAGCGCCAACCCCGCCCGCCTGCTGGGGCTGCGGCGCAAGGGCGCCCTGGCCCCCGGTTTCGACGCCGATATCACTATCCTGGACCCGCGCGCCGCAAAACGCGTGCCCGAAAAGTTTTTCTCCCTCTCCGCCAATTCCCCCTTCAAGGGCCGCCTGTTGAAAGGCTGGCCGGCGGCCGTGCTGGCCGGCGGCAGATTTGTATTCAGGGACGGCCGCGTCTTTTGCTAAAATTTAACCGTTAGGCCGCAACGCTGCGCTCTCGATCAGGCTAAGGCAACTATGGGCTTCCTTTATAAAAAGCTGGTGCGCCAGCTGCTGTTCAGTTTCAACCCGGAACTGGTGCACGACGTGGTCATTAAAAGCGCGCGCACTGTTCAGCATGTGCCGCTGCTTAATTCCCTGGTCGGGCTGCTGACCCGCGCCAAAGACCTGCCCGTTACCGTGGCCGGCATAAAGTTCAAGAACCCGGTAGGCCTGGCGGCCGGCTTCGACAAGAATTGCGAAGCCGCCCGGTTCCTGGCCGGGCTGGGTTTCGGTTACCTGGAACTGGGCACCGTCACCCTGCGTCCGCAGCCCGGCAACCCTAAGCCCCGCCTTTTCCGGCTGCGCGAAAGCAAGGCCATAATAAACCGCATGGGCTTTAACAATGCCGGCGCCTGGGACGCCGCCCGCTCTCTGGAAAAGCTGCTGCCGCTGCCTATCCCGGTGGGTATCAGCATAGGCAAGAACGCCGATTGTTCCATCGAAGCCGCGCCGCAGAATTACCTGGAGGCGCTGAAGATCCTTTATCCTTTCGGCAGCTACTTCGCCATCAACGTGAGCTCGCCCAATACCCTGCAGCTGCACCGCCTGCACGAGGAAGACAGGTTGCGCCGGCTGGTGGAGCCGATGCTGGCTTTCGCGGCGGGGCAGAAAGAGGTCAAACCCTTTTTTGTAAAAATGACCCCGGACCTGTCCGAGGCCGCCATAGATACCGTGGCCGGCGTGGCGGCCGAGCTGGGCTTCGGCCTGATAACCACCAATACCACGGCGAAGCGCGAAACCGTGCCGGCCTATTGGCGCTCCTATGAGGGGGGCCTCAGCGGGCTGCCTTTGAAAAGCGCGGCCAATTCGGTGCTGGCGCGCGTGGCGGCTATGGGCAAAGGCCGCATCCCTATTATAGGCTCGGGCGGGATCTTTAGCGGGCCCGGCGCTCTGGAAAAACTGGAGCTGGGGGCCGACCTGGTGCAGCTCTATTCCGGGCTGGTGTACGAGGGGCCGTTCCTGGTGAAGGAAATCCTGGATTACCTCCGGCTCTCCGGCTGGCGCCCCCGCCTTTAAGCCGGGCCGGCCCCGCGCGGCCGGCGGCCCGTGCCAATTACTTGTTTTTATATTATAATTCCAAGATAAGCGCGGCGCTTTTTCCCGGCGGCGGAAAGTTTATACAGGGGGCTTGTTCCATGAAGGTACTTATCGTAGACGATAACGGCATGATGCGCGACGTCATACGCATGTTCCTGGAAGCCGCGCATCACGAGGTGCTGGCGGAGGCTGGCGACGGGCCCGCCGGAGTAAAAGCTTTCACTGAATACCGCCCCGACGCGGTGCTGCTGGACCTGGTGATGCCGGGCATGACGGGGCTGGAAGTCCTGCATAAGTTGAAAGCCCTGGACCCAGCGGCCAAGGTGGTAATAATAACCGCGGTGGAGCAG
>DAOPZW010000082.1:0-12649 GCA_035353595.1 Elusimicrobiales bacterium | reverse complement strand
CCGAGCGGGCCTTAAGTTCCCCGACGCGGGCCTCTATGCCGGCTACGGCCGCGGTCAGGTCCGCTATATCGCGCTCCAGGCCCGCCTTGGTCTCGCGGTAATGGCCTATATCCGACCCGGTGCCGGCGATCCTGTTGGAGATCTCCACTTCCTGCGTATAAGCCTCGTTCATCTGGACGGCCAGCGCTTCGGCGGCGGCGTCGGTTGCGCGCATCTGCTCCTCAACCGCGGCCAGCGCGGCGGCGGCGGCGTCGCAGTCGGCCTGCAGCGCCGGCACTCCGCCCTCGGCGCCGCCCAGCTTTTCGTGCAGCTCGGCCAGGCGGGGCTCGGTTCGCGCCAGCTTCTCGGCGTTGAGCCGCTCGGAGGTTTCCAGGGAGGCGCGGGCCTTGGCTATTTCGGCCAGCATGTCCTGGTTGGCGACTATGCGCCCCTCGGCGTTGTTCTTTTCGAATTTTACGGCGGTGGCGGCCTCGCGCAGCAGGCGCTGGTCCTCGTTCTTCTGGGTAAGCGTCAGGTTAAGGGCGGCGGCTTCGCCTTCCAGGCTGGTTATGGCGACCCCGGTCTCCTCCAGCTCTTTCACTACGGGCGCCAGCCGTTGGGCCGCTTCGGCGCCCTTGGCCCTGAAGGCTTCGCGCTCTTTGAGCAGCAGGGAAATTTCGGCGCCGGTCAGCTCCTCGCGGTATTTCTTCTGCAGGCGGGCCTTCTTGGCCTCGTTGTCGAGCTTGGTGATCTGCTCGTTCAAAAGCACCATGGAGTCGGCCAGGCGGGCGAGGTCCGCTTCCACTTTCTCGAGCTTCCGGGCTGCCTCGTCGCGCTTGGCCTTGTATTTAGAGACGCCGGCGGCTTCCTCGAAGAGTTCACGGCGCTGCTCGGGCGTGGCGCTGAGCACGTGTTCCACTTCACCCTGGTCGATAATGGCGTAACCGTCGGTGCCTATGCCGGTGTCAAGGAACATCTCGCGGATATCGCGCAGGCGGCACTGCACTTTATTTATGAAATATTCGCTTTCCTCGGAGCGGTAAATCTTGCGGGTCACGGTCACTTCGCTGAAATCCAGCGGCAGCTTGCGGCTCTCATTGTCGAAGGTCATGGCCACTTCGCCCATGTTCAGGCTCTGGCGCTTGGTGGTACCGGCGAAGATCACATCCATCATGGACGGCATGCGCAGAGATTTCCAGCTCATTTCGCCTATGCACCACTTTATCGAGTCCACCACGTTGGACTTGCCGCAGCCGTTGGGACCTACTATGCAGGTGATGCCGGGCTTGAGCGGCAGCTTTACTTTGTTGGCGAAGGATTTAAAACCGTAGATCTCGAGCGCTTTAAGATACATTTAGGAACCTCGCTGGATAAAATAAATCGGAAGCGGCGCAACCATGGCGCCCGCTATGGCAACAGACCTTAATTATATAAATAAAAAGGCCCGGGTGTCTTTCCCCCGCTGCGCGAGGGTGAACCCGGGCCTTCTTTCAGGCGGTTTAAGTTCAGTAAGACAGCTGGTACGACAGGCCGAGCGTATTGCCGGTATAGTTGCCGGGCATATACTTCTCGAACTTGTTGTTGGAACTGGCCACCGTGAGCCCGTAATAGAGCCGCACCATGGCGGTCTCATTGATGCGCTTGCGGATGCTGCCGGTCATGGTGGTCATCAGGTTCTTCTGCATGCCGTCCACGTAATCGTTGTTGGAATTGCGCTGGTGGCGGCTGGTGTACTTGCGGTTGGTCATGTTTATGGCGCCGCCTATGGCCCACTTGCCGGTGATATTCAGGTCCAGCGGCACGCTGAGCGTCAGCTCTTTATAGTCGTAGTTCTTGCCCACAAAGGTGACGTCGGAAGTTCCGTCGAGGAGCCCGCCGTTGGTGGGAGAAGCGCCCAGGGATTTATAGCGAATGAAGTTCTGGTTGGAGGTGTGGACGGAATAGGACACCATGGGGTACAGTTCGAAGATCCACAGCTTCTGGTGGAAGCCGCCGTCTATCATGGTGGTCTTGTCCTGCTGCTTGGTATTGCCGTAAACGCCGGTATTGTCCACCACTTTCTGGTTCTTGTAATCCTGCTGGGTGTAGGTGAAACCGCCGAACCATTTGCCCCAGACCGGGCGCAGGCTCACCTGCTTTATGCCCTGGTCCTGCAGGCCGCCGCTCAATTCGCTGGCGACGCCGGACCCCTTGAATTCGCGCAGCAGGTCGGTATAGTTGGGGAATTCCACGGCCTTGGCCAGGTAAGTCAGCGACACTACGCCGTTGCGCTCGAAGTCGAAGGTGTAATCCGCGGCCAGCTGCAGCCCGGAGGACTTCATGTTGTACAAGCCGTTCTTCCAGGCTTCGTTGGCGCCGGTGCGGGAATAGTCGCTGGAGAAAGCCACGCCCGGGCGCACGCGCCATTTCTCGCCGATGTTGCGGCGGTACTCGAAGGTGAAGCTGTGCGTCATGCTGCGGTCGGTGAACTGCTTGGAGTCCTGCGGAGCGAAACTGGGGCCGGCGTAGTTGAAATTATACAGGCCGAACAGGTGGTCCTTCTGCGTTATCTTGGTAAGCAGGCCCACCTGCGTGTTTATATTGCCGCCGCTGAACAGGTTGCCCACGCTGGGCACATAGGCCGCCTCGTTGAGGCTCATGTCGAAGTAGGGCGTGAAGATCTTGGAATCTTCGGCCACCGCGGCGCACAGCCGCCCGGCCAGGCCCGCCGCAATCACCGCGCTTAAAATTATTTTTTTCATCTTTTTTATTCCTTAAAAGTTAAGGTGGAAATTCCACACCGGGTGTATTACCAGCACGCCCTCGGGGAAAATATTCAGGCCCAGCTCGAAGAACTTGCCGTACCAGCTTATTTTGCTGGTGATGCTCTGGGTCTTCAGGCCGTAGTTGAGCTGCATGCTCCACAGCTTGCTCACGCCTTTGGGGGTCTCGATGCCGGCTATCACGAAGTCGTCCTTGAAGCCGGTATCGAAGCTGTTGACCGTGGTGCCCATGAAATCCGGCTCTTCACCGGGCTTAAAGGCCAGCTTGGCCGCCATTACCGAGTGCTTATAGCCCCAGAAAGTGCGCACGCGCGGGCTCACCGAAGAGCTGACGATGGCGCCCATGTAGTAGCCGCCGAACTTGGCGCTGTCGATGGTGTCGGAATCCTTGGTGGCCATTTTTACGGCCAGCATGTCCCAGTAGCCGCCGATCAGGTCCACCTGCGGCACGCCGGGGGCTATGCGGCCCTCGCCGTGCAGGCGCAGCTTGCCCGACACGTTGGTATAGGTGAGCGGGATGGTGGTGGGGAACAGGCCCGTCTGTATGCCGAACACTTTGCCCGGGGGCAGCGGGGTGGTGCTTTCCAGGTCCTGTTGGAAGTCGTAGAAGAAGCCGGCCGGATTGGCTATGATCTCGCCGGCTATCTGCATCCCTTTGGATTCCCAGTCGATGGTAGCGAAAGCGGCGCCGTTGAAGCACAGCAGCGCCGTCAGCGTGAATATTATACTTTTCATCAGGTTAAATCCTTTTTTCATTGGAATATCAGGCCTGGCGCCTTAATTGCCCAGCTCCGTAATGGCGGGCAGCATGCGCTGCACCGCGGCCACCATCAGGTCGGGGATGAAGACGATGTCGATGTTCTTGGTGGAGAACCTGTCGCCGCTTGAGCCATTGTCTATCCGGTTGGTGTAGATATCGCCAGCCACGCCAGTGTCCCTCTTCATGGCTATTATCATTTCGCCGCCGCTGTTCTTAAGCAGGGTGAAAGGATCGGAACTGGAGTTGGTGAAATCATCCTTGGACTTTATGCCGCCGCCATTGCCTATGACATAGCTTTCCATGGTGTACCAGACATTGGTGGCGGTATTGGCTACCCCGCCCATATGGTAAAGTTCCGCCGAATAATTCCAGATCTGGTCGCTGCCGGCGTCTTCGGAACTGTAGCTGTAGGAGGTGGGGGACGCCACATTGGCGCGCTGGAACCAACGCACATCTCCGCCCGCACTACCGCCTATCACGGACGTATTGCCGTTGGTATACTTCAGCTGGCCGTCGGAACTGCCGTTATCGGCAAATTCCAGCTTGGAGATCTTGTTCAGGCCCTGCGCCGCCGTTATGCCGGCGTCATCGGTCAGGACGCCGGAGACTATAACGCCGTCTTCCGAAGAACCGAAACCGAAGAGCACGTTGGCATTGTTCTTCATTTCGTCCGTCAGGGCGTCGTACTTGGCGCCGGTGGCCACGAAGAAAATGTTCCCGTCGGTCTTATTCGCCATTATGGTGGACATATAGTCGGCTTTAACGTCGTTGCTGTTGAAGAAGCCGGGCCATTCCTCGATGCGCTGCGGCAGGTCCTTATTGAAACCGACATTCATCTGCATCAGGTCCAGGCGGTTCGTCACGGCGCCGCCATAATAGGCGAAACCGTGCGCGGCCGCCATAGCGTTGGTATTGGTGTAGGCAGCGTAGTCCGGCCTTTTCACCAGGTTGAAGAACTGTATGGTCTTGTTATCCGGGCGCATCATACGCTGGTCCACGCGCACGAGGTTACCGTGGATGTCGTTCATGGTGCGGCCGGCTTCCAGGTCGCTTTCCTTGACCACGTTAAGGAAGCTCTTCACCGTGCTTTCCGCGTTATTGGTGACCTTGGCGAATTCCTTGATCTGCGCCCGGTCGTTCTCCTTCGCCTGCAGCCCCTTCTGGCGCTCTTCGGGGGCCAGGCCCGGGTCCCAGTTCTCCAGGGCGGCCCTTTCGGTGGCCGCGGTGAGCAGGACCGGCTTGGAGGACTTGCCCTTTTCGTCAATAGCAAGGCCCTGGCCCTGGGGAATGTTGAATTCGGATCTGCCTTTCTCCGGGGGAATGGCGTAGGTAAGCTTTACTTCCCCGAAGAGCACCTGCAGGTTCATCTTGCCTTCTTCGGTGGTTTCCAGCGTAAGCTCGGTGCCGCGCACGGCGCAGACGGCCGCGGGGGTGCGCACTTCAAATTTTTCCTTGCGCATCAGGTGCGGCACGCGCAACTTTATCCGGCCGTATACCAGGGCCAGGCGGGAGGCCAGCGTCTGCCGCTGCTCTATCTCCAGCGTGGAACTGTCTTTGACCCAGACCTTGGTCTTATTGGGCATCAGCAGCACGGCCGCCCCGTCCGCATTGGTGCGCACGGCGCCGCCTTCCGCTACTTCCATGTTTTGAGCGGCGGCAACCCATTGGCCGTCACGCGACTGGCGCGCTTCCACGCTGCCGTTCAGCGAAAGGATCTTGACCTCCGCGGCCCCCGCCGCCAGCGGCAGCAGCACAAAAAGAGATAAGGAAATGATTTGTTTTCTCATATGAAGGGAAGTTTAGTAGAAAATTCACCTTGTGTCAACATCATATTTTTGGGATAATAAAAAGCGCGGCGGCGTGTTTTACCTATGAGAAATGCCGCTGTGTAACCCGGAGCACTTGTGATTTCCGTCACTTCCGGCACCGGCAGCGAAACAGCGGCCGCAGCGGGCGCTCCCCCGGGAACTGCCATTCCGGGGAACCAGCGGATTTAAGGTCTTTCCAGGGAGATTCATAATGAAACAAGTAACTTTAGTCATATTTGCGGCTTTACTGGCCGGCTGCGCCACCGGCGCCAGGAAAACGCCTGTAGCCGGGGTCTGCCCCCCCTGCCCCGGCGTGGCCGTTTCAACCAAAGCGCCCGAAGCCGCGCCCATGGCCCTGGCCGCCGCTCCCGCCCTGCCCGTCTTTATTGACGGCGACGAGAGGAGATCGCTGCTCAAAGCGGCCATGCTCAACCGGCAGTACTTCCAGGGCCTGAAACCCGGGGCGCCGTCATATACCTTCGGCGCCCGCAAAATAACGCCCGTGGAACTGTCCGCCTCCAATGAAGAATTCATCAGGCTGCTGGAATCTTCCGCCGAACCCCTGGAGCTGGACCGCCTTATAAAGGAAAGGTTCGACGTTTACCAGATGGCCGGGCGCGATTCCACCGGCACCGTGGTCTTCAGCTCCTATTATGAGCCAACGCTGGAGGCCAGCCTTAATCCCACGGACGAATACAAATACCCTATATACGCCAAACCGGACGACCTTATTTCGGTGAACCTCGAAGATTTCAACGAAAAATTCAGGGGCGAGAAACTGACCGGCCGCCTGAAGAAAGGCGAACTGGTGCCATACCTGACGCGCGAGGATATCGATTTCGACAATGCGCTGGAAGGCAAAGGCCTGGAACTGGCCTGGTTCCGCAACCGCGCCGATATCCTGGACCTGCAGACCGAAGGCTCCGGCCGCCTGCAGCTGCCCGACGGCCGGGTGATAAAGGCGAATTTCGCTTCCACCAACAGCCACAAGTTCAAAGGCTGGCTGACGGCCATGATAGAGGTGGGCGCCCTGCCCCGGGAGGGCATCAGCCACGAAAAGGGCCTCGAGTACCTCAATAAATACCCGGAGAAAGCCCGTTCCATACTCAGCCTCAACAAGCGCTATGTCTTCTTCAAGCTGGAACAGCCGGCCGACCCCGAAGAGGGGCCCACCGGCACCTACGGCCTGCCGCTCACCGGCTGGCGCTCCATAGCCATGGACAATTCGCTGGTGCCTATGGGCGCCATAGCCTATATGAGCACCACCATGCCGGACGTGGACGCGGAGGGCAATTTGCTGGGCCGCAAAGCGGACAGCCGCTTCGTGTTCTGCCAGGATACCGGCGGCGCCATAAAAGGCCCGGGCCGGGTGGACTTCTTCGCCGGCAACGGCAAGAAGTCTCGCACTTTCGCCTTTAAACTGTGGGACCCGGGGCAGCTATACCTGCTGATACTGAAAGAGAAAAAGACGTGAAGCATATGAAAAACAAAATGCTTTCCGGCTTTATCCTTTCTTCTCTGCTCCTGCCCGGGGCTTTGGCGGCGGAGCTTACTATGACCGGACTGGACGTGCTGGAGCGCGACGGGTTCAAACAGCTTGAGGGAAAGCGGGTGGGGCTGATAACCAACCATACCTCGGTGGACCTCAAAGGCGTCAACGCGGTGGACGCTTTTTATAAGGCCGGGAACTTCAAACTGGCCGCCATTTTCTCCCCCGAGCACGGCTTCAGGGGCACCGAGGAAGGCGGCGCCTATATAGAGAATTCCAGCGACCCGGTAACCGGCGTGCCGGTATACAGCCTTTACGGCAAGAACAAGCAGCGGCCCACCCCTGAAATGCTCAAAGACCTGGACATACTCGTCTTCGACATACAGGACATAGGCGCGCGCTTTTACACTTATCTCACCACCATGGGCTATGCCATGGAGGAAGCGGCCAAAGCGGGACTGCCCTTCATGGTGCTGGACCGGCCCAACCCCATAGGAGGCGCCATCGAGGGCCCGGTGCTGGATAAAGACATCAGCGCCTTCACGGCTTACTTCCCGGTGCCCACCCGCCACGGCTTCACCGCCGGCGAAATGGCGCTGTTCCACAAGGCCCGGCAAGCGCTGAAACTGGAGCTGACCGTGGTAGCAATGGAGAACTGGACGCGCGACCTTTTCTTCGACCAGACCGGCATAGTCTGGACTAATCCCTCGCCCAATATAAAGAACGTGGACGCCGAATTGCTGTACCCGGGACTGGGCTGTTTCGAAGCCTCCAACCTTTCGGTGGGCCGGGGCACGGACATCCCTTTCGTATGGTTCGGGGCGCCCTGGATGAACGCCGGCAAGATAGCCAAGGGGCTGGCCAAGGCCGGTTTGAAAGGCGTTAAATTCTCCCCCCTGCGGCTTACTCCCTCAAAAGACGTTTACGAGGGGAAGTCCTGCGAAGGCGTGCGCATAGAAGTTACGGACCGCGCCGCGGTGCGCGCGCTGGATATTTTCACGCAGGCCGTTTACCTGCTAAAAGAACACAATGCCGCGGACTTCAAACTTAAGCCGGCAGAGATACGCAAAATGACCGGGTCCGCGGACCTTTTCAACCTGCTGGAAGCCGGCGAAAAACCGGCCGGGATCAAGGCGGCCTTCGAAAAGAGCAACTCCGCTTTCCGCGTCGAAGCCGCTAATTTCCTGCTTTACAAGTAACGGCAAATGTGTTAAATTTACCTTCTATGGGGAACAAAATACTTGTTGTAGATGACGATCCCGAGATCTCAAGCCTGGTGCAGTACACCCTTGAGTCCCAGGGGCACACCGTAAGGGTTTGCGACAATGGCCGGGAAGTGTTGGAGACGCTGCACACCTTCAAGCCGGAACTGCTGGTGCTGGATGTGATGCTGCCCGGCATAGACGGCTACTCGCTGGCTTCGCAGATAGCCGAGGACCCGGACCTCAAAGAACTTCCTATCATAGTCTTGTCGGCCCTGGAACCCTCCAGGACCATGTTCCAGCGCTTCTCGCAGGTGGCGGCTTTCCTCACCAAGCCGTTCAATACCGACGACCTGACCGAAGCCATAAAGAGCGCCCTGGGCAAAAAATAATTATCCCGGCCGGTTGTCAAGAAAAAACCCGCTAAACGCGGGTTTTTTCATTCAGGGGGCAGGCGGTCTGGCAGGCGTCGCAGCCATAGGCCCAGCCGCCGCCCAGGCGCGCCAGGGGTTCCGGAATTTTTTCTTTGGCCTGCGTGGTCCAGTAGGACAGGCACAGCCCGGCATCGAGCGCCCCGTCCTTTAAAGCGCCGGTGGGGCAGGCCCGGATGCACCGTTCGCAGCCGCCGCAAGAGCCATTGGAGGGCGCGTCGGGCCGGAGTTCAAGGTCCAGCGCTATGCCGCCCAGGAACACATAGCTGCCCAGTTCCGGGGATACGATAAGGGTGTTCCTGCCTCTGAAGCCCAGGCCCGCAAGGCGCGCCAATTCCTTTTCCATTACAGGGGAAGTATCGCAGAAGATCCGGCCCTCGACGCCGGGGAATTCTTTGTGCAGCGCCGCCAGCGCGCGCGCGAGTTTTTCCTTCACGGTAATGTGATAGTCCGGGCCCAGCGCGTAGCGGGAAATTCTGGCGCCCGGGGCGGTTAGCAGTTCCTGCTGCTGCGGCTTGCGTCCCGAAACCGCCAGATAGGCCGGCAGCGGGCCGGCCCCGGCCAGCTCCTTATCGTAATCGCGCTCAGGGCCCCAATAGCTGAAGGCGCAGACCAAAACGGAGCGCGCGGCGGGCAGCCAGTTCTTTATATTTTTTCTTTTGAGCGGGTTCCTGGTAAGGTAAGCCAGGCCGGGCGGCGCCGCGGCGGCGGCGGCCGAGAATCTTTCAAATTCCGCCAGGTCGCCGGCGGCGGCTATGCCGCAGGCAGCGGCCCCGCAGTCAAGCGCTATGGACTTAACGCGGGCGGTGATACTGCCGGAGGCTTCCATGATGTCGGGGAACTGCCGGAATTGTTTTAAGACTTCGACCGGCTGGAATATTCCCAGGCGGAGTAGCGCAGCCAGAAGGTCCGGAAAAATTCTTTGAGGAATTCTTCACGGCTGACCGGCTTGCCGGTAATGGTCTTTACGCTGACGGCCGTATCCAGCTTCAGCGGGTTATTGAGATTTACGCCCACGCCCAGCAGCAGCCAGCTGGAGGAAGTGTTTATGGAGGCGGATTCGGTAATTATGCCCGAGATCTTCAGCCATTTGTCCCGGCGCGGGGAAAAAGCGTAAACGTCATTGGGCTTTTTAACCCGCGTCTTTATGCCGTACAGGGAGGAAATAGTTTCGGCTACCGCCTCGCCGCTGAGCACGCTGAGGTCGGGCAGGAACCGGATGCCGGATTCGGGCCTGAGCAGCAGCGTCATATAAAGCCCGCCGCGGGCGGATTCCCATTCCCGGCCCATGCGGCCGCGGCCGCCGGTCTGGCACTCGGCCAGCACCAAGGTTTTTTCGGAACTGCCCTCAGCGGCCAGTTCGCGGCCCACTAACTGCGTGGATACCACTTCATCCAGGCAGACCAGCTGGCTGATGCCGGGCAGGGTGTCCAGGTCCAAAGCTTCACAGGTTGAATTTTTCATTGTGTTTTTACCTCGAAAGAGATGTCCAGCGGCCGCGCGCCGCTGGTAATGGAGCCCACCGAAATGCGGTCGGGCGCTAGCGTGGAATAGCGCGCGGCCTTGGCCAGGTCCACGCCGCCGGAGATCTCTATCTCCGGTTTTTTGCCCCTGTAGGCGCGGATAAGTGCTATAGCTGTCCGCATGGCGGCAAAATCCATATTATCCAGCATTATTACGTCCGCCCCCAGCGGCAGGAAAGCTTTAACCTGGGCCAGGTTCTGGGCTTCTATTTCAATTTTCAGGCCGGGTTTAGCGGCGCGCATGGCGGCTATGCTTCGGGCCAGCCGGGCGGGGCTGCCGCCGGCCAGGGCCACATGATTATCTTTTATCATGGCCATGTCGTGCAGGCCCAGGCGGTGATTGCGCGCCCCCCCGCAGGCGGCGGCGTATTTTTCCACGGCGCGCAGGCCCGGCAGGGTTTTGCGTGTGTCGTAAATTTTGGTGCGGGGGTTCTTAATTACGGAGGCGAACAGCGCGGCCCGGGTGGCTACGCCGCTCATATGCTGCAAAAAGTTAAGCGAAGTACGCTCGGCCGTAAGGATGGAGGCCGGGCCGGCTATCTTCATAAGGACGGCGCCCTTCTTAATGCGCGCGCCGTCTTTGAGCGTGGTTTTTACTTTGGAGCCGGGGGCGGCCAGCTCAAACACCCGTTTGGCTACTTCCAAACCGCAGACCACGCCACTGTCCTTAGCCCTCATTTCCCCGTAGAACCTGGTCCCCAAAGGCACGAAGAACCGGGTAGTAACGTCCCCGGAACCGATGTCTTCCTTCAAAGCCGCCTTAATGATCCCGTCAAATCCGTGCACCCCCCAATTCTACCATTTCATAAAAGGGGACAGGCTACTTTATTTTTACGCGGACGCCCTCTTGGGCGCAAAGTTGACTCCAGATGATATTTCCGGCAAACGCCTTCACACCAGGCATCATCACCATACGGCGCTTGCCGCAGAACACTGCGTTGCATTTTTTTAAGTTCTGCCTCGCTCAGCGGAGTATCCACATACTTTGACCAATTCGCAGGCAAATCCACCGGCAAAGGACAGGTAAAAACACGTTCTCTTAACCCGACTGTCTCAGCATGAGAGGACCAGGGCCATTCGATAGCCTTTTCAACCAAACAAGCCCGGACCGAATTTCCTTCCACATATCTGGCTACTGTCAAAAGATGGGAATCTGCTTTGACTATAAAACTTTTGAACCGTCCCTGCCATATATGCCCAGCCCCGCCATAATGTGAATGATACCGGCGAACATGACTAGTCATAAGCCATTGCATAAAACGGCTAAGTTCCCCAGCGTAGACAGAAGCGGCCAGTAAATGAAAGTGGTTAGGCATAAGACAGTAGCTAAAGATCTTCATAGGAAACAATTCTGCCGCCTGGCCGAATAAATGGATAAAAGCAGCGTAATCCTCAGGTTTGTGAAAGACCTGGGTCCTGTTATTGCCGCGGTTAATTATGTGGTATATCTGGTCAGCGCCGAAACCACGAGATATTCTAGGCATATTTCCCCCTATGCTATCTGGCAGGCGAAAAGCAGCCTGTCCCCTTTAAGCATAGCAGGCGAACCCGTCAAAGGCATGTCGGCGTACCGGAAGATACTATTTCATTTCTACAGGCAGCAGAAGATTGCGCCTATAAATTCATATCGCTTTCCGAATAGAGTCATCAAAATCCCTGCAGGGTTGCAGGCATTCGGAATAGGCGGCGTCGCACTTTACGTCCAAGGCTTTCAGCCCGGCCCCAGCGGCATTGGTAAGCGGGGTGGACAGGCATTTCCGCTTTTCGACGTCGCATTTAGCCAGGCATTCCTCGCCATTGCTGGTAATGGGCTTGAATCCACCGGTCCTCAAACCTCCGGAGCAGCCGAAAAACAGCAATGCGAAGGGAATTAGCAACGCGCGTATTTTTCAATATTCATCTGAGGAAAAGTAGCCTGTCCCCTTTATTTAAAGTAGCCTGTCCCCTTTTTTTTCTTTAGGCCGGCCATTTCTCGGATCTCGAAGAGGCGGTCGCGCAGTTCGGTGGCCAGTTCGAAGTTCAGGTTGTCGGCGGCGTCCTTCATGCGGGTCTCCACTTCGGCCGCCAGGGCCTTCATCGAGGCCTTGGGCATGTCACCGCGGGGCAGAGGCTCGGCCACCAGCAGGCCCTGGCGCTTGGCCTGCGTGCGCAGCTCCTCGAACTCCACGAATTTCTTTATGATGCTGCGCGGCTCGATCTTGTTTTCCTTATTATAGGCCAGCTGTCTGGCGCGGCGGCGCGTCATTTCGGCCAGCGCGCGCTGCATGCTGCCCGTAATCCGGTCCGCGAAAAGGATGACTTCGCCGCATAAATTCCTGGCCGCCCGGCCCGCGATCTGGATGAGCGTGGTCTCGCTCCTGAGGAAGCCCTCATTGTCGGCGTTCAGAATAGCCACCAGCGTAACCTCGGGGATGTCCAGGCCTTCCCGCAGCAGGTTGATGCCCACCAGCGCGTCGAACTCGCCCTTGCGGAAAGCCAGCAGGATATCCAGCCGCTGCAGCGTATCCATGTCCGAATGCATGTACTTGGCCCGCAGGCCTTTCTCGGTGAGATAGGCGCTGAGGTCTTCGGCGGTCTTCTTGGTGAGCGTCAGCACCAGCGTGCGCTCTTTTTTAGCCGCTCGCTTCACTATCTCCGCCGTCAGCGCCTTTATCTGGCCCGTCACCGGCAGGATCTTCACCTCGGGGTCCACCAG
>DAOPZW010000081.1:0-12686 GCA_035353595.1 Elusimicrobiales bacterium | reverse complement strand
ACAAGCGGATGATGGACAAGAACACCAAGATCTACATCAACCCGACCGGCAAGTTCGTCGTCGGCGGCCCGCAGTCGGACACCGGCGTGACCGGCCGCAAGATCATCGTGGACACCTACGGCGGCGTGGCCCCGCACGGCGGCGGCGCGTTCTCCGGCAAGGACTCCACCAAGGTGGACCGCTCGGCGGCCTACATGGCCCGCTACATAGCCAAGAACCTCGTGGCGGCCAAGCTCGCCCGCGAGTGCACCGTGCAGCTGGCCTACGCCATCGGCGTGGCCGAGCCCGTGGGCCTCTACGTGGACACCCACGGCACCGGCACCGTGGCCGACGAGCAGCTCTCCAAGGTGGTGCGCGCCAACTTCGACCTGACGCCCCGCGGCATCATCAAGACGCTCAAGCTGCGCTCGCCGATCTTCCGCAAGACCGCTTCTTACGGCCACTTCGGGCGGCCCGGTTTCGAGTGGGAAAAGACCAACGCGGTGGACCTGCTGAAGAAGAAGACGGCCGGCGTCGCCAAAGAAACCTGCGCCTGCTGCTGCAGCTGAACCGGCGGCGGCGCGCCGCGGAGAAGTTTTCCGCGGCGCGCCGCCGGCGCGGTTTACGGGGGAGGGGGATATGTCTATGAAAGTACTGGTGGTGGAAGACAACGCGCTGACGCGCTATACGATAAAAGCCCTGCTCAACAAGCTGGGACACGAAGTGGTGGCCGAAGCCGAGACCGGGGAGCAGGCCGTGAAATTCTTCACGTCGCTGAAGCCGGATGTGGTGTTCCTGGACCTCATCCTGCCGGAGAGATCGGGCGTAGAGGTGCTGGAAGACCTGCGCCAGGTGGATCCCGCCGCGCAGGTGGTGGTTATAACGGCCGTAGACCAGGAAGAACTGGACCGGCGCCTTTCCAACAAGGGTGTTAAAGCGATCCTTCGCAAACCGTTCTCGTTCGACGATTTCAAGGTGCTGATGAAGAGCTTGGGCTGATGGATACAAAAAACGACAGGATACTGGAGAAGATCGCCGGGGCCAGCATGGAAAAATGCATGGCCAAACTGTCCGGGGTTTCCGCCGGTAAGTGGAGCGTCTCCACTATCCGGGTGTCGCGCTGCAGCATGGACGAAGCCGTACGCGGCCACGCCGCGGGCCGCGCCGGGGCGGCCGTCTATTTTTCGGTGGCCGGGGAATATCCTTTTAATTCGATGGTGATGTTCAGGCCCGAGGACGTCGAGATCATCTCGCGCGGTTTTCTCGGGTTCTCTTTCTCGAAGCTGCCGGGTTTCGGCCACGCGCAGGAGCTGATGCTTTCCGAACTGGGCAACATCATCCTTAACGCTTTCATCAGCGCCCTTTCCAACGCGCTCCGGCACAGTTTCCTGCCGTCGGCGCCGAAATGCGTGAACGGCGAAGCCGAGTTCCTGCTGGAGGCGCTCTGGGAGACGCTGCCCGAAGGGCGGCCGCACAGCGTAGTGACGATGATTTTGGATCTGAAATGCGATAATTCCGTTACCCGCAGCGAGGTCGTGGCCGTTATCCCGGAAAGCCTGGAACAGGCCCTGGCTTCGGCCGCGGGGCAGCCCGGCTGAGCGGCCGGGTATTCCTGAAAGTCCGTCCGGAGAATAAACATGAATAATTTCCCCCCTGCCAAATTGATGCTCTGCGCTCTGGCGCTGGCGGCCGGCCTGGCCGCGCCCGCCGCGGCGCAGACCGAGATATCGAAGATAGACTGGGAGGTGGCTAAACTGCAGAACAAGACCCGCCTGCCGTACGCCGCAGTGGAGGCGCTGCGCGCCGACCCCGCGGTCAAGTTCACCGACCGCCTGCGCGCGGTGGTCACCCTGCGCAATACGTCGGCTAAAAAGGCAGAGGGGCTGGTGGTCAGCTACGCGCTGCGTATGCGCCTGCTCAAGGCCGGCGAGCCGCCGGAGAAAGCTTTCTGGGGCGTCCCGTTCTACTTTGAGGAAGTGCGGGTGGCTGCGGTAAAACCGATGTCGGAGCGGGCCGCGCGCGTGCTTAATTTCGGGATCGCCGAGCAGCTGCGCAAGTTCCGCAACAGCGGTTTCACCCCCACGGCCCTCAAGATGGAAGTTATGCTCTCGCCCCGCCTCGGCGACGAGCCGGCCGCTATAATGAAGGAATCCATCCTCGAGATCCTGAAGCCTTAATAACCCTTAATCCCTATGCTCGACCTGAAACTTCTGCGCTCTAATCCCGAAGCCGTCAAGGCGGCCATGGCCGGCCGCGGTAGCCGCTACCTGGCCCTGCTGGAAGAAATTTTCGCCAAGGACGCCGTCTACCGGGCCGCCCAGGCCGAAATAGAGGACTTGCGCTCGAAGCGCAACGAGGTCTCGAAAAAGATCCAAGTGGCTAAGGCCGCCAAAGACGAGGCCGCGGCCCAGGCCGCCATGGCCGAAGCCAACGCCGCCAAGGAGGCCGTGAAGGCGCGCGAGGACGGGACGGCGGCGCTGGAGAAAGAGCTTAACACGCTGCTGCTCAGCATCCCCAACCCGCCGCACGAAAGCGTGGTCAGGGGCGGGGGGCCCGAAGAAAATAAAATGGTTTTTGAGGACGTTTCCGCCCGGCGCGAGTTCGCCTTCAAAGCGCTGGACCACCACGCGGTGGGCGAAGCCCTGGGCATTCTCGATTTCGCCGCGGCCACCAAACTTTCCGGTTCCCGTTTCGCGCTGCTGCGCGGCGCGGGCGCCCGCCTGGAGCGCTCCATCATCCAGTTCATGCTGGACGTGCAGACCCTGGAGCACGGCTACACCGAAATTTTTCCTCCGTTCCTGGTCACGGCGGAAACCATGACCGGCACCGGGCAGCTGCCCAAATTCGAAGAGGACCTTTATAAAATAGCCTGCGAACCGCCGCTGTACCTTATTCCCACCGCGGAAGTGCCGCTGACCAATATGTACCGCGGGGATATCCTTAAAGAGGAAGAGCTGCCGAAAAAGTTCGCGGCCTATACGGCCTGCTTCAGGCAGGAAGCCGGCACCTACGGCAAGGATACGCGCGGCCTGATCCGCAACCACCAGTTCAACAAGGTGGAGTTGGTGTGGCTGTCCCGGCCTGAAGATTCGATGGCCGCGCTGGAAAAGATGCGCGCCGACGCGGAAAAGATCCTGCAGTTGCTCAAGATCCCCTACCGGGTGCTGGAACTCTGCACCGGCGATATGGGCTTTTCTTCGGCCAAAACCTACGACCTCGAGGTCTGGATGCCGGGCGAGGGCAAGTTCCGGGAAATTTCCTCCTGCTCCAACTGCGGGGATTTCCAGGCCCGCCGCCTGAATACCCGCTTCAAGCGGGCCGACGGCAAGAAGACCGAGTTCATCCATACCCTCAACGGTTCCGGGCTGGCCGTGGGCCGCACCTTCGCCGCCATATTGGAAAATTACCAGCAGGCGGACGGTTCGGTGGCGGTGCCCGAGGCGCTCAGGCGCTATATGGGCGCCGACAGGATAACGCTATGAAAGCGGGCTTTTTCCTGCCGGCGGCGCTGGCCTGCCTGTTGAGCTCCTCCGTCGCCGCCAAAACGCCGGTATATGAGCCTTTGCCCGACGAGCTGCGCACCCTTTCCAAGAAAGGCCTGGACGCCATTTACGCCGTAGACCTGGACGAGGCGAACAAGCAGTTCAGCCTGGCCCTGGAGAAATATCCGGAGCACCCTTTCCCCACTTTCGGCATTGCCATGGCCAAGTGGGCGCACCTGGAGTACCTGGAGGACGAGTCCGACCCCAAGCTTGAGAAGGAATATTCCGCTCTGACCGATAAGGCCGTGGACGTGGGCAACGCGTGGATAAAAAAACACCCGGGCGACGCCAACGCCTACCTGGCGCTGGGCGGCATCTACGGCCTGCGGGCCCGGCTGGCGGTGCAGCAGCGCCGCTGGTTCAAGGCGTATTTTGACGGCAAGAAAGGGATCTCCAATACGCGCATGGCGGCCAGGATAGACCCGGAGCTTTATGACGCCTACCTGGGCTTGGGCATGTACGAGTACTATGCCGGCACGCTGCCAGGCGTGGTGAAGTTCCTGGCCAAGCTCGTTATGCGCGGCGACGCGCAGAAAGGGCTGGACCTGCTGAACCTGTGCAGGGAAAAGGGGTATTTTAACGCCCTGGGGGCGAAGCTCCTGCTCATTGAAATTTACACGCAGCCGGGCAGCAAATACGCCAATACCACCATGGCCGTGAAATGGTCGCGCGAGCTGCGCGCCGCTTACCCCGTGCACGCGCAAATGCATTTCGTGGAGATAGTTTCGCTTTACGAGGATAAGAAATACGACGAAGCGCGCAAGGAATCGCTGCTGTACCTGAAGGCCGTCAACGACGGAGTCCCGGCCTACAGGCGGCGCTACCTGCCCCGCGTGTTTACCGCCATCGGCACCACCTACCTGGTGGAGAAAAAGTACGCCGAAGCCGCCGATTATTTCGCCAGGGCCGCGGCCACCATCAAGGAAGACACTTCGGTGCACCCCGCGCGCTGGGCGGTGTGGGCGATAGTCCGGCAGGCCAACGTGCTCGACCTCATGGGGGCCAGGGACAAAGCGGTGGCGCTGTATAAAGAGGCCAAAACCTATAAGAACGAATGGGGCTTCCACGAATTCATCGATAATTATCTGAAGAAACCTTTCACGGAAGCCGAACTGCCAGGTTCCCTGCCGCCGCCCTAAGCAATGGACTCCTCTTCTGTTATCTTCCTGCTGCTGGCCATACTCGGCTGGGGCGCGGGCGCTTTCTTCGACAAGCTCAGCCTCAAGCACCTTGACCCCTCAGGCGCTTTCTATGTGCGGACGCTGTTCATGGTCTTTATCTTCGCGCCGCTGGCGGCGTGGAAATACGCGCCCACGAAACAGGCCCTGCTGTGTTCCGACAGGCTGGGCCCGCTGTTCGTGCTGGCCAGCGTCATAGTTTCAATGGGCGGCGTCTTTTTTTATCTGAAGGCGCTGAACGCGGGCGCCGCTTCGAAGATAGTGCCGCTCAGCTCCACCTACCCTTTCGTCACCTTCGCCCTGGCGGTGCTGTTCCTGGGTGAGAGCGTCACGCTCAATAAATTCGCGGGCACCCTGCTGCTGTCCGGCGGCATTTACTTCATTTCCAAGTAGCGGCCGCCCCGCGGCTGAGCGGCTTTGCGTGCGACCCCTTTATGACCCTGGAAGAATTCGAAGAAGAGACGGCCCGGGCGGCGCGCAGCCTGCCGCCGGAATTCCGCGCGCGGCTGGATAACGTGATAATCACCGTCAAAGCCGCGCCCGGCGGCGCGAGCAGGCGCCGCTTCGGCGGCGGGCTGCTGGGGCTTTACGAGGGCGTGCCGCTGGCCGACAGGGGCACCGCCTACAGCGGGGCCATGCCCGACAAGATAACGCTGTTTAAAAACAACATAGAATCCTCCTGCCGCGACGACGGGGAGATTGCCGGCAGGATCCGCCACACCCTCCTGCATGAGATAGCGCACCACTTCGGGATAACCGACGAAGAGCTGAAGGCCAAAGGGCTGTACTGAGCCCCCGTCCGCCGCCTGGTGGAAAAAAGTCATAACAAAGCGGAACCCGCCAATAGCGCCTGCGCTGCGGGAGGGTATACTATAAGGGCCTGAGCGCGCCCGGCGCGCGGGGGGGGAGTTATGAAAAGCCTGCCCTTATCGAACCTTGCTGCGGCCCTTGTCGCGCTGTGCCTGTGGGCCCGGCCGGCCAGCGCGGCTTCCGACGGCAGCGCCGCGTACTCGGGCCTGGCGGCGCGGGTAGCCGCCTATGCGCGCACCGGGAACATACAAAAGATAGTGGTGGCCGATTTCGCCGCCAGGGGCGGCGCGTCCTCCGCCGCGGCGGAGTATGTCTCGGAGAAAATAAGCGCGGCGCTGGTCAACGGCGCAGGCCCGGCCCTGGTGGAGCGGGAGTATATAAAGAAAATTATGCGGGAGGTCCGGGCCTCTACGGCGGCCGCGGGGGCGGCGTACAGGGAAAAGCTGGCCGGCGAGCTCGGGTCCGTGGACGCCGTGGTGACAGGGTCGGTGTTCGCGGCCGGCGACGAAGTCAGGATAATGCTCAGGCTGGTGGACGCGAAGAAAGGCACGGTGCTGTTTTCAGCGGAAGCGACGGCGCAGAGCGCCTGGCAGGAGGCGGGCGCCGCCGCGGCTGCCGCGCCGCGGGCCGGGGGCGGGATCTACCAGCTTACCGCCGAACTGCCGGGTATCCTGGTGCCGGTAGTCCCGGCCGGCTGGACGGCCGAGGCGCCGTCCGCGCGGCCGGCGGACCTGCGGGACGCCTTGTCCGATTCTTCCGGGAACTCCTGCGCGGCCAGGCGGCAGCGGCTGGCCGGGCGCAATGCGGCGCTGGTGGACGCGAAGGCCAGGTATTGGGCCCTGAAGATGAAGGCGCCCGGCTGGAGCGGGCCGGGCCTGCGGGAAAACCCGGGCAGCGAGATAGAGGCGCCCGAAGTACAGGCGCGGTTCTATAAACTGCTGGCCGGGTATTATAAGAGCGAACTGCCCGCGCGCCTGGAGGCCGGGGAGCTGGCGAAAGTAACGGGGCTGCTGGAAGCCGAGGAACTGTTTTCCGGGGAATGCGCAGGGCAATAGGCGGGCCGGGGGCCGCGGCGCTCAGTTGAAGCGCGCGGCCAGGCGGGCCGCGGCGTTGAGCGTTTCTTTTACCCTGGCCTCGTCCCAGGGAACATCCGTTCTTGAGAACACGAACTTGAATTCGGAGCCCGAAAGCCACATTTCTTTAAAGCCGTACAGCTCCGAGAAAACCCCGCTTTGGTTCTCTTCGGACAGAGGCAGCGCGGCCGCTTCGGGAACGCTGCAGCGCACAGCGGTGGCGCCGTCCCAGCCGGCAGGCGGGGCCATCCGCGGGACCCTGAGCATCCGGAACAGGGATGAAAAACCGCGCGAAAAAAAGCCCGCGCCGCGCGGCTTAACGCTGAGTTTTACGGCGCGCGGGTTGGCGCAATAGCACAGGACCTCGAGCTCATGGGTATAGCGCGGCGGCCTGAAGCGAGAACCGCCCGCCGCGCGCACTTCTATGTTGAACAGGGTCTCCACGCCGTTGACCTCGCCCTTGGAATCGTAGATCCAGTCTGGAGACAAAAAGCCGCTGTCGGCGGGGACGAACCCGAGCCGCCGGCCGATCTCCACCGCGTCGAGGTTCTGGTGGAAGCGCGCGCCGTAATAATAGCCTACCACGCCGAGATAGGCGAAAGCCGCGGCTACCAGCGACCAGGCCGCCGGCCTGGGCGTCATCCCGCCCGCGAGCAGGATGAGCAGCAGCGTGGCGGCGACCGCGATCAGGAACAGGGAGAAATATTTAACCAGCACCCGGAAGTAGTTCATCCTGTTGATAGCGCCGTTGCTGAAAAAATCGTGGCAGGAGACGAGCAGGAAGCCGCCGGCCGCCAGGGCGTAGAAAAAACGGGGATAAAATCTGACGCCGTTCAGGTTCGCGATCACGCCGGCGACGCCGAAGACCATCAGCGCTATGGCGACGCCGAGAAGGGCGGGGGAAAGGGTCTTGCGTGTGGCGGCCGCGCCGGGCTGGCCGGCTGGATCGGGAGCTTGAGCGTTCATAAAGGGGCGGCCTCCGGCGCTGTTTCCGCGTTCATCTCTTAAAGCAGTTCGCCGCGGCGCAGGTAGCCCGAGGCTTCCGTTAATTTTACTTTAACCAGCTGCCCGGCGGCGGGCGGAACTTTCCCGCCGGGGAGAACCTCTACGCGGCCGTCTATCTCCGGGGCGTCCCGGTACGTGCGGCCGAAGCGCGGGGAATCCATCAGCACTTCGCGCTTTTTGCCTTTGAGGCCGGAGTTCAGAAGGTCTACTACCGCGCTCTGGGCGGCTATCAGCGCCTGCGCCCTTTCTTCCTTAACGTTCTCCGGCACCTGGCCGGGGAAACCGGCGGCCGAAGTGCCCGGTTCCCGGGAATATTTGAACACTCCGACGCTGTCGAAGCGCGTTTTTTTGACGAAAGCCAGCAGCCTGCTGAAATCTTCCGGCGTCTCTCCGGGAAAACCTACTATAAAATTGGTGCGCAGGGCGATGTCCGGCATGGCGCGCCGCAGTTCCGCGATCTTTTCTTTTATGGACCTTTCCGTGGAAGCGCGGTTCATGCGCTTGAGTATCCTGTCCGCCACGTGCTGCAGCGGCATATCCAGGTAGCGGCACACGCTTTTATGGGCCCGCATGATCTCTATCACTTCCGGGGTGAGGCGCTCGGGGTAAACGTACATCAGCCGCCACCACTGTACGCTTTTGATCCTCAGCAGCGTATTGAGCAGCCACGCCAGGCGGGGCCGGCCGTACAGGTCCGCGCCGTAGGAAGTAGTGTCCTGCGCGATCAAAGAGATCTCCACGGCCCCGCTGGCGGCCAGGTTGCGCGCTTCCTCGGCCAGTTCTTCCACCGGTTTCGAGCGGAAAGCGCCGCGCAGGGACGGGATCAGGCAGTAGGCGCAGCGGTTGTCGCAGCCGTCGGCTATCTTAAGGTAGGCGCTGTGCCGGGCGGTAAGCCGGGCTTTAAAATGAGGGGAGGCCAGCGAAAGCGAAGGCGGCAGGATGTAATTCTTTTTTTTCTCCAGCGCTTTGGCGGCTTCGGACAAGGCGTGTACGCCGACCAGCGCGTCCAGGCCCGGGAAGCGCCGCAGCAGCCCTTCCTTTTCCCGCTCCACCAGGCAGCCGGCTACCATGACCTTCGCCAGTTTGCCGCGGGCTTTCAGGGCCAGCAGGCGCCGGATCTCGGTTTCGGATTCCTCCACCGCCGAGCCCAGGAAAGCGCAGGTGTTGAGCAGCGCCGCGTCGGCGCCCTTCTCTTCGCCGGTGAGTTCCCAGCCGGCGGCGGCCAGTTCGCCCGCCATCGCTTCGGAGTCGGTGAGGTTCTTGGGGCAGCCGAGGGAAACAATGAAGAGCTTGGCCATAGGGGAAAAATAAAAGTACGCCGGATGACGGTAAGGGATGAACCGGTACGGGGCTTACGGGAGCATGCCGGCCGCCCCGGACGCGGGTCCTAGTGCTGCTCGAACCGCTTGATCAGCCAATAGACCGACACGCCTACCAGGGTCATCGCCACGATGAATACCGGGTAGGCGACCATATGGTTGCTTATGTGCGTGATGGTGGTAAGTTCCGACATCCCGCCTACGCCGGCGAAAAAACTGGGGACCGCTATGGCTATCACCACGGCGTTGAGGTTCTTCATCATCACGTTGAGGTTGTTGCTGACGATGGAAGCCCTGGCGTCCATGAGGCCGGCGAGGATGTTGGAATAAATTTCGGCCTGCCTCATGCACTGGTTGTTCTCGATGATTATGTCGTCGAGGAATTCCTGGCTGCGCGGCGAAAGCCCCACTTTTTCGGCGTTGTGCTTGAGACGGTCGATGACATAGGCGTTGGAATTGGTGGCGTTAAGGTAATAAACGAGGCTTTTCTCCAGGGTGAACAGGTTCAGCAAATGCTTGTTCTCCATCGAAGCGTTGATCTTGTGCTCCAGCTCGTCGGCGATCATGTTGATGACCTTGAGGTGCTCCATGAAATGGAAGATGGAGTTGAAGATGAGCTTGAGGAAAACTTCCTTTAAACCGTCCACGTGCTTGAAATACTTTCCCGAAAACATATTGATGTCCTCGGGCAGGGCCATGATGATCTTGTCTTTGAACAGGAAAAATCCCATCGAGGAGACCTTGAAAAGGAAATGGTCCTTGGATGAGTAATTCTTGGGGCGCTTGAAGATCATCTCCAGGTGGTCGGGCTCGAATTCGAGCCGGGTGGGCTCTTCCGGGTCGAAAGCGGAGGCGAAGTTATGCTCGTCCAGCGAGAAGTTCTGGACCAGCCATTTCTTTTCGTCTTCGGAGGGGTTGATGACCACCCAGATCGTAGGGGTTTCCGATTCGACGGGGACTATCTGGTGGTTCTCTATCTTGTATCTCTTTATCATCTGTCCGCCTGTTCCGCGCGCGCCGCAGGTTCCCCGCTACCGGCTTTATTCTACTATTTACGGGCCGCTTTGGCTTTGGTTCCGGGTTTTATTCCGGCGGCTACGGCGGCGCCTATTTCGGAAAGGTTGTCCACCACGACGGCGCCGGCTTTTTTCAGCGCCTCCACCTTGGAGGCGTGCGTCCCGGACTTGCCCTCAACGATGGCGCCGGCGTGGCCCATGCGGCGGCCGGGGGGGGCGGTCTTGCCCGCCACGAAGCAGAACACCGGTTTGGTCATTTCAGCTTTAATGTAGCGCGCGGCGTCCTCTTCCGCGGCGCCGCCGATCTCGCCTATCATGATGACGGCTTCGGTCTGTTTGTCCGCCTGGAACAGCCGCAGCGTGTCCACAAAATTCAGGCCCTGCACCGGGTCGCCGCCTATGCCTACCACCGTGCTCTGGCCCAGGCCCTGGCTGGTCACCTGCCAGACCGCCTCGTAGGTGAGCGTGCCCGAGCGGGAAACCACGCCCACGCAGCCTTTCTTATGGATATAGCCCGGCATTATCCCGGCCTTGCATTCGCCTGGGGTTATCACTCCCGGGCAGTTGGGACCCACCAGGGCGACGGCGCCGCCCGCCGCCCGCATGGCGTTGAGGCGCTTTTTTACGCGCACCATGTCCAGCACGGGTATGCCTTCCGTGATGCAGATTATTACGGCTATCCCGGCGGCCGCGGCCTCCAGGATGGAATCGGCCGCGAAAGGGGGCGGGACGAAAATAAGGGAAGCGTTGGCCCCGGTGGCCTTAACGGCGTCGCGGGCCGTGTTGAAGACCGGCAGCCCCAGGTGCCGCGTGCCGCCCTTGCCGGGGGTTACGCCGCCGACGACGGCGGAGCCGTAGTCCAGGCATTGCTGCGCGTGGAAGGAGCCCTGCGCGCCGGTAAAGCCGTGTACGAGGAGTTTTGTTTTTTTATTGAGCAATATGGACATGGATCTGTTCTCCTACTTCGCGGCCGCCACCGCTTTCTGCGCCGCTTCCCACAGGGAACCGGCCTGCTGCAGCTTCAGCCCCGACCGGGCCAGGATCTCCCGGCCTTCCTTTACATTGGTGCCTTCCAGGCGCACGATCAGCGGCACGTTTATCTTTACATTTTTGGAGGCTTCCACCACTCCGGAGGCGATATTGTCGCATTTCATGATGCCGCCGAAAATATTCACCAGCACGGCTTTTACCTTGGCGTCCTTGAGGATGATCTGGAAGGCGCGGGTGATCTGCTCCACGGTGGCGCCGCCGCCCACGTCGAGGAAATTGGCGGCGTCGCCGCCGGCCATCTTAACCGTGTCCAGCGTGGCCATGGCCAGCCCGGCGCCGTTGACCATGCAGCCGATGTCGCCGTCCAGGCCTATATAATTGATCCCGATGTTTTTTGCTTCCTTCTCTATTTCGGAAGCCTCGTGGTCGGGCCGCGCGGCCTGGTCCTTGTGCCGGAACAGGGCGTTGTCGTCGGTGACTATCTTAGCGTCCAGCGCCAGCAGGCGGCCGTCCTTGGTGATCGCCAGGGGGTTCACCTCCACCAGGCTCGCGTCGCAATTCATGAAGACTTTGACGAGGTTCTGGGCGAACACGGTGAAGGCGCAGAAGTTGACTTTGGGAATATTCAGGTCGAAGGCCAGCTGGCGGGCCTGGAAATCCAGCAGGCCGGCTTCGGGGTCGACCGCGACCTTGAGGATCTTTTCAGGGTGGCTGTGGGCCAGTTCCTCTATGGACATGCCCCCTTCGGCCGAGGCTATGACCACGGGGCAGGCTTCCTTGCGGTCCAGCACCACTGAAACGTACATTTCGCGGTCCACGGCGCAGGCTTCTTCCACCAGCACTTCCTGCACCGTGAGGGCTTTGCCCTGCGTCTGGTGGGTTATCATCCGCATGCCCAGCATTTTGCCGGCCAGGTCCCTGGCTTCGGCCGGGGTTTTGGCCAGTTTTACGCCGCCGGCCTTGCCGCGGCCGCCGGCCAGCACCTGCGCCTTTACCACCCAGGGTCCGGGCCCGTCAAGCTTCAGCGCTTCCGGGTTGTCGCCCAGTTTTAAGACGCCGAAACGCCTGAGCAGCGGTATGCCGGCCGCCCCGAAAATTTCCTTGCCTTCGTATTCTAGAAGTTTCATGTTTCCCTTGATATGGATAGTCCGGCCGCAGCGTTTTGAACCGTACAAATTAATTTGTAGTATAATTTTTAGTATCAAGTCCAGCGGAAAAAACCGGGCTGGCGCGGCTGATTTAAATGCATTTTTTGAGGCCTGGCAGAGGTGACATATGGATAAGACCAACAGCGGCAGAAAGGTCAGCGTCAGCCAGCTGGATTCCGTTACGGTGCGCTTCGCCGGCGACTCCGGGGATGGCATACAGCTGGTGGGCAGCCAGTTCGCCAACGCCACCGCCATAGCCGGCAACGACCTGAGCACCCTGCCTGATTTCCCGGCCGAGATCCGGGCCCCGGCCGGCTCTCTGGCCGGCGTCAGCGGCTTCCAGATAAGCTTCGGCGACGAATCGGTTCTGACCCCGGGCAACAAGCCCGACGTGCTGATGGCCATGAACCCGGCCGCGCTGGCCGTGAACCTGAAGAACCTGGACAAGGGCTCGGTCATCATTACCAATTCCGACGCCTTCACGCCGGCGGCGTTGGAAAAAGCCGGCTACAAGAGCAACCCGCTGGAGGACGGTTCGCTGGGCAATTACCGGGTTATCGGCGTGCCGGTGAACGCGCTGACGGAAGGCGCCCTCAGGGACTCCGGCCTCACCCCCGCGCAGATCC
>DAOPZW010000080.1:0-12759 GCA_035353595.1 Elusimicrobiales bacterium | reverse complement strand
GCCTGAAGTTCAGGGCGAAGGTCAGCCGGAGCAGGCCGAGGCCGCTGAGCAACCCGCGGAAGAACCCGCGGAGCCCGAGCCCCAGCCCGAGCCCGCCGCAGGGCAGCCCGATGGAACGCCGGCTGAACAGCCGGCCGAGGAACAGCCCGTGGAGGCCGCCCCGGAAGGCGAGCCGCGCGAGAACAATTGACGCTTCTTTTCAGTTCATATGCCTGAGATACGCAAAGACCCCGTCTTCGGCCGCTGGGTGATCATAGCCTCCGAGAGGAGCCTGCGCCCCAACGAGTTCCGTTCGGCCGCCGAGGTCCATTCCTGCCCTTTCTGCGCCGGCAACGAGGAACTCACCCCGCCGGCCATCTATTCGCTGCCCGGCGAGGGCGGCGCGTGGCGCCTGCGCGTGGTGCGCAATAAGTACCCGGCGCTGGTGTCCGAGGGCCTGGTGGGCAGCAGCCGCGACGGCATCTACGACAAGATGGACGGCATGGGCTTCCACGAGGTGGTCATAGAGACCCCCGACCATTCGCGCCGTCTCGACGAGATGCCGGTGGAGGCCATAGCCGACGTGGTGAAGACCTTCGTGCTGCGCGTGAAGGACATCAAGAAGGACCCGCGCATAAAGTACGTGATGATCTTCAAGAACCACGGCCGCAACGCCGGGGCCAGCCTGCTGCACCCGCATTCGCAGATCGTGGCCATGCCCATCGCGCCGCTGCGCGTCCTGCAGGAAGTGGAAGGCGCGGCGCTGTATTTCAAAGAGCGCGGGACCTGCGTGTTCTGCGATATCGTGAAAGAAGAGGCGGTTTTTAAGAAGCGGGTCGTGGCCGAGAACGCGGAGTTCCTGACCGTGACCCCCTACGCCAGCCGCTTTTCTTTCGAGACCTGGATCCTGCCCAAGGCCCATTCCAGCCATTTCGAGAACCTGACCGACAGCGGCGCCCTGGCGCTGGCCGAGATGGTCAGGGCCGCCCTGGGCAAGCTTTCGGTTTCGCTGGCGGACCTTTCCTATAACCTGATCTTCCACACCATGCCGGTGCAAGACGCCGAGACCGCGCATTACCACTGGCACATAGAGATAATGCCCAAGCTCAGCCATGTGGCCGGCTTCGAATGGGGGACCGGGTTCTATATCAATACGGTTTCGCCGGAGTACGCCGCGGAGATCCTTAATTCCGGGCGGAAGTTCGAGTTTTAATTTTTTGGAGACACCATGAAAATACTAATTGCGGCCAGCGAAGCTTTTCCGTTCTGCAAGACCGGCGGGCTGGGAGACGTTACCGGCTCCCTCGCGCAGGTCTTTTCCCGCTCCGAAAGCGCGGAGGTGGTGCTGTTCCTGCCCCGCTACCGCAACGTGGGCGGCGGCGCCTACTCCCCCAAAGCCGCGGGCGGCAGTTTCCTGGTGCCCGTCGGGAACCGGCTGGAGACCGCCACCATGAGCCGCGTGCAGTGGGGCAAGGTGGCGGTGTATTTCATCGAGAACGCCAAGTATTTCGACAGGCCCGGCATGTACCGCTCCAACTCCGGGGATTACGAGGATAACGACGAGCGCTTCATCTTCTTTTCGCGCGCCGTGCTGGAAGGCGCGAAATTCATCGGCTTCAAACCGGACGTGATCCACTGCCACGACTGGCAGGCCGGCCTGGTCCCGGCCTACCTGCGCACGCTCTACCGCATCGACTCCTTCTACGCCAAGACCGCCGTGGTGTTCACCATCCACAACATCGCCTATCAGGGGATGTTCCCCAGGGATACCATGGCGAAAGCCGGTTTCTCATGGCAGGACTTCACGCCGGAGAAGCTCGAGTTCTACGGCGGGCTTAACTTCATGAAAGCGGCCCTGGTGTTCGCCGACCTGATAACCACCGTCAGCCCCACCTACGCCAGCGAGATCCAGTACCGCCCGGAATTCGGCCACGGCCTCGAGGGCGTGCTGAAGTCCCGCACCTCGGAATTGTTCGGCATCCTCAACGGCATCGACGACGAGATCTGGGACCCGGCCACGGACACTTTCCTGGCGCGCGGCTACGAGCTGAAAAGCTTCCAGCGCGGCAAGGCGGCCGCCAAGCTGGCGCTGCAGCAGAAGCTGGGGCTGGAGGAGAACAAGGACAAGATCCTGGCCGGCGTGGTAAGCCGCCTGGATTATCAGAAGGGCCTGGACGTCCTGCTGAAGGTGGCCCCCGATTTCCTGGATAAGATCCAGTTCGTGGTGCTGGGCATCGGCGACCCCGGCCTGGCCGACGGGCTGAGCGCGCTGGCGGCCGCCAACCCGCGCAGCTTCGCGTTCAAGGCCGGCTTCGACGAGGCGCTGGCGCACCGCATCTACGGCGGCACGGACATTTTCATCATGCCCTCGCGCTTCGAACCGTGCGGCCTGCCGCAGATGATCTCGATGCGCTACGGCTCGCTGCCGCTGGTAACCCGCACCGGCGGCCTGAAAGACACGGTGTTCTACAACGGCGAGCCCAAGGATTCCAACGGCTTCGCCATCGACAACGCCGAGGAGGGCCAGCTGAAGTCCGTGCTGGGGCATATCGTGTCGCTGTTCGGCTGGCACGAGAACTGGAACATGATGGTCCGCAACGCCATGAGCGGCGATTACTCCTGGGCCAAGTCCGCGGAAGCCTACCTGAAACTCTTTAATATAGCGGTACAGAGAAGGCAGATGTGAGCGGGCCCGCGCGGAGCCGGCGGGTGCGGTGACGGCGGCGCGGGGGGACCAGATATGAACTACCTTATATTCGGCATCTTTTTGGCCGGCATCTTCGCCGCGCCGGCGCAGCCGGCCCGGGCCGCGGACGCCGGCCTCTCCGGCGCCCTGGCCGGTTTCGGCCTGGCCTGGAAGGACGCGGGCGCCTGCGCGCTGGATAAAATTTACACGCGGGGGGATTGCTCTTCCGGGAAAAGATGCTTCTCCACCGTCACCGCCGTCTGCCCTGGTTTCCAGCTGAGGCTGGAGATCGTATCCGGCATAGAGGAAAAAGATGCCCGCAAGTATATGCTGGCCAGGCTGACCCGGGTGCGCATGCTGTACGGCGGGTACGCCGAATACCCGGGCATGGCGACCACCAGGACAGAAGTGCCGCCCGAGCTGACGGCCCGGTACGTTGAAAAAGGCCCGCTCGGTTCCGAGGCGCTGTACATGCCCGCCACCGAGCGCCTGGCCTACGGCCCCGGCGCGAAGGACCTGGTCAAATATTCCGCCGCGCTGAGCTCCCGGTATTGCGCGGGCGCGAAGACGCTGGGCCAGGTGGAAATTTTTGCGCCCAAGGATACCGCTCCCGCGGCGCTGGACGCCTTTCTCGGGGAAATTTCCTGCGGGAAGGCCGCCGGCGGGAGGTGACCGGAATGGAACGCCTGAGCGCGCAGATGGCCGCGGACTTCACTTTATACTATAGCGTGGTGCTGGCCTGGGCCCTGAATATTTTCTTTTTCAGCAGGTTCGCCGCGGCCTGGTACCGGCGCGAACCTTCAAAAACCAGGGCCTTGCTGGCCCTGGCGGCCGTAGCCGTTCCGGCGGCGGCAATGGCGTTCTTCCTGCCGCCGCGCGCCGGGTACGACAACAACCACGATTTCCTCTGTCTGGGCAGCGACTTTTTTACCACCCGGCCGCGCATGCTCCTGTACTTCAAGGAAGTCTCCCCCTTGTTCACCGACGCCGTATCCGACCTGCTCAGCAATTATTCCCTGGCCGGCGTGCTCTGGAAGAACCGGGCTCTTTCCCTCCTTTCCATCTTCGCTCTTTTCGCGGGGCTGCGGCGCCTGGGCGCCGGCCTGACGGTCAGCGCGGCCGGCGCGGCTTTCTTCGCGCTGAATTTCCTGGCCCTGCTCAACGCCTCGGCCTTCGCTACCACCAGCTCCAACGTCTTCATCTGGCTGCTTTCCCTGCTGGCCGTTATCGACGCCTACGCCGCCGGCGGCCCCGCGACCGGGGGGCTGGCCTGGATGATCAGTTCCATGGTGCTGGTGATCAGCGCCCGTTTTGAATTCCTGCCGCCGGTCTTTCTGATGTTCGCCGCGCTGCTGTGCGCGAGGTTTTCCGCGCAGAAAAAGGAACTGCTGAAAACGCTGCCGCTGGCCCTGCTCCTGGGCGGGGGCTGCCTGCTGGCCCTCTGGAGCGCGCACGCCCTTGAGCCGCACCCCGCGAACCAGCTCGCCGGCGGGTTCACCCCGGCGAGGAACCTGGTTACGCAGCTGGGCGCGCGCAACCTGGCTTTTGCCGCGGGCGCGGTGCCGCGCTGGACGGAAACCCTCGTAGATTCGCTGCCCGGCGTGGACAGGCGGCTGGCGCCCGCCGCGGTAGCCCTGCCCGTGCTCCTCCTCTTGCTGTCCGTGGCCGGAATTGTCGCCGGGGGCTTTGCCGGGAAAGAAAATACCCGGCGCAACGCCGTGTTCCTGGCGCTGCTGGCCGCCTGGATCGGCTACATGTCGGCCATCTATTCCCCGATGGACACTTACCCGCTGCATTTCATGCGCCATCAGCTGTATTTCCTGCTGCCCTTCGCCTTCCTGCTGGCGCTGGGCCTGGACGGGTATGAGCGCGCGGCTGGGGGGCGGGAAAAAGCGTTCAGGGCGATTTTAGCGGCCGCGGTCTGCGCCTATGCAGCGCTGAACGCGCGGGCCGCGCTGAGCCTCAATGACGAGCTGCGCACCAACGACAGGGAACTGGCTTTCCTGATGGAGGCGCAGCGCGCCTGGCCCCGGGGCTGCCTGGCGGTGCACCCGTCCCAGAACCAGTACAATACGCGCGCCGACCTGCTGAAAAAATACTTCCCGATGGTGACGGACCGCGCTCCGGAGCCGGGCGCCTGCCTGCTTAAATACGTGTCGCCGGAGCCGAAGATCTTTTCCGCCTCGGCCGCGTCGCCCCTGGACCAGCCCCCGCTGCTGGCGGGCCCGCGCAGCGAGCCCTGGCGTAAACTGGAGTTCCGCCACGGCTATTACACCGCTCTAGCCAGGCCCGCCCCGCCGAATTGGACCGGGAACTATATCAGGGAGACGGTGGACCCGGTGCCGCTCACCATAGGCTTTTTTAAATTTGAGGCCGGCGGGCGGGATAGCTCTTACCTGGACAGCCTGGCCGGCGCCGACGCCTTCGGCGTAGGAGAATACGCGGCCGCGAACCGCAAGTTCAGGGCCGCCGCGGCCGCCGACCCGGCCTGCCTCAGGTGCAAATATATCCTGGCTATCTCCGAGGCGGGCCTGGGCCGCAGGGCGGCGGCGCTGGGCGAACTTGCCGGCATAGAAAAGGCGTCGCCCGGGGCCGTTCCGGCCGAGTACCGCGAGCTGGTAGAGGAACTTGCGGCGGGCAACGCCGAAAAAGCCGCGGACCTGGCCTTTAAGGTGGGCAACCGGAACCCTGAATTGTTTTTCAGGAAGAATTTTCAGGGCAGCATCAGAGCCATAGGCAAAGCGGGCGCTGGCTCCCCCGCCGGCCCCAACCCTTGAACGGCCGTCTCTGAAATAAAAAAGGGCAGCGCGGCTGCCCTTTTTTTTTATCTCGCAATAACCGGCGATCAATTGCCGGCGGCTTTCGCTTTCATGTACTTCTTCCTGAACCAGATCTCCAGGTCGTCCATCAGCGAGTAGGTGACCGGCGTCATCAAGAGCGTGATCAGCAGCGACAGCGTCTGGCCGCCGATGATTACCATGGCCATGGTGCGCCTCGTGCCCGAGCCCGCGCCGGTGCCCAGCGCCGTCGGGATCATGCCGGCGATCAGCGTCAGCGTGGTCATCAGGATGGGGCGCAGCCGGGTCTTGTTGGCTTCCAGCATGGCCTGGTGGCGGGGCAGGCCCTTGGCCCGCAGCGTATTGGTGTAGTCCACCTGCAGGATGGAGTTCTTGGTCACGATGCCGAACAGCATGAACATGCCCATGATGGCGAACAGCGTCAGGTTCTGGCCGGTGATGAACAGGGAGATGATCGCGAACGGGATCGTCAGCGGCAGCACCACCATGATGGACACCGGGTAGACGAAGCTCTCGAACTGGCTGGCCAGCACGATGTAGATGAAGACGAAGGCCAGCGCGAAGGCGATGCCGAACTCCTTGAGCATGTTGCCCAGTTCTTTGGCCCTGCCGTAGACGCCGGCCGTGTACTCGGGCGGGGCGTTCAGCGCTTTGAAGGCCTTGTCCGCCTCCTGTATCAGCCTGTTCGAGGGGATGCCGTCCACGTTGGCCTGCACCTGCACGTTGCGCTGGCGGTTGTAGCGGGCTATCTGCGTAGGGCCCACGCCCTCGGTCACGCGGGCCACGCTGTCGAGGCGCGTCACGCGGCCGCCCGAGGCCGGCACCATCAGCGCCTCGATGGCCTCCCGGCGGTCGCGGAAGGTCTCCTCGGCGCGCAGGCGCACCTGGTACAGCTCGTCGCCGTCCTTGAACTTGGTGATGTCTTCCTCGCCGCCCACCAGCGTGCGCAGGGAAGTGGCGATGTCCTCCACCTTGACGCCGATGTCGTGCGCGCGGCTGCGGTCTATTTCGACGCGGTACTCGGGCTTGGCGTAGGAGAACGTGGTGTCCACGTCCACCGCGCCCTTGATGGAGCGCAGCTTCTCCGCGACCGCGTTGGAATACTCCTCCAGCTTCTTCAGGTCCGGGCCCGAGATGTTGTACATCAGCTCGGCGTCGCCGCCGCCGAAGCCGCCGGCGGAGATCACCGCGACGCGCAGGCCCTTGTATTTGCTCATTATCTCGCGGGAGGCCAGCAGCAGCTTCTTCATGGGCAGGCTGCGGTCCTTTAGGTCGTCCAGTTCGATCAGCACGTAGCCCTCGTTGGCGGACGAGCCGCCGAAATGGCTGCCGGTGCCGCTGCCTATGGAGGACATGATGTTCCTGACGTGAGGCAGTTGCCGCGTCTCGGTCTCCACCTGGGCGAAGATCTGCTTCATCATAGCCAGGCTGGTGCCTTCCGGCGCGGTGATGTTGATCTGGTAAAGCCCTGTGTCATCCGCCGGCATGAAGTCCTTGCCCAGGAACATGAACAGCGGCACCGTAGACAGCATGATCAGCACGCCGTAGACCACCATGCTTTTGCGGCGGGCCAGGGCCCACTCGAGCAGGATTATGTAGCGGCTGGACAGCCATTCGTTGATGTGGTCGGTGAACTTCTCGAGCCGCGTCTTCTCTCCGGGGCGGATCTTGAGGAACAGCGAGCAGAGCATCGGCGTCAGCGTCAGCGCCACGAAGACGCTCAGGGCCACGGCGGCGGCTATCGTGAGGCCGTAGCTCTTGAGGACGCGGCCGATGATGCCGCCCATGTAGGCCAGCGGCACGAAGATCACAAGCAGCGCGGCCGACATGGCCACCACGGCGAAGCCTATCTCCCTGGAGCCGTCCATGGCCGCCTTGAGCGGGCTCATCTTGTGCTCCTCCATGTGGCGGTAGATGTTCTCCAGCATCACGATGGCGTCGTCGACGACTATGCCGACGGCGATGGTCAGGCCCAGCAGCGTCATTACGTTGATGGTGAAGCCGGCCGTCTGCATGAAGACCAGCGTGCCGATGAGCGAGGTGGGGATGGCCAGCGACGAGATGATGGTGGAGCGGAAGTCGCCCAGGAACAGCAACACCATCAGCGCGGCGAACACCGCGCCCAGCACCAGGTGCTCGGTCACGGTGTTGACCGATTCCTTGATGAAGATCGACTGGTCGCCGATGATCGTGGTCTCCACGCCGGCGGGGATGGACTTCTTGAGTTCCTTGAGGCGCTCCTTGATGTTCCTGACCACGGCCACCGTGTTGGTGCCGGACTGTTTCTTGACCACGAGCGTGACCGAGGGGCGGCCGTTGTAGAAAGAGGCCGTCGCCATGCGGGCGCCGGTGTCCTCCACGCGGCCGATGTCGGAGACGCGCACCTGCGCGCCGTTGATGTTGGCGATGACGATGTCGTTGAAATCCTTGACGCTCGCGATGCGGCCCAGCGTGCGCAGCACGAACTCCTTGTTCTTCTGTTCCACCTTGCCGCCGGGGATCTCTATGTTCTGCTGGGTGATGGCGTCTTTCACGGCCCGGATGTTCAGGTTCAGGGCCGCAAGCTTCAGCGGGTTCACCACCAGGTGGATCTCGCGCTCGCGGCCGCCCACGATGTCGATGGCGCCCACGCCGTTGACGGTCTCGATGTTCTCTTTGATCTTTTTCTTGGCTATCTGGGTCAGGTCTATCAGGTCCCGGTCGCCGTAGACCACCACGTTGAGCACCGGCATGGCGCCCATATCGAGCTTGCCGATGACGGGGGGGTCGGTGCCCTGCGGCAGCTGGGCGAGCACGGAGTTGACCTTGTCGCGCACCTCCTGCGCGGCCACGTCGCCGTCCTTTTCCAGCGCGAACTTGATCATGACCAGCGAGAGGCCCTCGTAGCTGGTGGAGTTGATGTCCTCTATGCCGGAGATGGTGTTGACGGCCTCTTCTATGGACTTGGTCACCGAGGATTCCATTTCCTCGGGGCCGGCGCCGCGCAGCGTGGTCTGTACCATCACGTAGGGGAATTCCACGTTGGGCATCAGGTCTATGCCCAGGCGCAGGTAGGCGGCCGCGCCCAGCACCACGATGGTGAGGATCATCATGGTGGTGAAGATGGGTTTTTGTATGGAGATTTCGGTGATTTTCATATTTAACGACCTTGGAGTAGTCCTTGGGCTGCCGCGGCGCCGCGCGACGCTTTGCGCCGGGCCGCCGGTGCGCGTGAAGCCGGATCTCGGGCGATGCGGCGGGGGATCCGGTCTGCGCGTTCCCGCGTAAAACGCTTTAGTTCTGCACTTTTATCTTGCTGCCGTCCTTGAGGCCGTACAGGCCGAAGGTTATCACGTCCGCGCCTTCCTTGATGCCGCTGACCTGCGCGAACTCGTCCGTTTTGATGCCGATCTTTACGGGCACCCTGGCGGCGAGGTCCCCCTGCGCGGGCACGAAGAGGAAATCCCCGCCGTCCGCGCTGACCACCGCGCCGGCCGGCACCGAAAGGGCCGCGCCGCGCGAGGCCACTATGAGCCGCGCCTCGGCGAACATGCCGGATTTAAGCCGGCTGTCGGCGTTGTCCACCAGCACTTCCACCAGGGTGTTGCGCGAGCGCGAGTCCACCACCGGGCTCACCCGGTAAACTTTGCCGGTGAACCGGCGGTCGGGGAAAGCGTCTACTTTTATAACCGCGCGCTGGCCCTGGAAGACCTTGCCGATATATTTCTCCGGCACGTCGATCGCCACGCGCACCTGCGCCTGGTTGACCACCATGGCTATGGGGGTAGCCGGGGTTACGCTGGCTCCGATGTCCTGGAACACCCTGCCCACTACGCCGGTCAGCGTGGAAGGTACGGGGGCGGGCTCGTAGACGGTGCCCACCTCGTCGCGTTCCACCAGCGCCACGGTTTCGTCCTTGCGGACCGGGTCGCCTTCCTTCAGGAGGTTCTTCAGCAGTTTGCCGGAGATGCGCGGGTAAAGCGTGGCTTCGTCCAGGGCTTTGACCGAGCCGCTGAGCATGATGTATTCTTCCAGGTCGCGGACCTGCGCCTTCTCCGTTTTTACGAGAAAACGGTCTTTTTCAAGGCTGTTCAAAGCCTCGGCCGCCTTGTTCCTGCAGCCGGCGGCCAGCGCCGCCGCCGCTACCATCAAAATTATCACCTGTATTTTTGTATTTTTCATAAAGTCTTTGATCCATTCCCGCTTCTCTCTTCAGTTCCCTACCCCCGGGTCTTTATTCCCGCTCTCCGGTACCAGCTCCTCTGCGCCCGATCTTTATTCCCCGACCGCCCAGGCGAGCTGCGCGTTGGCCGAGCATAAGTCGTACTGCGCCTGGGTGTAGAAAGTCTGCGCCCTGTTCAGCGCCAGCGTGGCGTCGTTGAGGTCCAGCTGGCCGGCCAGGCCGTTGCGGAAGCGCAGCTCGGTGGCGGCCAGCGCCTTCCGGGCCGTTTCTACCGCGGCGTTCTGCGACCCCAGCCTTTGCGCGGCTTCATTGTGGTCCAGCCAGGCTTTTTTCACGGCTATCTTTAGCTGCCGGCCTGTATCTTTCAAATTTTCGCTGGCCGTGTCCAGCTGCAGCCCGGCCTGCTTTATTTTTGAGTTTACCGCTCCGCCCGCGTAGAGGGGGAGGCTGAGCCGCAGCCCGGCCGCCAGGCTCCAGGTCCTTTCGTTGGAGCCCGGGAAGAAGTCGTTGCTCTGCCCCTGGAACTGCCGGGAGGCGTAAGCCGCCAGATACGGGTAGTGCCCTGCGCGTTCGAGCGTAACGTTCTCCAGCGCCAGTTTGCGCTGCAGCCCGGCCAGCCTGTATTCGGGGCGGGCCGCCATGGCCCGGGAGTACAGTTCCTCCAGCGTGCCCGGCAGTTCGGCGGCGCAGGCCATGCTGCCGGAAAGCGCTATCTCCGAGTCCGGCTCCAGGCCCAGCAGGTTCTTAAGCTCCAGCAGGCCGGATTCGTAATAGTTCAGGTTCTGCGTCACGGCCGGCTCGTTATTGGAAACCTCCACTTTCTGGCGCAGCACGGCCAGGTCGCTGGCCAGGCCCTGTTTGTATTGCGCTTCTATGGTGGACAAATGCTGTTTTGAAAGCTCCAGCGTCTCTTTCTGGATATCGGACATGGCCCGGGAGAGCAGCACGGAGTAATAAAGCTGCGTCACGGCTTTTTTTACGCCGTTCTGCGCCGCGCGCAGCTGCTCGGCGCTGGTGTCGGAATAGATGCCCGCCATCTTGATGCCGGTGTACACTTTGCCGCCGGCCCAGAGCACCTGGTTGAGGTCCAGCGAGGCTGTGTAGGCGTTGTCCGAACCCATCTCTATTTTGTTGCCGCCGAAGAAGATGGAAGATTTCTCGATGTTGCGGGTGTATTGCGCGCTGGCGCTGAGCTGGGGGTAGAGTCCGCCCCAGTATTCCTGTATCTTCTCCTTATATATAAGCCGCCCGCGTTCGGCGTTGGCCACGGAAGTGTTGTTCTTCATGGCCAGGCCCACCGCCGCGTCCAGGCTGAGGTCCGCGGCCTGCGCCCGCGCCAACAGCGGGGTGAGCAACAGTATGACCAGGACCGTCTTTAACTGCTTCGCGCCGGCGCAGATAATTTTGGCTATGTGCGCGGGCAGGCTTTTAGGCAGGCTGGCCGCGCCGTGTTCCCGGGCCTCTATCATGAAGTAGACGATAACGGCGCTGATCAGGTGTAAGATCCCGTCAATGCCGGCCCTGGAAAGGTTTTCGCTGCCTGTTTCCATCATGCTGCGCATATTTTTACGGGTGCGCTGTTTCAGGTCCCTGGCCAGGGTGCTGAGCACGCTTTTTTCCGGCGAGGCCATTAATTTCAGCGCGCACTTGGGCATGTCCGGGTAGCGTTTTATGAAATCAAGGTGGTTGGTTAAAATGCGCTCCAGCTTGCGCTCCAGCGGCAGGCCGGGCGTGTCTATCACCGTCTGGATTTCCTGGAAATGCTTGGTGCCTTCCTCGAAGGCCGCCTTGATCAGTTCGTCCTTGTCCTTGAAATAGTAGTAAAGGACGGGCTTCGTGATCTTCAGCTTGGCGGAGATCTCGCGCATCGAGACGCCGTCGGGGCCGCTTTCGGCCATCAGCGCCGAGGCCGTTTCCAGTATGCGCTGGCGGGTCTTGTCGCCCTTGGTGATCTTGGGGGTTGTTTGTGATTTCATAAAAACTTACCTACCGATAGATAAATTATATACCACTGCCCCGCGTTTGTCAATGGGCCCAAAGGGCCCAGCCGGGGGTGGGCCGTTTTTCTTTCCGGTTTTGGGCCTTAAGAACCTATTGCCGAATGTCAAATGTATAATAGGATAACAGTACAGGAACGCGCGGGGGAGAATATCCCCATGGCGGCGGCCTCATATGCAGTACCCTTGTAATCCTCCGAACAGGCGGGGGAGCATCCACCGCCGGGCCTCAACCCGGTGTAACCAGGGGAAACGGACTTATTGTACCGTTTCCTCTGTTTTGTTTTCTGGGATGAAAATTATGAAAAACCTTATTCTCGGTTCTTTATTAGCGGCCGGCCTGGCCGCCGCCGCCTCGGCCGCGGACCTGCCGCCCGGCGTGCCGCCGCCTTCGGCCCCGGGCAACGCCGCGGTGCGCGACCCGCTGGCCGGCGACGGCAACCCTTTCTCCGACCCCGTTTTCCAGGATTTCGTGGAAACCTCCGACGGCTATCTCAACGCGAAGAACGCCCCTAAGAAAGAGGGGGACCTGCGCGACGCGCTGGCCGCGCCCCGGCTGCCCACGCTGCGCAATCCCGTGCCGGCCGCGCTCCCTTCCATAGTTAAAGGCGAAAGGCTTGAACCGGCCGGAGCGCCGCTGAACTATTATAAAGTTACTTTCGCCGGCGAAACGGGGCCCATGGGTTCCCATGTCTGGCCGTTGGATTCCACCCCCGGCAGGTACGCCCGCGAGTACGTGTTCCTTAATATCACCCCGGTCACTCCGGATTACGACCAGCTTCTTTTCAGCCTGGAAAAGGAGACCGGTTTCCGCTTCGCCGGAGAGAAGACCTCTTTTTCCAGGAACGCCAAAAAAACCGTGATCCTGGGCTGGGCCCCGTATTACAGCCTGCCCAAGATCATGAAGGTGAAGGGCGTGGCCGCCGCCAGCGTGGAGCGCAAAAGCGCCGGCATGCCGCTGAAGACCAAGGTGCGCATAACCCTTAAGGTCCCTTTCCAGAACAAGCCCAACGCCTTTGTCCCCGAGTTCATCCGCACCCTCGGCAAGAATAACAACTTCGACGCGGAAGCCTGGTTCCGCCTGCCCAGCAAGTCCGCCGATTCCAAGTTCAGCGTTTTCAACGTAACCGGCACCCT
>DAOPZW010000079.1:0-12773 GCA_035353595.1 Elusimicrobiales bacterium | reverse complement strand
TGTCCAGGCTCTCCTGCTGGTTCACTTTAGTCAGGAACTCGTCGCGGCTGGCGCAGCCGGCGCCGGCCAGCCAGTCCTGCGCCGCAAGGGCGCAGTTGTCTTTTTCTTCGGCCAGCGCGAGGCTCCGGCTTTCCAGGTCCTTAAGGGCGGCGCGCGCGGCCAGGCCGTCGCGGCGGTTGTTCTCCACGGCTATATCCCAGCTCATCGCCATGCTTTTGAAATTCATCAGCGCTTCCGTTACTCCGGACAGCGTATCGCGCTCTATGGCGGCGCGCTCGAAACCCAGGTTAACCCACTGGTCGTAAATAACGCCCAGCCGCGCCTGTTCCGCGGCCAGGTCCGCCGGCGAATTCTTGGGCCAATAAAGATAGCGGTCCAGGGCGAAGGCGGCGGCGGCGAAGAGCGCGGCCACCGCGTAGCCCGCCGGGCCCTGCCGGCCCAGGTAAACGCCCAGCGCTATGCCGCCGGCGCCGAAAGCCCAGATGCCGTAGCGCAGCCCGGCGGGCAGACGCAGCGCCGCGAACAGGCCGTGCCTGAGCGCGGAGATCTTGCTGAGTTCCGGCAGCAGCCCCTGCGCGGCGTCGGCTACCCGGTGCGCCGCGTGCTGGGATTCCAGCAGGGAGCAGCTCTCGTTCTCCAGCTTTTCGATAGTGTCCAGCGCGGCGTTGATGGTGCCGCCCGTTTCGGCGAGCCCGCGCTCCGTTTCCGCTATTTTTCCCAGCAGCGCGTCGTATTCCTGTATGGCCCCGGCCTTGTAAGCCTTGAGTTCGGCTAGCCTGGCTTCGTCCTGTATGACGCCGGCGATAAAATCCCTGTCGCGCAGGCCCTGGTGCAGGGCGCGCACTTTTTTATGGCCTTCCAGGCGCTCCGCGGCGGCGGCCAGCTCCGCCTCCAGGCCGGCCTTTCGGGCGGCCAGGGCGTTTATCTCCGCCTCTATTTTCACAATGCCCTCTTTGGCCCCGGCCACGGCGGCTTCCTGGCCACGCAGCCGGGCTATTTCCTCGCGGGCCTCGGCCAGGTCGAAGTTGAGACGGTTCAAATTTTTCTGGTGTTTGGTGGCGTTGGACGTGGAAGCCCTTTTCTCCAGCTTCTCTGCTACCTCTGCGGGGTTGTAGCCGTGCCGGTACAGCGAATTTTTCGCCGCCTCGCCCCAGGACCCGCCCTGTTCCGCGTCCACGCTGATCTGCCCGGCGCGGATAGAGAACAATTCCAGGAATTCCACCGCGTCCCTGAATTTAGGCGCGCTGCCGGAAACCTGCGCCTTGCGGCTTTCGCCGTAGCGTGCCGCCAGCCGGGTCCACGCCCGGCCCTTCTTGGGCGCCCCGGCGCAGGCGGCCTCGAACAGGGCGTCGAACAGCGTGGTTTTGCCGGTTTCATTGGCGCCGTAGACCACGGTAAAGGGGCCCAGGTCGAAGCGGCTGTCCTTGAACTTGCCGTAATCCTCGAGGGTGATCCACTTGATCATTCCAGGTCCCCCGCCAGGGCGGCCAGGCCCTGCTGCCGCGCCGCCAGCCAGACCGGCATTTCCGGCGAACCTTCCGGCGGGCGGCGCGCGTCCAGCTGCTCCAGGAATTCTTTGGCCAGGCCGTTGCCGGCCAGCCCGCCGTAACTTTCCACTTCCCCGGAAACGATCTCCAGCTTGCGGGGATTCTTAGCCTTGACCACGCTTTCCACGACCAGCTTCAGTTCGGCCAGGGCATTGGCGTCTTCCACCAGGCCGGAAAAATTCAGCAGCAGGTAATCCCTGTAAGGGGCCCGGCATTTGTCCAGCAGGTCCTGCATGGCGGCGGGCGGCACGGAAGAATCGGGATCGACCGGCAGCGTAAAACTGCGGAACTCGCCGGCGGCTTTAAGGGGCAGGTCTTCCCTGGGACCTATCTTTCCGCCTTCTATCTCGAAGTAAACGGCCTTGCGGGGGCCTTCTTCCCACTTGCGCCAGACGCGCGCGGAGCCGCAGTAAACCGCGGCGGTGCCGCCGATCAGGGTTTCGCGGGCGGAATGCACGTGGCCCAGCGCCGCGTAGTCGGCCTCCGTCCAGGCGAACAGGCTGTCGGGGATGATCCCGGCCTGCTGCTCCTCCTGGTCCGGCCCGCGGTACACCGCGCTGCTGGTGCCGTGCATCAGCAGCACCCGGGCGCGGCCGGGGGCCTTGGCCGGCAGATCCCATTTGCGGTAGCCCGAATAATCGGCGGCGTGCGGCACGCAGATGAACTCCGCGTCCGGGGTTTCAACGGTGATCCCGCCGAAAGGCGAAGCCTCGTCGACGGCCAGTTCCAGCCGGCTGAATTTAATATTGGACAGCTTGTCCCTGGGGCCGAGGCCCAGCGCCTCGTGGTTGCCGGGAATATACAGTGCGCGGCAATCCTTGCGCAGCAGCTGCGTTTCCACCCGCAGGGCGTTGAGCAGGCTGATGTCCTTGAGGTCCTTGAAAGAATCAAAAATGTCGCCGCACAGCAGCAGGAAATCCGCCTGCCGGGCGTTGGCCAGGCCTATAAGTTCGCGCAGCACCTCCAGCCCGTATTCCTTATCGGGGCCGGAGCTCAGGTGCAGGTCCGCGGCGTGTATTATCCTCAGCATTCAACCCTATTCTATAAAATAACCGCGCGGTCGTTCCGGCACAAGGCGTCCGGCCCCCGGGCAAAAAACCCCGCGCTTTTTAAGGCGCGGGGTATCTTTGTCTCCGGGCTTTGCACTGTCAGCGCAGTTCGAAGGTCTGCAGCAGGCTGACCGCGGCGCCGGAAGACAGCGGCCCTTTGCGGCTGAACTTTACGGTCACCGCGTAGGTGCCGGCTTTGGGGGCGTCCAGCAGCTTTATGTCGTAAGAAGGCGCCACGTCGAAGGAGGCCCGCGCGTTTATTTTTACGAAGGCCCCCGCGATCTCGTCCGGGGACATGCCCGGGTCCAGGTGGGGGATGTTCATCCCTTCAACGGAGATCTCCATTTTTTCACCGCTGAAATAGGAGGCGCGGCTGTCCGTGATGGTCATGCGCACGTCGCCGCCGGCGGCAACGCCCGCGAATGTGACAGCGAACTGGCCGGGATCCGGGTTCACCGGCTTCCTGGCTCCGGGCACGAGGCTGAAGACCGTGGAGTCCTTGCCGAAGATGCCTTCACGGTCTTTGGCGGAAACATTGTACTCGTAAGCCATGCCGTCCAGGCCGAGGCTGGCGCGGCCGTAATTATCAAGGCAGACTTTCATGGTTTCCTTCTCCCAGGGCTCCAGCCGGTGGGCGCCTATGTTCACCGTTACCTTGCGGCTGAGGAAGCGGCCGGTGGTCCGGCAGTATTCCGTACCTTCCCTGACATAGCAGTCGGCGCTCAATTCCTCTTCCGAAAGGCTCTCGGAGCGCGTGCCGGGGGTTTGTGCCGTGAACTCCCAGACCCGGCAGTTCATGTCCGGGTATACCAGCACGTAGCGCCGGTCGTGGCCGTTGTTCCAATGCTGGCCGCCGCCGTGGTGGTTGCCGCCGTGGCCGCCGGGCCCGTTATGCCCCGGCCCCTGCGGCTGCACCGGCCGGGGGCCGTTAAACTCTTTGCCGGTACCCAGCTCCGCCGCTATCTGAGCCGCGTCTATGCCCTTGTCAAAAGAGAGCTCGGCGCAGTAACCGTTCGCCGCTAACGCCGCCAGCAGCAACAGAGATAAGTATTTGTTCATTTCGCTTCCCTCCCGGATCCTTCGTCGCGCCGGTCCTTCCCGGCTCACATATATTCTAGCTTCCGCGGCCGGCGCCATACACGGGCCCGCAGGCGCCTGAACTCATGGCATTCAGCCTACTCCGGCGGATAACCAAAAACACGTATTTAGTCACCGGGGCGGTCGGGCGCGGCAGGCAAAGCCTCCGGCTTTCATATGAGGCACAGCCCCGGAACCCCCGGAAGGCCGGCGCGGCCCCGGGCTTTTTTAAGGAAATACAGCCTTTTTTTTGTATTATCTAATTATTAAAGGCCCGCCGGCTGGGCGGGCTCGAATACCCGGAGGAAAAAGCGATGGCTAAAATTCTGGTGGTTGACGACATTCCGGCGATAGTGGATTTTTCCAAGGAGTTTTTCGAGGACGCCGGCTTCGAAGTGCGGACGGCCGACACGGCCCCCACCGCGCTGGCGGCCCAGCAGGAGTTCAAAGCAGACGTGATCCTGCAGGACCTGAACATCCCCGAAGGCGGCGGCGTGCTGGTGTACGAAACCCTGCGCGCGCGCCACGACATGGTGGCGATAATATTTTCCACCGGCAAGCCGGAAGCGCTGGGCGACATCAGCGGCATGACCAACGTGTCGGTGCTGAAAAAGCCGACGGATCCGGAAAAGCTGATGGCCGAGGTGCAGCGGTGCCTGGCCAAGGCCGCCGGCGGCGAGCGCCCGATGAACATGGCGCCCCCGCCTCCCCCCCGCCTGCCGCAATAAGAACGGCAGCAGATATCGGAGAGGGCGGGGCTTTCAGGCCCCGCCCTCTCCGGTTTTTATGGCTGAAAATATTCGCGCGGCCGGCAACCCCGCCGGGAACCTTCAGTGCAGAGCTTTGGCGCTGAAGGTACAGCCCTTGCCGGCGGCGGCGGAGAGTTTTCCTCCGCCGGGCGTAAGGACAAGTTCGCCGCTGCCCTGGCACAAAGTTAAGCCGTCGTCTTTGAGGAGCACCTTGTATTCCAGCTTGAAGACGTCGTACGCGGCGTAAGGGCCGGGCAGCAGCTCTACCCAAAAATAGCGTCCTTCCCCGCCGGAATCCTCGCGCAGCGCGGCGCTGTATCGCTCTTCAGGCAGGTAAACGAAGCTGGCCGCGTATGACAGGCCGCGGCATTTCAGACCGGCCTCCAGGGTGCCGGCCCGCATGCCGGAAGCTTTCCCTCCGCCCTCGCCGTTCAGTTCAAGTATAAGCTTCCAGCCGCCGGCCGCCGCCGCCACTAGCGGCTTGCCCGGGCGCAGCAGCGCCTTGCCCGAGACATGAAAAGGCGGCTGCCCCTCCGGTTGGCCCGCCACTTCGGCCTGGTAATCCAGCTTAAAATAGCCGTTCTCCGGCGCATGGAGCAGTGAATTAAAGCTCATTGCGCGCGCCGGGCCGCCGCCGCGCGTTTGGGCTTTGCCGGCATAAGCGGCCTGCTTCTCCAGCGGGCCCGCCTGCTCGTGCGCATAAGACATGCGGCCGTTCACGGCCTTAACGCTTATGGTCCAGGTTTCCGCCCGGGCGCCGCCCGCAAAGAACAGCGCCGGAAATAACAGCCACAGGGAAGAAGTTCTCATAGCAAAAAGGCCCGGTTCAGGCCCCGCCGCTGCTGTAAAATTCCCGGAGGGCTCTTACAAGGGCTTCCATGTCGGCAGGCGTGTTATAGGGCTGCACCGAAATGCGCACGAAGCAGCTGTCGCCGAAAGCGGTGACCGGGATCTCTATGCGCTTAACATCGAAAAGCCATTTTCTGAGCCGCCCCGCGCCGGCCGCCGGCACCGGGATCACCCGCATCTGCAGCGCGTCCTCCTCCGGGACCGCGGGCGCCAGGCCGTTAGCCGCCAATATCGCGCGCTGCGCCTCGGCGGCCAGCGCGCGGCAAGCCGCGCGCCGCTGCGCCCAGCCGTATTTGCGCCGGAACTCCAGCGCGGCCGGCACCGCCAGGAAAGCCGCTATGTCGCGCGTGCCCTGCCATTGGTGTTTGCGCTCGAAAGGCCGCGTGCCGGCATAAGCCTCCTGCTCGGCGTTGAGGACGGTGCGCGCACTGTAACCCCAGCTGGTCACCAGGCCTTGCGTCAGGGCCTGCGCGCTTTCCCGCGCGTAAAGGAAAGCGCTGCCCTTGGGCGCCAGCAGCCACTTATGGCAGTTGCCGACGTAGAAATCAGCGCCGAGGGCGCTCAGGTCCAGGTCCAGCAGGCCCGGAGCGTGCGCCCCGTCCACCAGGGTCAGTATGCCCGCGGCGCGGGCCCTGGCGCACAGCTCCTCCGCCGGGAAAGGCAGCGCCGTACCCGAGGTGACGTGGCTGAAGAAGAGCACCCGCGTGCGCGGCGTCACCTGCCGCCATACCGTATCCGCGACAGAGGCTTTGTCGTAAGGCAGCGGGATATGGGCTTTCAGATATTTAGCGCCCTGCGCCCGGCAGGCCAGCTCCCAGGTATTGTCGCAGGCGCCGTATTCGTGGTCGGTGGAAAGCACCTCGTCGCCTGCGCCCAGCCGCAGGGATTTCGCCACGGCGTTGACACCGGCGGTGGAATTGGCGATGAAGACCAGGTCCTGCGGCCCCGCATTAAGGAACTGTCCCAGTTCGGCGCGCGCGTTCCACAGCAGTTCGCCGGAGCGCCGCCCCAGGAATTCCACGGGATTGCGCTCCAGTTCCAGCTGCCAGCGCTGGTACGCTTCGAAAACTTCTTTAGGGCAGGCGCCGAAAGAGCCGTGATTGAGGAATATCACGTCCGGCGAAAGCAGGAAGAGCGAGCGGAGGTCCGCGGCTGCTTGCATAACGACAATCTTAACAAATCCCGCCGCCGCTTTGCAGGGAACGCAAGCAGCCCCGGCGGGACCCGGAAATAAAATTCCCCGGGCCCGGCGCCGGGGGCGAAACCTTTAAGTTGCCGGAAGACTGATGACATTTATAATCCGGGGGATCAGCCGGCGCGCCAACGCTCACGCGCAAGTCCGCAGCCGGCGGCGGGTTTGAACCGAAGTATCTCGACCGGGAATTATTGGAACCGCCGGCTTAGCCGGCGGATTTCAAGGCAGAAACAGGTCCGCGAACGCGGCGGCCGGGCGGCAGCTTTAACTGCATTGCAGCCGGCAGCCCCGGCTTTGACCTGAAAAATGAGAGCCCCCGCAGTTGCGGGGGCCGCTCATTTGGCGCTGTGACCAACACTCACTGCAGGGGGCCGGAACCAGGAACACCGCGACGCAACGACCGGACCTCCCCCCGGGAAACCGCGCCAACCGTTCGGGCCGCGGGACCGGGCAACCACGCGCCGTGACTACACCTCCCTCACCGCACTGAACACGACTGGAACCGGCGCATCCGAAAGAACTGGAACTGGCCACACACCGAGTATAACAGAGGCCTGTTGACTTGTCAAGACCCAATTTAAAATTCAAGTCCGCTCCGCCTGCGGCCGCAACCCGACACGCCTTTGTCGGGTTGGCCTGCTATGCTATTGGCATCAACACGGGCGTCTTCACCGGAATTCACGTCGGGAACGGAGGAGTTATGAAATGGACCGTGAAAGAACTGCTGGCTGAAACTTACCGCGCGAAAAAAACGGACGGGCTTACGGCCTACATCTACCGCGCGCTGAAATGGCCGGATTTCTACCGGCACGCCGGCGCCCCGGCCTACGAAGTTAAATACGCCGGGCACGCCATCGCCCTTATCCGCTTCGAGGGCAAAGGAGCCGCCGTCAGCACGCTGGCCGCGGCCGGCAGCTACCCGGAGATAACGGACCTGGACCTGGTGGAACTGGCGCTATGGGTAAGCAAACTGCGCGGGCCGGCGACGCTGAACTAGCGGCCCGCGCAAGCCTGGCCCAGGCGGAACGATCCTCGTACCTGACAGCCGCGGGAGCACGGCCCCCGCCAGCCCGTTCCGGGGCGGCAGCCGGAACAGCGGGGCAGTATGCAGGCTTTGCGGCAAGCCGCGGCGGCTGGCCGGCCGGGAAGCGGAATTATAAGGAGAGGCGCTTAACCGCCGGCTGCGGCGGACTTGCCGGAAAGCGCGTTATTCTTCAGGCGGCAGCGGGGCTATTGCGTCACGTATCGTTTAGCGGAATTTGCGGCGAACCGGCCTGGACGCCGCCGCCGTTCCCTCAACCCGCCCGCGTTAGCAGTTCCTTTATCTCGGCCGGGGTTTCCAGCTTCAGGGCCTTGTCGGCCAGCGCCCGGCATTTCGCGTAGGACAGGCCGCGCACGGCCAGCCGGGTGGACGGGATATGAGAAGCGTCCATGCTAAGCTCGTCCACTCCGAGCCCCAGCAGCAGCGGCATCGCCAGCGTATTGTGAGCCAGTTCGCCGCAGACGGCCACCGGCTTTTTCCTTGAGCGCGCCGCCTCCGTTACCATGCTTATGAGCTGCAGCAGGCTCGGCGGCAGGAAGAGGCCGTAGCCGGAATAGGAGGAATCCTCCCGGTCTATGCCCAGCGTGTACTGGAAAAGGTCGTTGGTGCCGATGCTGAAAAAATCGGCCTCGCGGGCCAGCACGCCGGCCGACATTGCGGCCGAAGGGACCTCTATCATGATGCCCACGCGCAGGGCTTTGTCGAGCTTGAACCCTTCGGCTTTCAGTTCCTCCGCGGTCTTTTTCAGGAAGGCCTTGGCCTTGCGGAAAGTCTCAAGCCCCGGCACCATGGGGAACATCACCTCTACGTTGCCGGCCGCGCCGGCGCGCAGTATCGCGCGCAGGTGGGCGCGGAACAGCTCCTCGTGCGCCAGGCAGTAGCGTATACCCCGCAGCGCGGAAGCGCCCGCGGGGTCAGCCGCGGCCGGCGGCTGCTTGTCCCCGCCGAAATCCACGGTGCGGATGACGACCTTGCGGGGATGCATGGCCCTGGCCGCTTTTTCGAACTCGCGGAACTGCTCCTCTTCCCCCGGCAGGGCCGCCTTGTGCATGAAGAGGAATTCCGACCTAAAAAGCCCCACGCCGTCCGCGCCATAGGTGTTCGCCAGGCTCTGCGTGGTCTCCAGGTTCATCAGCAGGTTCACCCTGCGCCCGTCGGTAGTCTGCGCCGCCGCCGTTTCGGCGGAGGCCTTCGCCGCAGCGGCCGCCTCCCGGTCGCGGCAGCGGAGGTTGTTCTCCAGCACGGCCGGCGACGGGTTCAGGATCAGCTCCCCCGTGCCGCCGTTGATTATCGCCGGGACGTTCTCCTGCGCCGCGAACCCGGCCACGGGGATACCCAGCACCATCGGGATATTGTAAGCGCGCGCCAGGATGGCGGCGTGACCGGTGAGCCCGCCGGTTTCGACGGCAAAGCCCTTGATGTTCTCCGGGTGCTCGGCCAGCGCGAAAGGCGTCAGCTCCTTCGCGGCGACTATCACGTCCCCCTTCCCGCGCACGGCCTCCAGGCGGTGCGCGCCGAGCAGCTCTATCACCAGCTGGCGGCCGATGTCGCGCGATACCGTGAAGCGCTCCCTGAGGTATTCGTTCTTCGCCTGCTTCTGCCGGTCGGAGATGGCTTTAAAAACCGTTTCCACCGCCACTTCGGCTTTCTCCCCCGCCTGGATGCGCAGCTCGATCTCCTGGTTTAACACGGGGTCCTTGAGGATCAGCGGGTGTACGTCGAGGATATTCCCGTTGCCGGGCCCCAGCTCCTTCAGGATGTGGGTCGCGGCCAGCGTGAAGCGTACCCGGACCTGTTCCCTGGCGGCCCGGTATCGGCGCAGCTCCTCCTCCGGCTTGCCGGGCGCGCCTTTGACGCCGGGCTGCGCGGCGTAATCGTTCAGCAGGAAGAGCCTGCCGATGCCGATACCTTTGGAAGCCGGCGCGCCTTTCAGGACTTTGCCCGCGGCCGCGGCTGCCGGCGCCCGCTCCTTAACTTTGCGCGGGGCGCGGTTGCGCGCAGCGAGGGCGGCCTTGGCCAGCTTCACCAGCTCCGCGCGCTCAAAAGGCTTCTGCAAAAAAGCGAAAACATTCGCGGACAGGGCGAAAAGGTCCTTCGCCTGGTCGTCCTTGCCGGTAAGTATAATGAAAGGGATCTTGCTGAGGCGGTCTATTTCCTGCACCTTGGACTGCAGGGTGTAGCCGTCCATTTCGGGCATCATGGCGTCCGAGATGACCAGATCGGGCAGGTCGCCGGGCGCCGCGCCGGTAAGCGCTTTATAGGCCTCCAGCCCGTTATGCGCCTCCAACACGGTGAACTGCTCGCGCTCCAGCAGCGTCTTTATGAGGTAAACAATAGCTTTCTCGTCGTCAACTACCAGTATTTTGGGCATATGAATAGCGCCTGCGCAAAAAGCTCCCGGCTCCCCTTATACTATCAAAAAAGCGCGGGATCCGCTAAAGGAGCGGGGTGAGGCTCTTATTCTTCAGCCGGCGGCGGTTCAGCGCCCCCGGCCGCCGCGGGAACGAACCGCAGCGCGCCCCCGGCGGCGCTGACGACGACGGCGTCGCCGGGCTTCACCCCGCCCTCCAGCAGCTTCATGGCCAGCGGGTCCTGCACCAGGCGCTGTATCGCGCGCTTCATGGGCCGCGCGCCGTACTGGGGGTCGTACCCTTCGCTGAACAGCAGGTCGCGCGCGGACTTATCCAGCGTAAGGGCCACGCCGCGCCCGGCCAGCACGCGCTCCAGGCGGGAGAGCTGCAGGTCTATTATCTTCGAGATCTCCGCCTTGCCCAGCGCGTTGAAAGTCACTATCTCGTCTACGCGGTTGAGGAACTCCGGCCGGAAATGCTCCAGCAGGCTCGCCTGCACGGCGGCCTTCACCTTCTCCGCGCCCTTGCCGGCCTGCTCCAGGATCAGCCGCGAGGCGATGTTCGAGGTCATGATTATCAGCGTGTTCCTGAAGTCCACGGTGCGGCCCTTGCCGTCGGTTAGCCTGCCCTCGTCGAGCAGCTGCAGGAAGACATTGAACACGTCCGGGTGAGCCTTCTCTATCTCGTCGAACAGCAGCACCGAGTAGGGCCGCCGGCGCACGTGCTCGGTAAGCTGGCCCCCCTCGTCGTAGCCCACGTAGCCCGGGGGCGCGCCTATCAGCCTGGAGACCGAGTGCTTCTCCATGTACTCGCTCATGTCGATGCGCACCATCGCCTTCTCGTCGTCGAACAGCAGCGCGGCCAGCGCGCGGGCCAGCTCGGTCTTGCCCACGCCGGTGGGGCCCAGGAAGATAAAGCTGCCGATGGGCCGACCGGCCTCGGCTATGCCGGCGCGGCTGCGCCGCACGGCGTTGGCCACCAGCGCCAGCGCCTCGTCCTGCCCGACCACGCGGGCGCGCAGGGCGTCCTCGAGCTTCACCAGCTTGGCTATTTCGCCCTCCATCATGCGCGAAACCGGGATGCCGGTCCACCTGGAGACGATCCTGGCGATGTCCTCCTCGTCCACTTCCTCCTTAAGCATGCGGCCGGGGCCCTGCGCCTTCTCCATTTCCTTGTTGGCCTTCTCCAGGTCCTTCTGCATGGCCGGGATCTTGCCATACTGTATCTCGGCGGCCTTGCCCAGGTCGCCGCGGCGCCGGGCCGACGCCTCGTCATGGCGCAGCGCCTCGAGGCGCGCCTTCAGCCCGTGTATGCGGGCGATAGCGTCCTTCTCGGCCTTCCAGCGCAGCTTCAGGGCGTCCGACTTCTCGCGCAGGTCGGCCAGTTCCTTCTCCAGCGCCTTCAGCCGCTCCTTGGAGGCGGCGTCGCTCTCCTTCCTGAGCGCCTGCTTCTCTATCTCCAGCTGCACGGTCCTGCGCTCCAGCAGCTCGATGGAGGACGGCATCGAGTCGATCTCTATGCGCATGCTGGAGGCCGCTTCGTCGACAAGGTCTATAGCTTTGTCGGGCAGGAAGCGGTCTGTTATGTAGCGGTGGGAGAGCCTGGCCGCGGCTATGATGGCCGCGTCCTTGATGCGCACGCCGTGGTGTATCTCGTATTTTTCCTTGAGGCCGCGCAGTATCGCTATAGTCTCCTCCGGGCCCGGCTCGCCGACGTAAACCTGCTGGAAGCGCCGCGTCAGCGCCGCGTCCTTCTCGATGTATTTCTGGTATTCGTTGAGCGTGGTGGCGCCTATGCAGTGCAGCTCGCCACGGGCCAGCGCCGGCTTGAGCATGTTGGAGGCGTCCACCGCTCCCTCGGCCGCGCCCGCGCCCACCAGGGTGTGCAGCTCGTCGATGAACAGGATCACGCCGCCCTCGGCCTTCTCGATTTCCTTCAGCACGGCCTTAAGCCTTTCCTCGAACTCGCCGCGGAACTTGGCCCCGGCCAGCATGGCGCCCAGGTCCATCGCCACCAGGCGCTTGTTCTTAAGGCCTTCGGGCACCAGGCCGGAGATTATGCGCTGGGCGATGCCTTCCACAATGGCCGTCTTGCCCACGCCGGGCTCGCCTATCAGCACCGGGTTGTTCTTGGTGCGGCGCGAGAGCACCTGTATAACGCGGCGCACTTCGTCGTCGCGGCCTATCACGGGGTCCAGCTTGCCGCGGCGGGCCAGCTCGGTGAGGTCGCGCGCGTATTTTTCCAGCGCCTGGTATTTCGCCTCCGGGTTCTGGTCGGTAACGCGCTGGCTGCCGCGCACCGAGAGCAGCGCCTTAAGTATGGCGTCGTGGTTTATGCCGCGGCGGGCGAGCAGCTCCTGCGCCTCGCCGCCGCCGGCGGCGACGGCCAGCAGCAGGTGCTCCGTGGAGGCGTATTCGTCCTTAAAAACGGACATCTCCTTGAGCGCCGACTCCAGCACCTTCTTCAGCCCGGCCGAGAAATACCTTTCGCCGCCGCTGACCTTCGGCAATTTTTCGCAGGCGCTTTCTGCCGCGGCGGTGACGGCGTCCAGGTCCCCGCCCAGCTTCTTTATGATGTCCGGGATCAAACCCTCGGGCTGCCGCAGCATGGCCGACAGCAAGTGCAGCGGCTCCACCTGCTGGTTGCCAAAGCGCCCGGCCTCGTCCTCGGAGGCCTGCAAAGCCTCCTGGGCCTTAAGCGTGAATTTATCCAGCCTGATGCTCATATGCGCCTCCTTATCCGCGCGGCTGCGGCCAGCCGGCCGCAAAGCCGTAATGCTCCCTTAAAAGTATACATTGCTGGCAGTCTACAGTCAAGACTGCTAGTTATAATCCTTATGGAGCTCCGCGTCTTCGCAGGGCCGGGCACGAGTTCAAAACGCTAGTGCAACAAAATAAATAGACCTGCTGTAGAA
>DAOPZW010000078.1:0-12823 GCA_035353595.1 Elusimicrobiales bacterium | reverse complement strand
CATCATAATAACATCCCGAAAGTCCGCAAGGGCTACAGGGTGGCTTTCCTTATGGCTTTTTCCGTGGCCCTGCTGGCGGAGATGCTGCTTTTTATGCACGCCCAGATGCGCGAGATATCCGTGATCCTGAAGGACGATTTCCGCATAATAGTGCTGCGCGACGATAAATCCAAAGAGACGGTGGAAGCGGTGGACGCCGCCCTGTCCGCTATCGGCGGCACCGCGCAGGTTACCTATGTGAGCCGCAAAGACCGCCTGGCCAGGCTCAAGGCGGAGGACCCGGAGCTGGTGTCCTCGGTGCTGGTGCCCGGCCTGAACCCGATGCCGGATACCTGGGAAGTGGTCATAAAAGAGGAAGTCCTGGGCGATATGAATTCCTGGACTTCCGCCGCCTGGCGCATCCCCGGCGTGGCCGACGTGAAATATAAGCCGCTGGAAGCCTACGCCATAATGCACGCCCTCTTCTACGGGCATTTGATCCGTCTTTCGCTGGCCCTGGCTTTCCTCGCCTTCATGGTTACGGCCGCCATGGTGCTGACCTACCGGCATACGCCGGCGTCGTTGGCGCAGGCGCTGCCGGCCGACAAGCCCTGGTTCCTGTCCGGCGCCGGGGGGGCCGCCGCCGCCGCGCTGGCGGCTTACGCCGTGGTCTACCCGGTCAAATATCTCAGCCCCGTCTGGGTGTGGCCCAGCCCGCTGTGGCAGGCCGCGGTGGTTATCTGCGGCGCGCTGCTGGGCTGGGTGCTGTTCCAGTGGAAAAATACCCGCTAGTTCCGTAAAATGCGCCTAAGAAATATTATAAGTCCGGCAACTTCGCGCCTTGCGCCCCTTTGCGCCGCGCTGCTCTTTTGCTGCCTGGCCGCGGCGCGCGCCGAGCCGCCGGCCGAGTCGGCCGCCGCCGCTAAAAAGAAGAACCTGGAAGAGATCAGCCGGCAGCTGGACGAGAAGAAAAAAGAACTGGACGTTTACCGCGCCGAAGAGGAGCGCATCGTTTCGGAACTGGCGGGCATGAAAAAAGCGGAAAAGCAGAGCCTGTCCAGGCGCCAGGACCTGGAGTGGCAGCTGGACAGATCGCGGGCCCGCTCGGGGGAAGCCCTGCAGAAGTATGAATCGCTGGAAAAGTCCCGCAAAGAGCTGGACGGCGATATCTCGGGCGAGCTGGTGATGTATTCCCTGCAGAAAGAATTTTTCTACCCTTACTACGGTTCGCGGGACCTTTCCAAGGATATGCTGATCCGCGCGGCCATCATGAACCGCTACGCCCTGCTTACCAGCATCAAAGGCGAAAGCGTGCGCATCAACAAGGATATCGTCTCCCTGAAGCTGAAAAGCGTGGACCTTAAAGCGCGGCAGGACCTGCTGCTCAGGCAGAGCTCGGCCCATAAGAACGAGCTTAAGAACAAGCGCGAGGAGCTGGAGCGCACCAAGGCGCAGCAGGCCCGGCTTTCCGTGGAGCTGGAGAACCTTCATAATTCCGCCCTGGGGCTGACGCGCCTGGTCAAGACCCTGCAGAAGCGCGCGCCTTACCGCAGCGACGCCGATCCCGGCAGCCTGCCGCTGGAAAAGCGCTCCCTGCCCTGGCCGGCCGAGGGCAAGATCCTCAGCCGCTTCGGCCGGGAAGAAGTGCCGGCCCTCAAGACCTGGATAGTCAGGGAAGGCGTGCGCATCTCCACGCCCAAAGAGGCGGCCGTGCGGGCCGTGCTGGCCGGGAAAGTCATCTATTGCGGGCCTTTCCGCGCTTACGGCAACGTGGTCATTGTGGACCACGAAAAGGGTTTCTTTACGATCTACGGCCTGCTCAGCCGCATCGACGCGGTGAAAGGGCAGGCCGTGGAAGCGTTGACCGCCCTGGGCACCGCCGGCGAAGACACCCAGTCCGTGGGGCAGGACCACCGCGCGGAAAGCGGCGCCGTGTACTTCGAGATAAGAAAAGGGGACCGGGCGCTGGACCCCATGCAGTGGCTGGCAAATTAGTTATAATAATTGATTGACAGGGGAGCCGTTCCCGACGCAGGGAGTTATTAATTTTATGAAAAAAATAAAAAAATTGGCGCTGGTCACTTTCTCCGCTTTCGTTATAGGCGCGGTTTTCCCTTACGTGAATTTCGCCATCGACCAGACTTACCAGCAGCTGAAGATAATCGTGGACGTCCTTGAGCTCATCAAGGAAAGCTATGTCGACGTTATAGACTCCCAGAAGCTGGTTTACGGCGCGGCGAAGGGCATGGTGGCCGAGCTCGACGATTATTCCCAGTTCATGGAGCCGGACGTCTACTCGCGGGTGAAAAGCGATACCGAAGGCGAATTCGGCGGCATAGGCATAAGGGTGGACATGCGCGAGGGCTGGCTTACCGTGGTGACGCCGCTGCCCAATACCCCGGCCTGGCGCGCCCAGCTGATGCCCGGCGACAAGATCACCAAGATCGAGGGCGAAGACACCAAAGACATCGTCATCGATATCCTGATCAAAAAACTGCGCGGCACTCCCGGCACCAAGGTGAACATCACCATCGCCCGCGAGCCCGAGGACAAGAACGCGGAATGGATAACGAAGGATATCACCCTCACCCGCGAACTTATCAAGGCCGAAAACGTGAAATGGCGCATGCTCGACGATAAGACCGGCTATATCAAGATAGTGGAGTTCACCGGCCACGCCACCGAGAATTTCAACAAGGCCATGGCCGAGCTGAAGGGCAAGGGCATGGAGGCGCTGGTGCTGGACCTGCGCTACAACCCGGGCGGCCTGCTGGCTTCCGCGGTGGACATTTCCAAGCAGTTCATCAACTCGGAGCGCATGATAGTTTTCACCAAGGGCCGCAAGCCGGAGAACTACCAGGAATTCCGCTCCGGCAGTTCCGCTCCTTATGAGACCATGCCCCTGGTAGTCCTGGTCAACCGCTATTCCGCCTCGGCCAGCGAGATCGTGGCCGGCGCCATGCAGGACAATAAGCGGGCCGTGATCATCGGCGAGCGCTCTTTCGGCAAGGCCAGCGTGCAGAGCATGATCCCGCTGTCCGACAAATCCGCCCTGCGCCTTACCATAGCGAAATATTATACGCCCAGCGGCAAATCCATACAGCACGACCTGAAGAACGAGACCGGCGGCATCACCCCGGATATCGCCGTGAAGGTCACGGTGGAGAACGAGAAGAAGCTGTTGCAGCAGAGCGAAGAGGTCTATTACCCCGGCAAAGAGGAAAAGGCGGAGAAGGCGGGTAAAGCCGATAAAGCCGTTAAAGCGGAGAAAGCCGAAAAGCCGGAGAAAGAGAAGGTCGAGAAAAAGAAGGAAGAAATCCGGGACGAAGTGCTGGACCGGGCCCTGGAACTGCTGAAAGCCAGGGAAGTGCTGGGAAATCTGAAGCCCGGAAAATAAAGGGCATAGTTAGGGGCGGGGCCGGGCGAAAGAGAACTTTCCCGGCGCCCGTTCCGCGGGCCGCGGCTATGGACGGGAAGGCCGGGCCGAGCCCGGCGCGGCCGGGGATCGAGCGGTTTTTATTGATGAAGATACTGGCTTTTGAAACGACTTGCGACGAGACTTCCGCCGCGGTGATGGCGGGGCAGGCGCTGCGCTCCAATACCGTTTTCTCGCAGATAAAACTGCACCGCAGGTACAGCGGGGTAGTGCCGGAGCTGGCCAGCCGCGCCCACCTGGAAAAAATACCTTTTGTGCTGACCGGCGCCCTGCGGGCCGCCGGGTTCAGGCTGCCGCTCAGGCGCGGGGCGGTCAAAGCCGTAGCTTTTTCGCGCGGGCCGGGCCTGCCCGGGGCGCTGATGGTGGGCCGCGTGGCGGCCGAGGCAGCGGCGGAGCTGGCCGGCGCGCCGCTGGTGGGTGTGAACCACCTGGAAGGCCATTTGCTGGCCTGCGAATTCGACCGGGGCCGCGCGGCGCGGCGCCTCGAATTCCCGCTGCTGGCGCTGCTCGTGTCCGGCGGCCATACCGAGCTCTGGCACGCCCGGGGCTACGGCGACTACCGGGTGCTGGGCCGCACCCGGGACGACGCGGCCGGAGAAGCTTTCGACAAGGTGGCCAAACTGCTGGGCCTGCGCTACCCCGGCGGGCCCGAAGTGGAGAAACTGGCCCGGCGCGCCGCCGGCAAGGGGCCGGAATTCCCGCGGCCCTATATGCCGGGTACCTGGGATTTTTCCTTCAGCGGCCTTAAGACCGCCGTAAGCTATCACCTGGCGAAAATTCCCGGCGGAGACCCGCACCGCCTGTCCCCGGCCGCCAAGGCGCTGATCTGCCGGGCTTTCCAGGACGCCGCCGTGGAAACGCTGGTGAAAAAAGCCGCCGACGCCGCGCGCTCCCTGGGGCTTAAACGCATAGCGGTGGGCGGCGGGGTTTCGGCCAACGGGGCGCTGCGCGCGGCTTTCGGCCGGCTTGAAGGTTTTGAAGTGCGGTTCTCGGAAAAGGCTTACTGCTCGGACAACGCCGCCATGATAGCGCTGTGCGCGCTGCGCCGGTTGGAAGCGGGAAAATTCAGCAACAGCCTGAAGGTTTCGCCGAACCTGGCGCGGCCCGGCTGGAAAAGCAGGGGATAAGCGCGGCGGGCGCCGGGTGCGGCCCGGCTGTTCCGTCCCGGATTAAGGAGCGGAAAGCGGTTCAATTTACATGAAGATCTGGCTGCTATCGGACTACGACCACAGGAAACACCTGGCTTTCAAGAGCATGCTGGCCAGGTACTCCGCGGCTTTTCCCGACGCCGGGGCGGAGTTCTCCGTCAAGAGCCGGCGCAGCATGTGGGAAAGCCTTTTCGCCCACCTGCGCGATCCCAAGCGCAACCCGCTGGCGGACATCATAGAGATCCCGCAGAACTGGACCGAGCTGTTTTCCCGGCTGGGCCTGTTCGCCGACCTGGCCTTGAAAGTGGAGGCGCTGGAGCGCCGGCGCTTCCCGGGCTTCATCCTGACCGAACTGTGCCGGCACGACGAGGCGCGGGCCTTTTCCGCCCCTTGGTGGCTGGAGGCGCCGGCGCTGTTCGCCCGGCCCCGGGCGCTGGAAGGCGTCTGCGCCGAACCCTGGGCGGAGCTCGCTTCCTGGGAGGGTTTCCGCGCCGCGCTGGACCGGCTGCCGGGCGGGAATAAAAAACGCGGCATCCGCGCCCTGGCCGCGCCGAACTCCTCCGGGGCCGTCTGTCCCGCCGACGTGCTGCCGCGCGTCTGGGGCCGCCGCGGCGGCCTGTTCTCCGACGATTTTAACCGCGCCACTTTCACCAGGGAGGAAACGGCGGGCGGCATAGAGGACTGGCTGGAGCTGGCCGTGAGCGGGAAAATAGAGCTGTTCAGCCCGGACCGCTTCGAGAACGGCCCGATGCCGGTGGAACAGTGCGCTTTCGTGATCTCCTCGCGCAGGCTGCCGCGGCAGTGCAGGCCCGGCGCCGCCGCCCGCGGGCGGGCGGGCCAGCGCGGCGCGAAGGCCGGCCCCGGCCGGAGAAGCCCCGGCGAGCTGAAAGTGCTGCCCTATCCGGGCTGCTCCGCCGGCGGCGGGCTCGCGCTGGTCTATAACCTGGCCGTGTCCGCGTCCACCGAGGACCTGTCCGGGGCGGCCGCTTTCGTGGGCTGGGCCTTGGAGCCGGAAAACCTCGGCCCTTTCACCGGGAGCTTCGGCGTTTTCCCCTGCGTTAAAGCGGCTTTCGAGGAATGCCTCCAGGACGAAGGCGAGGAAGAGACTTACAGGAAGATCTTTTCGGCCCCGGAGCTGATGCCCAACATCATGGCGTATCCTACCGCGGAGCTGCTGCTGGAGCGGGCCCTCTGGAACCTGTCGCTCAAGATCGCCCGCAGGGATTATGACCGGGAAGACCTGACCCGCGAACTGATCATGGCGCAGGGAGAGGCGGACTATTTATTGTCGCTCTATTGAGGCGCTGGACTTAAGCATGAAAAAGACGGCTGAAAAATTATACGGGGCGGCGGCCGGGCAGGCTTTCGACGGCGGCCGGGACGCTTTCCTGCAGGCGGCCCTGCAGGCCGTTTCGGCCCGCTTCGTCCTGGACGGGGCCTCCTTCTACGAGTTCGACGAGAAGAACGGGCTGCTGCGCCTGCGGCTGCGCCAGGCTTCGGGGGTGGCGTTCGAACACGAGGACAATATCCGTCCCTCGCCCGGCTCCGCGGCGGAGCGGGCGCTGGAAAGCATGCAGACGGCGGCCGCGTCCTCGCCCGGCGGCAAATTCCTTTATTTCCCGTTCATGTTCGACACCAGCGATCCCTCGGGCGGCAAGAACGCCGTGACCTGCACCGGCCTTATCCGCCTGGAGCGCAGCCCGCGCCGGCGCCGGTTCTCCGCGTCGGAGGCCGCCAAGGCCGACGCTTTCCTGCGGTCTTTCCTGCGGGATTATTACAAGGTGGAATTCTTTTCGCTGACGCGCAAATACGACAAGAACGTTTCCGCCATCACGGAGCTTACGGAAGTCTTCGCCACGGCGCTGCGCGTCAGGGACAGCTTCCGCCGCATCCTGGCCGGCATCCAGACCTATTTCGGCTTCGACCGCGTGCGGCTGTACCTGATAGACGAAAAGAACCACAAGCTGAAGGGCGAACTTTCGGCAGACATCCGCGGCCAGATCAAAAGCATCTCCTACGAGGAGATCCCGCTGGAGGCGGGCGCCCACCGCTTCGCCGATATCGTGCTGGGCCGCAGCTCGGGCGCTTTCATGGAGCGCTACAAGGATTGCGTGCTTTACATGCCGCTGGCCGTGCAGGGCGTCACCATCGGGCTGCTGATCGTGGATAACCTGCTCAGCCAGCAGCGCATCGAGCCCCAGGAACTGGCCATGCTCAAATCCTTCGGGGGGCAGATAGCGCTGGCCGTGGACAACGCCCGCCTGTTCGAGAAGGTCGAGGAACTTTCGCTTTACGACGAGCTTACCAAGCTGCCGCTGCGGCGCTATTTCAACCAGCGCTTCCAGGAGGAATTCTACCGCGCGGAGCGCTTCAAGCAGCCGCTGGCCCTGTTGTGGGCCGACGTGGACCATTTCAAGGAAGTCAACGACACCTACGGCCACCAGATCGGCGACGTGGCCCTTAAAGAGGTGGGGCGCATCATCCTGGGCAACCTGCGCAAGATCGACTTCCCTTGCCGCTACGGCGGCGACGAGATAGTGATCCTGCTGCCCCAGGCCACCGGCGCGGAGGCCCTGCGCCTGGCGCAGCGCCTCAGCGAGGAACTGTCGGAGCTGCGCATCCCGGTGCCTTTCTCCAAGACGCGGGAACTTAAGGTTTCGCTGAGCATCGGCGTCTCCACTTTCCCGCAGGACGCTTCCACCCTCGAAACGATGCTCGAGAAGGCCGACGACGCGCTGTACTGGGTGAAATCCCACGGCCGCGGGAAGATCGCGCTGTATTCAGATGTCGCGGAGGACGCCAAAAAAACGGCGGCCGGAGGAACTAATGATGCCGGGCAGAAATAATAAGAGGCCTGGGCGCCCGGTGAAAAGCGCGGCCGCCGCTCTGCAGCTGCTGATCTTCCTGGCGGCCGCCGTCCCGGCGCGGGCCGTTTTTGAAGACCTGCCTTTCGGCGCGCGCCAGCTGGGCTTCGGCGGGGCCGCGGCGGGTCTTGAAGATACGGCGGCGTTCTTGGCCAATCCCGCCCTTCCCGGAGCGCTGCGGAAATTCGAGACCGGCGCCAGCTTCCTGGCTTCGGAACGGACGCCCCAGGGCCCGGCCGACTTCTCGGCCAGCGGGGCCTGGGCGGTGATCCCTTACGGCAGCTATGGCCGCACCGGCACTTTTTCGGCGGGCGGGCTGGTGCGCGACGACAACGGGGTTTTCACCCAGAAAACCATGGCTTTGAGCTGGAGCTCCTGGCAGCTGTTCAGGGCGGGAGCCGGGGCGCTGGATTTCGGGGCCAGCTTCAAATTCCTGCAGCTCACCGCGGAGAACGGCGGAGATTCCCGGGCCGGCGCGGCGGTGGACCTGGGCGCCGCCTACAGGCCGGACGGCAGGCGCACCGTCGGGTTTTCGGCGCTGAACGTCAACCGGCCGTCTTTCGCCGCCGGCCTGCTCAAAGACAAAGCCCCGCTGGTGCTGCGCCTGGGCGTTTCCGAGCGGCACGAAGATTTTACCCTGTCGCTGGACCTGGCGCAGCGCACGGCTTCCGGCGGCAACAAGGGCAATACCAGCCTTAACCCCGGCTTCGAGACCCTGTGGCGCACGCGGCGCGCCGGGCTGTTCTTCACCCGGGGCGGCCTGGCGCTGGCCGAGCGGGCCTCCGCCCTGAGCGCCGGCCTGGGCTGGCGGCGCCAGTCGGCCGAGCTTTCTTACGGGCTGGCGGTGCCGCTCACCGGCGTTATCGTGCCGGCCCACGCCTTGACCCTGGCGCTGCGCTTCGGGGACCGCGACGTGGAGTCCGAGTACGAACGCCTGATGCGCCAGGAGATAAAATACCGCAAGGACCTGACGGAGGCTTTGGATGAAGCCGCCAAGCGTGAGGCCCTGCTGAAAAACGAGCTGCTTTCCATGCGCGAGGAGATAGAGGCGCTGGGGCTGCGGCTGAAGACCACCGAAGAGAAAAAAGAGGCCGCGCGCGACGAGCAGCAGCGGCTGGAAACGGTGATAAGAAGGCAGGCGGCCGCGGAAGCGGAGCTGAAGGGCCTGGCGGAAAAAAGGCGCCTGGACAAACTGGCGCAGCTGACCTATGAGTTCAGCCTCGACTGGCAGAACTATCTTAAACTTAAAGCCGGCGGGGCGCCGCCGGACGTGCGGAAAGGCTCGCTGGAGCGCATGGTCAGCCAGTACCAGGCCGCAGGCATAGACATTTCGCAGGCCACGCTGGAACTGCGCGCCCTGCTGGGGGCCGGAAAGTGAGCGGGCTGAACTGCGCCGGCGTCCCGGCCGCCGCCCGGTAAAATTGCAAAACGCATCATGCACATACGAAGCGCCGCCCAGCCCGCAGCCGACCCTTACGAGGGGATACTGGCCGGCCTGTCAGGAGCGGCCGCCGCCCCGGCCCGGGGCGAAACCATCGCGCTCATAATCCCGCCTTCGCCGCAGATCCCCACTCCCGGCAGGGAATTCCTGATCAGCGGGCCTTTTGAAGGTTTTACCGCCGTGGCCACCCTGGTTAAAAAGCTCGGGTATAAGCTCAAGGTGGTGGACTGCCGCCCGGAGGGCGCTGACCGGCCGGAGCGCTTGCTGGCCGAAACCGCCGACGCGGCGGCCGTGGGCGTTGCGGCCTACTGCGATTCTTTCGTTTTCCTGGGCATGGTCACCAAGCTGCTGAAGCAGGACGTGCCTGAGCGCCTCGTTTTCCTGGGCGGACCGCTGGTCTCCTCCCTGCCGGAATATATCCTGGGCGCCACCTCCGCCGACTGCGCTATCCTGGGCGAGGCGGAGCTGACGCTCATAGAATTCCTGGAAACGGCCATTGAGCGCGGCCAGCGCGACTTCTCGGCGGTGAAGGGCATGGCTTACAGGGCCGAAGGTGCGGTCAGGCTCTCGCCGCCCCGCCCGCAGATAGCGGACCTGGATAATTTGCCTTTTCCGGATTATACCGTCTGGCCAGATCACCGGGAGATCGTAAAAGCTGGCCAGATAATAATCTCCACGTCCCGCGGCTGCCCCTGCGCCTGCTCTTTCTGCTATAAGACCATCCCGGGCCTGCGCATGAAGAGCCTGGCGAGGTTCGACGCCGAGGTGGCGCACCTTAAAGCGACTACGGGCTTCAACTATACCTGGCTCAACGACCTCACTTTCAACGCGGACGCGGACCGCGCCATGCGGGTGGCCGACATCCTCTCCAAACACGGGGTCCGGTACCATTGCTTCGCCCGGGTTACCGGCGTAACCGAGCGGTTCGCCGGGAAGCTGAAAGCCACCGGCTGCCAGGGCATCTGGTTCGGCATAGAGTCCTACGACCAGCGGGTGCTGGAGCTCAACCGCAAGAACACCACCATCGCGCAGATAGACAGCGCGCTGAAAATTTCCGCCGCGGCGGGGCTGGAGGCCAGGGGCCTTTTTATCGTGGGCCTGCCCGGAGAAACCGAAGCGTCGCTCAAAGGCATGCTGGAATTCATACGCGGGGGCGAGTTCATCCCGCTGGTGAAATACCTGGTGCCTTTCCCGGGCACCGCGCTGTACGCCGGGGCGGCGGCTTCAGGGCGCATCCCCGACGCCGGCCGGTTCCTGGAGGAGCTCTCCGCCCGGCGCGCTGGTGACTATGACGACAAGATAGTGAACCTGACGGACCTCGACGAGGGGCTGCTGCGGGAACACTTTCACAAGATCTGGGACCTTACCAGGCGCAAGACGCCGGGCTGATATGGTGGCAACTTCGGAAAAGGGGCTGCGATGAAACATAAATTCTTCAGGCTGGCGGCGGTCGCGGGGATCTTCCTGGCGGCGGCCGGTACGGCGCGGGCGGCGGAAAGCAAGATAGACATCAAAGGCTATCTGCAGACCATGTACAGCGCTGGCAGCAACGGCGTCGCGGATTCGTTCTCAATGCGGCTGGCCCGGCTGGTGTTCACCGGCAAGCCCAACGCCGACTGGTCCTACCAGTTCCAGGTGGACGCCACGGCCAATCCCTCGCTGCTGGACGCATACCTGGATTTCAGCCGCGAGAAGCTGCTGCCAGAACCTTTCACTTTCAAAGTGCGGGCCGGGCAGTTCAGGATCCCCTTCAGCCTGGAAAGCCTGTCGCCGGATTCCGAGCTGGATACCATCAACCGGGCGCAGGTGGTGAACACGCTGTCTCCGGGCCGGGACCTGGGCACTAAAGGGCGCGACATCGGGGCTTACGCCCAGCTGACGGCGGCGCCCTGGCGGATAAAAAAATTCATCGAGCTGACCGCCGGGCAGTTCAACGGCGAGGGCGCCAACGCCGCGGACAAGAACCACTATAAAGGCCTGGCGCTGAGGGCGGTGGTCAACCCGTCGGAACATTTCAGCTTCGGTGTATCCGATTACGAGGGCAACCGCTTCTCCACCGCCACGGCCTCGAACCGCACCGGGCTGGAAGCCGCGGTCTATTACGGGCCGGCCTCGTTCAAAGCCGAATATATCCGCGGCCGCGACACGGCGACGAAAAAAGAAGGCTGGTACGCCCAGCTGGCGGTGTACGCGCTGCCGAAAACGCTGCAGGCGGTGGCGAAGTACGACGTATACGACCCCGACACGAAGCTCTCCGGCAATAGAACCGCGGTGTCGACGGCCGGGCTCAACTGGTTCTTCACCGAGGGCATGCGGCTGCAGACCAACTACGAGTGGAAGTACTGGGAGACGGGCGGCAAAATGTGCAATACCTTCTCCACCGTGCTGGCGCTGACTTTCTGAGGCCCGGGCCCATGAAAAAAAACATCTAGTCCTGGTTTCGCTGCTGGCTTTCTCCGGCGGGGCATCCGCCGAGAAGGTCCGCATCGGCTACCCGTCCGCCGGGTCGCTGATCAGCGGGCAGATAGGCGCCATCCTGGAGCGCACCGATATCCTTGAGAAGAACGGGCTGGAAGCGGAGGTCACCCCGTTCCTGTACGGCCCGCCCATGCAGGAAGCGCTGCTGGCCGGCCACATCGACATAGCCCTCACCAGCGAAGCCAACTTCGTGAACCTGGCGGCCAAGTTCCCCTGTAAAATGATAGGGACCCTGGGTTCCGCCGGCAGGATAGCCGTTATGGTAAAGACGGATTCCCCGGTCAAGTCCGTGGCGGACCTGAAAGGGAAGACCGTGGTCACCGTGTTCGGGACCTCGGCGCATTATCCCGCCGTGCAGTGGCTGCTGAAGGCCGGGCTGGATCCCGCCAAAGACGTAAAACTGCTGCACATGGCGGCGGCCGAAGGCCGGGCGGCGCTGCTCAAGGGCGACATCGACGCCATTGTGATGTGGGACCCTTTCGTGGAAGATTTCGTGCAGAAGAAGGCCGCGCGCATACTGAAATATAACCCCTCTTTCTGGACCACTACCGTGGCGTCGGAAGAGTTCCTGAAGCGCAGCCCCGCCGCGGCGGAAAAATTCCTGCTGGCCCTGCACGAGGCGGCCCTGTTCATGGCCCGCAACAAGGACCTGGTCAACGGCTGGCTGTCGAAGACCATGAACGTGGCGCCGGCGCTCATAGACAAGGGTTCCTCCTACAATACCAACTACGCCAAGGCGAAAAAACTGAAGCAGGTAGATATCGTCCCGGGCGCCGAACTGCTGGAGCGGTTGGACGCGATCGCGGATTTTAACCTGCACAACGGGCTGCTCAAGCAGAAGTCCCCGGTCAGGGAAAAGACCGACCTGTCCTTCGTTAAAGCCGCCGCCAAAACCGCGCGGTCACTGAAATTCGACGCCGGCACGGTCGCGGTCAGGGAAAAATGAAAGCGGCTGCCTCCATAATCTTCGTGCTGGGGCTTTGGCAGGCCGCCGGGGCCTTTGGCTGGCTCAACCCTTATTTGCTGCCCCCGCCCACGGAAGTGCTCAAGGCTTTCAGGGAAGTTTCCGCCGGGGGAGCGCTGTTCTTCCACATCGCGGCCAGCCTTAAGCGGGTGCTGACCGGCCTGGCCCTGGCCTCCTTTACCGCCATACCGCTGGGCGTTGTGGTGGGCGCGCGCCCGGGCATACGGGCTTATTTCCTGCCGCTGCTGGAGATCCTGCGCCCCATCCCGCCCATAGCCTGGATCCCGCTGGCTATATTGTGGTTCGGCATACGCGGGGACGCGGCCAGCAACTTCATAACTTTCATCGCGGCTTTCTTCCCGCTTTTCCTGCACACTTTTTCCGGGATGCAGCACATCGAGCAGATCCATATCGACGCGGCAAAAACCCTGGGAGCGGACCGCAGGATGCTGGTGCTGGATGTGGCCCTGCCGTCGGCGCTGCCTTACATCATCACCGGGTTCCGGATCAGCC
>DAOPZW010000077.1:0-12863 GCA_035353595.1 Elusimicrobiales bacterium | reverse complement strand
ACCAGACCATACTGAGCAGCGTCTCCCACGAGATAAAAACCCCTATCACCGCCATAATAGGCCTGGTCTCGGCCCTTGAGGACGAGAACATAGCCGGCGATCTTGCGGCGCGCAAACCCATACTGGACGAACTTTCCGAATCAGCCGAAAGGCTGGACCGGGAGGTCACCAATATCCTGGACATGTCGCGGCTTTCCGCCGGGGCGATAAGCCTTAAAAAGGAATGGTTCGAACCCCGGGACCTTGTAGAATCCTGCCTGGCGCGGCTGGCCCCGAAACTGCGCGGGCGCAAATTAAAACTTGACATCCCGGAAGACCTGCCTTTCCTGCACGCGGATTTTTCCCTTATGGAACAGGCTTTCGGGAACATCCTGGCCAACGCCCTCAACTACACCCGGGCCGAAGCGGAGATTGAAATAGGCGCGGCGCGCAAAGGCGACAGCCTGGCGCTGCGCGTGGCCGACAACGGGCCGGGGATACCCCGGGAATATGTAGGAAAAGTTTTCGACAGGTTCTTCAGGGTGCCGGGCACTCCGGCCGGCGGCACAGGCCTGGGCCTTGCCATAGCCAAGGCCGTAGCGGAGCTGCACGGCGGCGGCATTGCCGCGGACAACCCCGCGGGCGGGGGGGCCGAGTTCACCATCACCCTGCCTGTAGAGCCGCAACCGGAGCTGGACAAATGAAAACAGGCGCGAGAATACTGGTAATAGACGACGAGAAGTGCATACGGCGCTTCATGGACGCCAGCCTGACGGCCAAAGGCTACACCGTGCTGGCCGCCCGCACGGGGGCGGAGGGGGTAAAGACCGCCGCCGAGGAGCATCCCGACGTGGTGCTGCTGGACCTGAACCTGCCGGACAAGGACGGCCTGGCCGTGCTCAAGGAGATACGCGCCGTCTCCGCCGTGCCGGTAATTATCCTGACCGTAAAGAGCGCGGACGCGGACAAGGAACTGCTGCTGGACTCGGGCGCGGACGACTACCTGACCAAGCCTTTCAGCCTTACCGAGCTGCTGGCCCGCATAAGGGTGGCGCTGCGCCATGCCGTGAACCTGCGCGAGGACGTGGCCTTCAGGCACGGGCCGCTTGAGATCGATTTTTCGACGAGGAAAGTGCTGGTCTCCGGAGAAGAGATACACCTTACCGCCACCCAGTTCAACCTGCTCAAGGCCCTGGTCAGCCACGCGGGCAAGGTAGTTACCCAGCCGCAGCTGCTGGCGGAAGTGTGGGGGCCGCACGCCGTCGAGCAGTCCCATTACCTGCGCATTTATGTAGGCCAGCTGCGCCGCAAACTCGAAGCCGGCAGCCAGGAACTTCAGGGCTTCATCATAACCGACCCCGGCGTGGGCTACCGCATTAAGATCCAGCTCCCGTAAACACGCGACGCGGCGCGCTCACCCGCTTTGCGCGGCGCCTTGACAAAGGCCCGGCCGCGTGCTAGACTATAGTGGAAACTTAGGAAACCCATAGAGTTTCCATAGTTTAACACACGGAGCCCATATGAAAACCCGCAAACCCGCCCGCCGCGCCGCCGCCCCCGCGGACCCGGCCCTGACCGCGCAGATAGTGGCCGCCGCGCACGACCTGTTCGCCGGATACGGCTTCCAGCGCGTAAAGATGGACGACGTCGCGGGGAAGCTCGGCATCAGCAAGAAGACGCTCTATCTGCACTTCCGCTCCAAAGAGGTCCTGTTCGAAGCGGCCATAAACACAACGCTCGCCGGCTGGAAAGACCGCTACGCGGCCATTAAGGCCGACCGTTCCCGCAACTGCATAGGAAAACTGCGCGAGGTCACGACGTTCATCTCGCACTGCTATTCGCTGATGAGCCGCCCGCTGGCGGAGGACGTCGCCCGCTTCGCGCCGCGGGCCTGGGCTGGCATCGAGGAACTGCGGCGGGACATAGTGTTCACCGCGCTGGCCGGCCTGCTGGACCAGGGGGTGAGGGAGGGGCTCTTCGAAAAGGACGTGAACCGGGAACTCGGTCTGGTGCTCTACTACGAGTTCTCGCGCAACGTGCTGACGCCCGACTTCATAGCGCGGTACCCGTATTCCGCCACGCAGGTGAACGACGCGATGACCAGGATGTTCTTCGACCGGCTGCTGACGGCGCGCGGCCGGGCGCAGCTTAAGGAGAAGTTATGACCGCCGCCTGCGCGCTGCTGGCGGCCGCCCTGCTGGCGAGCCCGGCCGCGGCCGCGCCGCGGGAACTGGCGCTCGCTGCGGCGGTGGACCTGGCCCTGCAGCGCAACAACGACATCCGCTCCGCCCGCGGGGCGGAAGATGCCGCCCGCCACGCCCTGCGCTCCAGTTACGGCGCCTTCCTGCCGCATGTGGCCGCGGAAGGCAGCTGGACCCGCCTCAACGGCCCCATAGAGCTGGACCTTAACGGCGTGCGCGGCGCCATAATACAGGCGGACCAGGCCACGGCGCTGGCGCTGGGCGCCACGGCCGGCCAGGCCGCGGGCCTGGGCGCCGGGCTCGACGCCGCGCTGCCGTCCTTCACGACGAAAGTGCAGGACCAGTCCTACTACAACCTTTCGCTGACGCTGGCGCAGCCGCTCTACGCCGGGGGGAGGCTGGCGGCCGCCTCCCGGGCCAAAAAGGCCGCGCTGGCCGCGGCGGCGCGCAACACCGCGGCCGTGGCCGACCGGGTGGCCGGCGACGTAGCCACCGGCTATTTCCGGCTGCTGCTGGCCGGGCGCACCGCGCAGATACGGCGCGAGGTCCTCGACGGCATGAAGGGCCACGACTTCACCGCGCTGAAGCTCTACGAGCAGGGGCTGATCTCGCGGGCCAACCGCCTGCGGGCGCAGGCGGCGCTGGCCGAGGCCGCGCGCGAAGCCGCCAAGGCCGCCCGCGACGAGGAGCTGGCCGCGCTGCTGCTGGCCAACCTGCTGGACGTGGAGGAGAGCAGCTTCACGCTGACCACGGATTTCCCGCGGCCCGGCGCCCCGCCGGACCTGACCCAGGCCGTGGCCGGGGCCATGGCCGCCAACCCGGCGCTGAATATCCTGGCGCAGTCCGCCAAACAGCTGGAAGCCCGGCGCAGCGCGGCCGCGGGCGCCATACTGCCGGCCGTCTACGCCTTCGGCCGCTACGAGGCTTACAAGGCGGACCTCACCGCGCTGCAGCCGGAGTGGGCCGCCGGCATAGGCGTGAAACTTCCGCTCTTCAGCGGGCTTTCCGACTACCAGGACGTAAAGGAAGCCGACGCCCAGCGCGAAGCCCTGGCCCGCCTGACGGACAGCGCCCGCGAACTGGTAAGGACCCAGGTGCGCAAATACCACCACGACATGGTGGCCGCGGCCGAACAGCACGAAAGCCTGGGCGCCTCGCTCGAGCTGGCCGACGAGAACCTGCGCCTCAACAAGCTGTCCTTCGCGCAGGGCGTGTGCACCTCGCTGGAGGTGATAGACGCCGAACTGGCCCTCGGCAAGGTTAAGACCGAGCGCTACAAAGCCCTTTACGACTATACCGCCGCGCTGGCGGACCTGCTGCGCGCCGCCGGCCGCGGCGTGGAGATAAGCACTTACCGGGAGAAGAACCTATGAACACCAAGCACATCCTGCTGCCGCTCTGCCTGGCCCTGGCCTGCGCCGGCTGCGCCCGGGACCGCCACGAGCTGGTTACCGGCGAAGCCGAGGCCGCGGAGATAGACGTGGGCGTGAAAACCCCGGGCCGCATAGCGCGCATGCTGGTGCACGAGGGCGACGCGGTGAAGAAAGGGCAGCGGCTGGCCTATATGGAGAGCCGGGAGCTCGGCGCCAAGCTGAGCAGCGTGCAGGCCGCCCTGGAAGAGGCGCGGCAGCAGTTCGACTTCGCCTCCAAGAGCTACGAGCGCGTGAAGAACCTCTCCGAGACCGGCGTGCTGCCGAAGCAGCAGTACGACGAAGCCAAATACAAGCACGAAGCCGCCCGGCAGAAAGTGAGCGCCACCGAGGGGCAGCTGGGCGAGGTGCAAGCCTATTACGACGAGCTCTTCATAAAGGCCCCGATCGACGGCGAAGTGGCGGACGTGGTCTCGCGGGAGGGGGAGATAGTTTCGGCCGGCTACCCGGTGTTCACTCTCACCAACCCCGCCGACCAGTGGGTGGTGTTCAACCTCCGCGAGGACAAGCTGCCCGGCCTGAAGAAAGGCGACACCCTGCAGGCGGAATTCCCTGCCCTGGGAAAAAAATACCCGATGAAGGTGACCTATCTTTCCGCGCTGGGCCAGTTCGCCAAGTGGAAGGCCACCAACGAACTGGGCAGTTTCGACCTGAAGACCTTCGAGGTGAGGCTGCGCGCGGACGCGCCCATCCCCGACGTGAGGCCCGGCATGACCGCCTTCGTAGAGCTGCCGGGAAAGAAATGAACAAAGCGGCCCGGACGGCTGTGCGGGAGGCGCGCCGGCTCATTGCGAGCCGGCCGCTGCTGTTCCTGCTGGCCGCCTGGCCGCTCTTCTACGGGCTGTTCCTCGGCTCCATCTACAGCGCGCGCGTGGTGACGGAGATGCCGGCCGCGGTCTGCGACGAGGACCGCACGGCCATGTCTCGCCTGGCGCTGCGCTACATAGACGCCACCCGCTCCATAGCGGTAAAGTACCGCGCGGCCGACGCCGCGCAGCTGCAGGCTTACATCCTCAGCGGCAAAGCGGAGACAGCTATATATATTCCCCGCGGCTTTTCCTCCGGCATAAAGAGGGGCAAGCCCGGCGTCATCACCGCCTACGTCAACGGCGCCAACCTGCTGGTGGCCAACATCGCCCTGTCCGAGCTGCGCACCGCCGCCGGCACCATTGCCGCCGGCGCGCGCGTGAAGTTCCTCAGGAAAACCGGCAGCTCCGGGGCCAAGGCGCTGGCCGCTTACGCGCCCGTGAAGGTGGACAGCTTCAAGCTGTTCAACCCCGGGGGCAATTACCTCAACTACCTGCTGCCCGGCATCTGGGCGACGATCCTGCAGCAGCTGCTGCTGGCCTTCGGCGGGCTCTCGCTGGCGGGCGAGAAGGACGAAGGCACCCTCGGCAGGGCGCGCCGGGTGGCCGGCGGGCCGGTGGCGCTGCTGGCCGGCAAAGCGCTGCCTTACGCGGCCTTCTTCATGCTGGTGTTCGCCGTCTTCGACCTGGCCATATTCCCTTTCTTCTCCATTCCGCGCGGCGGCTCGGCGCTGCTGCTGTCAGGCCTCAACGCGCTGTTCATCTACGCGGCGCTGGGCGCGGGCTTCCTGATCAGCGCCGCCTCCGAGGAAGGCATGGACGCCCTTAAAGGCGTGCTGCTGATAGGCGCGCCCGCGCTGCTGCTGTCCGGCTATATCTGGCCGGTCTCCTATATGCCTTGGTTCGTAAAACCGTTCGCGCTGCTCATACCGCTCACGCATTACCTGGGCGCCCTGCGCACAGTAACCCAGTACGGGGCGGGCATAACCTACATACTGCCGCAGGCGGCCGCGCTGCTGGCCACGGGCACGCTGTGCTTCGGCGCCGCATGGCTGAAGCTGCGCGGGAGGCGGGCATGATGCAAGCCTTCCTGGCGGTATTCCGGCGCGAATGCCTGCGCATCGTGCGCAACCGGCACCTGCGCCTGATCTGCCTGGCCTCGCCTTTCCTTTATGGAGTAATGCTGGCCTCCGTCTACGCGCACAAGCGCATAAACGCGGTGCCGGTGGGGCTGGTGGACATGGACAACTCGGCGCTCTCGCGCGAGGCCGCCCGCCGCGTGGACGCCACCGAGAACGTGGACATCCTGCGCAGCTACGACACGCCCGCGCAGGCGCAGGACGCCGTGATCCGCGGCGAGGTGCACGGCTTTCTCTACGTCCCGAAGGATTTTTCGCGCGACATCAAGCGCGGCGGCGAGGCCCGCCTGCGCGTGGCCGCGGACTATGCCAACGTGGTAGTGGCCAACCCGGTGCTGATGGCCGCCTCCGACGCTGCCAACGATCTTTCCGGGGAGCTGTTCACCGGGCTGGCCGCGCGGCGCGGCCTGGTGCGCCGCCGCGCGGAGGACTTAACCCAGCTCGTGCGCGCCGACGTGCGCCCCATCTTCAACCCGCAGATGAACTACCTGGACTTCTTCGTGCCGGGCCTTATCTTCGCCGTGCTGCAGCAGATAATAATCGTAGGCCTGGCCTTCACCGTAACCGAAGAGCGCCAAAAGGGACGGGGCGCGGAACTCTACGAACTTTCCGGCGGGAGGCCCGCCGCCCTGCTGGCCGCCAAGGCGGCGCCGTACCTGCTGCTGAACTTCGCCTTCAGCCTGTTCTTCATCTACGGCCTGCTGCCCTTTTTCGACCTGCGGCCGCAGGCGGGCCCGGCAGCCGTGCTCGGCCTTACGCTGTTGTTCGTGGCCTGCACCACGGCTTTCGGGCTGGTGGTTTCGTCGTGCTTCAGGCGCACGACGGACGCCTTCCTGGCGCTGATGTTCTTTTCCATGCCGGCCTTCCTGGTATCGGGCTTCTCCTGGCCGTCCTACGCCATGCCCTGGTTCGTGCGGGCGGTCGCCCTGCCCATTCCCACCACCCACTTCATGGCCTGGTTCCGCATGACTTTGGGCGCGCCCCTGCCGCCGGGCGCCCAGCTGCGCCCGGCGCTGATACTGGCCGCGCTGGGCGCCTTCTACGCTTTTTCGGCCTGGCTCATACTGCGCCGCCTTTACCGCCGCGCCGGCCTGGCCTGACTGAAAGGCGGATCCTATGATGATGAAAGCTGTTCGCCCGCCCCGCGGCTTTTCTGTTAAGTTTATGCCGCCCCCGTGGGGAGGGGGAGAGCATATTGACTCACCCGAATAATTCTCCTAAACTTTACCTGAATCTTCTCAGAAACATAACCTGCCCTTGACATTTGATAAAAAGCATAGTAGACTATAAAACGAAATCAGTCTACTATTCCATTTTATGAGACGCGCCGACCCGGTAAAAATAGATCTTGTCCGCGACGAAATATTACGCGCGGGGATGAGCCTTTTCCAGAAGTACGGCCTGGACAAGACCACGATGGAAGACATCGCCGAGGCGGCCGAGAAGGGCAAGAGCACGCTCTACTACTATTTTAAAAAAAAAGAGGACGTCTTCCACTCCATAGCCGAGCGCGAAATGTCCTCCATGGTCGACGCCCTGGAAAACGGACTCAAAGCCGGCAAGAACGCCGGGGACAAGATCGGGCTTTTCTTCCTTATACAGGACAAGTCGCTGCGCAGCAAGATGAAGCTTTACCCGATGATCTTCAAGGAGACAAACAAGCACATCCAGCTTTTCCAAAGCCTCCAGCGCATGGCCAACACCATGCAGACCAAGATGTTCAAGACCATCCTGCTGGAAGGCATAGAGTCGGGGGAGTTCAAGAGCATTTCCAGGGAAGAATGCAACACCGTAGCCGTCACCGTGGTGTCCACGCTGCATGCCATGCAGCTGAACGTGCTGCTGGAGGGCAAGATGCCGACGAACGAGGCGAAGCTCAAGATAATGCACCAGATCATGGCAAGGGGCCTGAAATAAGCCCTATATTTTTTTAGTCTTTTTTCGACCGTAATACGTTTTTGGTCTACGATACTACTACGCTTTATGAATAAACTATATATACCTTTCATCATAACCGCGCCGGCGCTGCTTCTCGGGGCCTGCGCGGGCAAGAAGCCCGAACCGGCCCCCATAACCGTACGGCTGGAAGCCGCGCGCGCCGCAAACGGCTATGCCGCTTCCTACTACAGCGGCACGATAGAGGCGCGCAACTCCATCCCGTTGAGCTTTCTCGCCGCCGGGACCGTCTCGGATATATCCGTCCGGGAAGGCCAGCCGGTAGAAAAAGGCCAAGTACTGGGGACGCTGGATTGCCAGAGCAACCAGAGCGCGCTGCTCATGGCCGGGGCCAAAGAAAAACAAGCCCAGGACGCTTACCGCCGCTTTCAGCCGATGCACAAAAACGGGAACCTGGCCGAGATAAAGATGGTGGAGATAGAAACGGCGCGCACCCAGGCCGAGCAGGCGCTTAAACTGGCGCAGAAGGGCGTGGCGGACTGCACGATAACCGCCCCTACAAGCGGGGTCATAAGCAGGCGCGACGCCGAACCAGGCAGCTCCGCCATACCCGGCAGGCCGGTATTGCGCCTGGACAGCGTGGACCAGGTATATGCGTCTATCTCAGTGCCCGAAACGGAAATAGCGGCCATAAAAACCGGATCCTGGGCTGAAGTGGAAATAAGCGCGCTCAACTCTACCGGGACAGAGCTGCGTATGGATACGGAGTACCGCAGCAGCCCCGCCGCCTCCAGGCTGCACGGCGTGGTAGCTGATACCGGCATAAGCGCCGACCCGCTTTCGCGTACCTATTCCGTGCGGGTCCTTTTGAACAACCCGCGCCGCCGTATCCTGCCGGGGATGATCTGCTCCGTCTACCTGGCCGGGCAGCGCCGCGGCGCCATGACAATGGTGTCAGCCACCGCTGTCAGCATGGATGAGGCCGGGCATCAGTTCGTTTACATAGCCGAGGAAGGCGGGAAGGTAGCCCGCAAGCGCCTCATCAGCACAGCGGGCTTCTCTAACGGCGGGATCCTGGTATCCTCAGGCCTCTCCGGCGGAGAAAAAGTGGTCTCTGAAGGCGTACAGAAACTCACTGACGGCGCGCGCATAGCCGCCGAGGCCATATGACCGAAAAACCCCGCCACCTCATAGAGGCGGCCCTTAAATATAAGCAGATCCCGATAACCATCTGCCTGCTCACCTGCCTGGCCGGGTTGTATTACATATTCACCATGCCGCGGCAGGAGTTCCCGGAGATGAAAGTGCGCCAGGGACTTGTCATCGCGGTATACCCCGGCGCCAGCGCGCAGCAGGTGGACGAACAGGTGGCCAAGCCGCTGCAGAACTACCTCTTCACTTTCAAGGAAGTAGACCGCGCCAAGACCTACTCCCAGTCACGCGAAGGCCAGGTGGTCATTTTCGTGGATGTGGTGCCGGACCTCAAAGAGACCGACCCGTTCTGGGCGAAGCTCCGTCTCGGCCTGGCAGACATGAAAGGCACGCTGCCGCCGCAGGTGGTCGCCGTCCTGGGCGTCAGCGACTTCGGCGACGCCTCGGCCATATTGCTCACCGTCACCTCCAAGACGCGCAGCTACCGCGAATTGGAGTACTACCTGGAAAAGCTGGAGGACCGGCTGCGGACCAACCCCGCGGTTTCCAAGCTTAAGCATTCCGGATTGCAGCGCGAGCAGATAACCGTCTATATAGACCCCGCGCGCCTGGCGCATTACGGGATAAGACCCGCGATGCTCACGGCGGCGCTTCAATTGGAGGGCATGCTGGGCTACGGCGGTTCGGTAAAAGGCAAAGACCTGGAACTGCCGATACACCTGCCGCCGCGCTTCAACTCCGAGGCCGACGTGGCGGAGCAGATCATCTATTCCAGCCCGGGAGGGGAAATAGTCCGCGTGAAGGACATTGCCACGGTCAGACGGGAATACGACGTGGACAACTCCTTCGTGGAAGTGAACGGCGGCCGCGCCCTGGTGCTTTCCATGGAAGCCCGCTTCGGCCACAACATCGTGAAGTTCGGCAAGCAGGTAGACGAAGTCATAGCGGAATTCCGCAAAACGATACCGCCGGACATAGAATTTTCCCGGGCTTCGGACATGCCCGGCGTCGTACAAAAATCCGTTAACAGGTTCTTCTTCGATTTCGCCATGGCGATAGCCTCGGTAATACTGGTGACCATCCTGTTGCTGCCGGCCCGCGTGGCGGCAGTGGCAGCCATAACCATCCCCATCTGCGTCCTGCAAACCGTGCTGGGATTGCGCTTCATAGGCGTGGAGATAAACAATGTCTCGCTGGTGGCGCTGGTGGTGGTGCTGGGCATGATAGTGGATAACGCCATAATCGTCATAGACAACCATGTGGAAAAGCTGGACCACGGGACCGACCTGTGGGAAGCGGCTTGGACCAGCGCCAAAGAGCTGATGATCCCGGTCTTCACCGCCACGCTGGCCATAATAGCCACCTTCGCCATGCTGCCGGTCTTCATGCAGGGCTCCACCGCGGATTTTGTGGACCCGCTGTATTATACCGTCATAATCTCGCTTTCCATTTCCATGCTGGTGGCCATGCTGCTGGTGCCGGCGCTGAGCTACGCCTTCATCAAGACCGGTCTCAAGCACGGCGGCGCTAAAACCGAAGCCAAAACTACGATGCTGGAGCGCGTACAGAAAGCGTACGACACAACCCTGGAAAAGATCATGCTCAACCCCGGGAGGACGGTAAAAGGCGGTGTCGCGGCCATAGCGCTCGGCATACTCCTCTTCGCCCTGGTCCCACAGCAGCTATTCCCTACGCTGGAGCGCAACCAGTTCCCGGTGGAGATCTACTTCAAGCAAGGCACTACGCTGGAAAAGAACGCCGAGATCACAAGGAAGATAGCGGCCATCCTGAAACCGGATAAACGGACCATGGACGTCATCAGTTTTATCGGAGACAGTTCTCCGAGGTTCCACACCTCCTACGCGCCGCAGATGCCGGCGAAGAACTACTCGCAAATACTCGTGATAACCCACGAAGACAAAGACGTCGACGCGATCCTGGCGGAATACGGTCCGAAGTACACCGAGGCTTTCCCGGAGGCGCATGTAAGATTCAAGCAGTTGAACTTCCTTCCCGCGGAAGCCCCTATCGAGATACGGGTGAGCGGGGACGACCTACTCGCCGTCAAAGCCGCGGCGGCGAAGATAAAAAAAGCCGCGGCCGGAGATCCCGATGTGATCTGGCTGCGGGACGACTACCGCGACCCCACGCTGTCCGCCGACCTGCAGCTCAACACGGAAGCGGCTAACCGCCTGGGGATAACCCGCGGCATGCTGGGTTTCGCCATGGCCATGAACCGCGGCGGGCTGCCGGTCTCCACCGTGTGGGAGGGGGATTACCCCCGCTCCGTGGTGTTGAAATACGATACGGCCAAGAGCGCAGCCCCTGAGAAACTGGAAGACCAGTATGTCAGCGGCCTCCTGTCTCCCAGCCCGGTGCTTGTCCGCCAGATCGCGCGCCTGAAGCCGGCTTTCACCGACGGCCAGGTAGTGCGCCGCAACGGCAGGCTGACCATAACAATTCGCGCGGACGTAGCCTTTGGCAAACTGGCCGACCCGGTACTCTCGCGGATGGAGAAGAAGATAAATAAGCTGGAACTGCCGACGTCCATACAGGTCGGTTACGGCGGAGAAAGGGAGAAGCGCCTCGAGGATTTTATCCCCATAACATACGCCCTGCTGGTCAGCATGCTCCTCATCTTCATCATACTCCTGTTCCAGTTCCGCACCGTCCGGCTGGCGCTGCTGATAATGGCCACCATGCCGCTCAGCATCATCGGCGGCGCGCTCGGGCTGCTGCTGATGGGGTACCCCTTCGGGCTAACGGCCTTCCTGGGCGTAATAGGGCTTTTCGGCATGGTGGTCAGGAACGGCATTATCCTTATCAGTTACGCGCATGAGCTGGAGGCCAAAGGGATGAGCGTACACGCGGCGGCTACTGCGGCCGGGAAGCGCCGTCTGCGCCCGATATTGCTCACCGCCAGCGCGGCCGCGGTAGGCGTGGTACCGCTGATACTTTCCGGCTCGCTGCTATGGGGCCCGCTGGGGACCGTTATCTGCTTCGGGCTTATAGGCTCTACGGTACTCACCCTGCTGGTGCTGCCTGCCGCCTATGCGCGCTACGGAGAAACAGAGGAGGCCGCGAAATGAACCGCTCAAGAACCTTCTTTGCCGCGGCCGCCCTGCTGCTGGCCGCACAGGCCGCACAGGCCGGGGAACTTTCACTGACGCCGGAGACGTACCGGGAACTGGCACTTAAGAACAACAGCGGGCTGCGGCAGGCCCGGCTGGAAGCGCAGGCGGCGGAACAGGCAGCCAAGGCCGCGTTCACACGCTACTTCCCGAATGTCAGCGCTACGGCGATGGCGGCCAACACCAACATACTGCCAGGCTCCGCCCTGACAATGCCCGTGATCCCGGCCACGCTCAACGAGGAAAGCAACCTGGCGGTATCCATGATAACAGTGCAGCAGCCGCTGTTCGCCGGCGGGCGCATCTACAACGGCAACCGCCTGGCAGGCGCCGGGAAGGCAGCCGCGGCCCAGCAGCTCCGGCTGGCTACCGACGGGACGATAACCGGCGCGGAAAGGAAATACCGGACGCTCAAGACGCTGAGTGAAAAGAAGAAGACGCTCGAGGCATACGCTGCGCTGCTCAAGGTCCTTAAGTCGCAGGTGGACCAGGCTTTTGCCGGCGGGCTCGTGACCAAGACCGACGTGCTGCGCGTGAACCTGAAACTTTCAGAGGTGGAAGTCAATCGCTCAGCGCTGCTGCACGCCCTGGACAGCGCGGAAAAAGAACTAAGGCTTTTCGCCGAAATTCCCCAGGGAACGGCAATTATCCTGCCCGAAACCCGGGAGGAATTCCTGGAACCGGCGGAAAAGAAAGAAGACCTGCCGGCGGCGGTCCCGCTCCGGGCGGAATATAAACTGTACGAGACGGCCGCCCAGGCCGCAAAACTGCAGTCCAAAATGAAGCGCGGGGAATATCTGCCGGTTATCGGCGTGGGTGCGGCGCTACACCGGCTGGACTATTTCAAGCACGGGGACAACCGCTACCAGAACAGCGTAGCCTTCGGAATGGTCAGCCTGCCCATCAGCAACTGGTGGGAAGGATCGCATTCAATTAAAGAGGCCAGGCTGAAAGAAGCCGCGGCAGCGGACAACTTTAAAGAGCAGCGGGAGCACCTGCTTATAGACCTGGAAAACAAACTGAAAGCGTACGAAGACGCCTGGCAAAGACTTAAGCTCGCGGAATTGGCGGTGGAAGAAGCAAAAGCGAACCGTTCGGAAAAAGAGGACGGCTACAAGAACGGCACCGA
>DAOPZW010000076.1:11637-13189 GCA_035353595.1 Elusimicrobiales bacterium | reverse complement strand
TGTCGCCGTAGGCGTTGAAGATGCTGCCGGCCAGGCTGCAGAGGTAATAGAGCGGCAGGGCGCACAGGTAGACGGTGAGGTACTGCCGCGCGTAGACCGCCGTGGCGGGCTGCAGGCCCATAAAACTGAAGATGGACTTTATGGAGGGCAGCAACAGGGCCATTATGAGCACGCTGGCGCCTACGCTCAGCCAGGCGGCTTCAGCAGCGGCGCGCAGCGCCTCTTCTTTTTTGCCGGCGCCGAAGAACTGGGCCACCAGGGTGTTGGCGCCTACCGTGGTGGAGTTCATGGCCGCGTAGACCGCCCAGGTCAGGAAGGCGGCCGAGGCCACGCCGGCCACTACCGGCGTGCCCATTTTGCTCACCCAGAAGAGATTTACGGCGTCGAAGAGGATGAAGCCGAGGAAGCCCAGGAAAGCCGGTATGGCGATCCTGAAGATTTCCCTGTCCAGCGGATGGAACCAGCGCGCAGGCATGTATACTAGTTTAACTTAATAACGGCAACCCGGAAAACCGCCCGCAAGAACGCTCCTGATGAGCGGGCCGTCCATTAACAGGGAGCGCCGGCAATGCGAAAGCAGCCGCAAAGTTAAGAACGCCCCCCCGGCCTTGTCCGTTCGAAAATGACAGAAGGCTTTTTTGCGCCTGAACAAAAAATATAAACTATGGAGGCGAAAGCCTGAGGCGGGTCGCTCAGGGCAGGTCCGCTGTTACTAAGGAGCTAATATGTCTGCAACAGTTATCAGTCTGGTCTGGGCGCTGTTTTTTTCTGTCATGGGCGGCCTTGCGGGCGTGGCGCTGCTTATAGCGCTTTCAGCCAGGATACCGAAGATCTTCGACGGCCTTACGCCGGACATCGACGAAGGCAAGGAAATAGCCCAGGGGAACCGGGCCGTGGCCGAGTACTTCGGCAGGATAGTCTCCTCCGGAATAATCGGCGTCAGCATCATAATCGCCGCCGCCGTTCTGGGCGGGATCATGGCCGGCCTGCGCTGACGGTAACCGCCCCGCCATGAAAAAAACGCTCCCGTTGTTGTTCCTCTTCCTCTTTTACGCGCCCGCCTATGCGCAGGGCGCCGGCGGCAATACGGGCAGCGCCCGCGACGGCAGGGGAGGGGTTCCTGCCGGCACTTTAATAGACACGCCGGACGGCGCAAAGCCGATAGCTGCCCTTGCGGCCGGCGGGAGCGTCAGCGCTTACAGGGACGGAAAGCTGCTCAAGGCCGAAATTAAAAAAATATTCGTCGGCTCGGCGCCGGTGCTGAGGATAAAGGCCGGGGGCAAAGTTCTTGACGCCGCGGCGGAACATCCGCTGCTTACCCGCAACGGGTTCGTGCAAGCCGGTACGCTTAAGGCGGGGGATGAGCTGGCTTTTCCGGCCGGCAAGGGCCTTCGTTGGGCCGTTATAACATCGGCGGAGAGCTTAACGGAGCAGCGTCCGGTCTACACTCTCGAACTTGGCGCGCCGCACACCTTTATCGCCGGCGGCTTTATCGTGCACAACTACTACAGCGGCCGCGGGCGGAGCGCGCGGAGAAGGCGGGAACTGCGTG
>DAOPZW010000076.1:0-11627 GCA_035353595.1 Elusimicrobiales bacterium | reverse complement strand
CCAGTACGGGACGGAAAATCCGTCCTGGGGCATGCTTTCTCCCGGCGATAAGGCGGGCACGCTCGTCTGCGGAGGTATTGTGCTGCTCCTTTTGGTATCAAAGCTCTGGGGCGGCGGGAGAAGTTATTGAGCGGGGGCGTTTAAGGAGAAAACAAAATGAACGGGAAGGATCACTTTATCCTTGGCAGTAAACTTTTCGGGGTGTATTGCATTATCCTGGCTGTTCCCGCTTTGCTTCAGATAGTGCCCGGTATCGCGATGGCGCGGCAAAGCTTCAGCGGTATGGGCGGCGGCATGACCATGATGTTCGCCTTAGGGTATATCTGGCCCCTGGTTTACCTCGCGGGCGGTCTTTACCTGATACGCGACGGAGAAGCCTTTTATAAATTCGCGTATCCGGGCGCCGGGGGCGGCCCTGGCGGGGCAGAGGATAAATTTTTACTGTATTTGAAAATGCTCGGTATCTATTTGGTCGTGACTTATTTCGGGGACGTATTAAAGGTGCTGGCGGGCATCGCCTTCGTGCTGACCGCTCCCGAGTCTGTCAGGCAGAGCGCGTCGACGCAAGGCTTCCTGGGAAATCTGGCCGCAAGTTTGTGGGGGACTTTGGCCGGCCTTTACCTGGTTAAAAGCGGCCGTTATGCGGCAAAGCTGGCCGCCCGGTCCCTGAGCCCCGTAAAATAGGTAAAAGCCTTGCAGAGGCTTTGGCGGCTGTTGTGCCGGGGCAGCGCGGCCTGCCGGAAGTATTCAGGGCGCCGCAGGCTTGAGCCTGCCCGTGACCCTGAAGATGCCCGGCGAGCCCTCGCCTGCCAGGCGCGCAATGGCTCAAAAAAAGTATAGAATATTACTGCGCTATGAATAACGACGCCAAAAAAAACAAACCGGACCCGCTCAAGCAGATGGCTGGCGTGATCAGCCACGAGATACGCAACCCCCTGGCGATAATTTCCAACTCGCTTTACTATATAAAGACAAAGCTGGGCGCCGGCGGGGCTGTTCTTGACCCGAAGGTCGTCAAGCATATAGGGATAATAGAGAGCGAGGTAAAGCACAGCAACGATGTTATAGAGGAAATGCTCGCTTTCACCCGCGTCAGGGAGTTAAACTGCGCGCCGGCTTCCGTGAACGCGGCGCTCAAGGACCTGGCGGGTTCTTGCCCGGTTCCGCCCGCAGTTACGCTGACGGTGGCCGCCGACCCGGCGGACCCGTGCGTGAACGCGGACATGGAAGCGATCTGTTACGCCATGCGGGCCGTACTCACCAATGCGGTGCAGGCTATGCCCGAAGGCGGCACGGTGACCCTGGGAGCCTCTCATGACGCCAAGCTGGTGCACCTGACCGTAACCGACACCGGCCCCGGCCTGCCCGGCGGCGACGGCGAGAAGGTTTTCGAGCCTTTCTTCACCACCCGGCCGCGCGGCATAGGCCTGGGCCTTACCATAGCGCGCAAATACCTGGAGCAGCAAGGCGGCACCGCCAGGGCCGAGAACGCCCCCGGCCGCGGCGCCAAAGTTACCCTGTCCCTGCCGCTGTCCAAATAGAAAAAAAGGCAACAGGAGCCTTTTTACATCCAAGCCCGCGATAATTATAGTAGGGGACTATGTGACTATTTACTGACACAGTAAGATGAATTGCGGGCAAATAGTATATAGTAAACAGCTTTCCCATAAGGTATGGAAATAATCATTCACCGCGGCGCCGGAAGCACGCAAGGCAGCTGCGTAGAGCTTGTCAGCGGCCGGTCCAGGATACTGCTGGATTACGGCGCCGCGCCGCAGGCCGCGCCGGAAGAAAGCGTGCTGAACATCCCCGGGCTTTATGACAAAGCCGCGGATCCCATCTTGGCGCTGCTCGTCTCGCATACGCATTGGGCCAGTTACGGCGCGCTGCTGGCAAAGCCCCTCAACCCCGGCATAAAAATTTTCATGACCGAGATAATGGAGGATGTGATCCGCATCACCGCCAAGATGCGGCGCGACGGCCCGCGGCTGGCCGGCAATATCCACCATTTCCGCAAGGGCCACAAATTTATCGTGGGCCGTTTCGTGATAACCCCTTATCTGATGGATCACAGCGCGGCCGAGTCTTTCGCTTTCCTGATAGAGTCCGAAGGTAAAAGGGTGATCTATACCGGCGACTTCCGCGACCACGGCAATAAAGCCGCGGCCTTCAAACAGTTCCTGGCGGCTAAGATGGGCCCCATAGACGCGCTGATAACCGCGGGCGCCCGGGCCGGCCTTGAGAAAGGCCCCGCCGAGCAGGAAGTGATGGGCGATCTGGAAGTGAACGTTAAACGTCTGGACGGCGCCTTGTTCGTAATGTGCGCGGGGCAGGACATTGGCCTGCTGACCAGCCTGGCCAACCTGGCCCAGCGCACCCGGCGCTACCTGGTGGTGGACGGCTATACGGCGCTGCTGCTGGAAAGGATGAAAGCGCTGGCGCTCAAGCAGGGCATGGAGCTTAAGATCCCCGGCCTGGACACTGAGTACCTGCGCATTATCCGCAACGACGCCACGCAGCGGGTTTACCAGATGAGCGAATATACCGAGACTTTCAGCAGGATGAGGCCCAAAATGTTCGGCTGGGACTGGGTGCGGGCCAACCTGAACAGGCTGATAATCCCCGTGCGGGGCAACACGCCTTTATGGGTTAAGGAACAGATAAACGATCTGCGCGGCGCGGCGCTGGTGTACTCCGCCTGGGACGATTGCGGCGACGAGGACGGTATGCAGCAGGCGCTGGACTGGTTCAGGGGTCGGGGGCTGGCGGACGTGCCCGCGCCGCTGACCAGCCACGCTTATTTCTCCGCCATCCGGAAGCTGGCGGAGAACAAAAGGCCGCGCTATATGATCCCGGTAAATACCGACAGCGCCGGGAAATTCACCGCCACCTTCGGCAAAAGGGCCCGCGTGCTCGCCAACGGCGAAGAATTCGCGTTGGACTGAGCAGAGCTATGGATAAACAAAATTGTGATCGCGGGAATTCCTGCTGCGGCAAGCCAGCGCCGGGCGGCGATGATCTAGCCTGTCCCCTTTGCGGCCAGCCGGGGGAAATAGTGCCGGGGGGCACGGTGCGCAAACTGCTCAAGCCCGGCTTGGCGGCCGCGGCGGACAGGTACCTGGTCTGCACAACGCCGGGCTGCGCCGCAGTATATTTCCACCCGAAGGGCGGCTTGTTCAAACAGGAAGACGTGTCTGTGCCCGTTTATTTCAAGACCGGGGCGGAGCCGGTATTCGCCTGCTACTGCGCCGGAGTTACTAAAGCCCAGGTATTGGCCGCCGTAGAGAAGACCAAAGCCACGCGCTGGGCCACGATAATCAAAGAGATAACCGGCGCGGTCCCGAAGTGCAACTGCGAGGCGAAGAACCCGCTGGGCAAATGCTGTTCCGGCAACGCTTACGCCGCGGCCATTGCCGGATCTTCCGCCAAGCCTGTGCCTGCCGTAAGGTCCCGCGACCCGCTGCACGGCCTTACGCTGGAAGCCATCCTCACCTATATGCTGGACAGGCACGGCTGGGAAGGGCTGTGGCGGCGCATTCCCATAAACTGTTTCAAGTACGATCCCGGCATGAAGTCCAGCCTCGTTTTCCTGCGCGCGAACCCCTGGGCGCGCGAGAAGCTTGAGAACTGGTATGTCTGCGAAGTTCCGAAACCGAAAAAAGGGACGGGACGCTGATCGCAATATGACTAGTCAGCGGCAGCGCGGGAGAAATGTTGGTAAATAGTCATATAGTCATCAGCGTCCCTTTCATGGCTAAAGAAACGGATCAGGCAAAAGAGGTTCAGCGCGATCACCGCGAGTATTGCTATGTCTGTTACCGGGTGAAAAAAAACTGTTTATGCGGCAGCGTGAAACCCTTTTCTACGCAAATGCGCTTCGTGATCCTGATGCATACCAAGGAAGCCAAAAAAGAAAAAACCGGGACGGCCCGGCTGGCGAGGTTATGCCTGAAGAACGCGGAACTTTTAATAGGCACTGATTTCAGCCGGGATGAGCGGGTAAATGCCCTGCTCCGGGACCCCGCTTATTTTCCCGTTCTGCTGTATCCCGGGCCCCAGGCCGTGAATTTTGAAACCCATGGGAGCTTCCTCAGGCCGGAAGGGAAAACGCTCCTGGTCTTTGTGGCGGACGGCACCTGGGACAGCGTCAGGAGGCTGTTATTCAAAAGCCGGAACATCCAGGCTTTGCCCCGGCTTTCTTTTTCCCGCAGCTATAATTCCCGGTTCATCATTAAAAAGCAGCCCGGACAGGGTTATATCTCCACCATAGAGGCTATCTATTATTTATGCGGGGAGGCGGAAGCGGCCGGCTATGAAAACCTTAAGGCGCAGAGTGAAAATCTGATGGTCCTTTTTAAAAAAATGGTGGACACGCAGCTCCATTACCAGGAAAAAGTGCATCAGGTCCGGTATCTGGACCCTAAAACAAAACGCAAAAAAAAGGTTTCCTGACCGGCGGACCTTTTGGCACGGGGCAGGTTCGGCCGCCGGGAATGCCCGGCGGTTTTACTTTACGCGGTTTGGTAGAATACTGATATGGCTTTCTTCAGGGTGAAACAGGAGAATTTTATGTACAGGAATATTTACCTGGCCGCCGGGCTGGCGGCGGCCGCGGCGCTGGCTTCATGCGCAAAGGAGCCGGCCGACCTTTGGGCCGGGCCCAGGCAGAACCTGGCCTCGGTCAGGTCGGCCCTGCAGGTTTATTATGGCGACCAGGAGGGGGCTTTCCCGGAAAAGCTGGACGCGCTGACCAAAGACGGCAAGTATCTGCAGGAGATCCCGAAGCTGAAGCTGCCCTGGCATCCGGAAAGCGCGGCAATACTTTATGTGGAGGCCAAGGCGGTGGACGCTAAACTCATAACCGACGCGGGCGGCTACATCTATTTCTATTCGAAGAAATATCCGGCTATGCAGGGCACGCTGATAATTAACTGCGCGCATGAATTCAAAAAAGGGGAGCCGCTGTATTTGTATTAAAAGGTCCGGGGCCGGGCCGGCTCCCGCGGTTTTAAGCGCCATGTTAAAAACAGCCGGGCTTTCACCAGATGACGGGAGCGCCCCCCGCGAGGAGTGCTATGCCTGTTACAGGGCGAAAAAGAACTGTCTGTGCGGCAGCGTAAAACCATTTTCAACAAGGATGCGTTTTGTGATCCTGATGCATCCCCTGGAAGCCCGCAAGCAAAGGACCGGCACGGCCCGGCTTGCGAAGTTGTGCCTGAAGAACGCGGAGCTTTTGGTCGGCACTGATTTCACCCGCGATGAGCGGGTCAATGCGCTGCTCCGGGATCCAGCCTATAACCCTGTTGTCCTGTACCCCGGACCCCGGGCCATGAATTTCGCGGCCCACGGGGACGCCCTCTTCAAACCCTCCGGGCAAACGCTGCTGGTCTTCGTCCTGGACGGTACCTGGGCCTGCGCCAAGAGGATCTTGAACCAAAGCAAAAACATCCATGCCCTGCCCCGGCTGTCTTTTTCCCGCAATTATATTTCACAATTCATCATTAAAAAACAGCCCAGGGAACACTGTATTTCCACCATAGAAGCCATCTACTATTTATGTAAAGAGGCCGAAGCGGCCGGCTATGAAAACCTGGGCGCGCAGAACGAAGTTCTGATGGTTATTTTTAAAAAGCTGGTGAAGATACAGCTCGATTATCAGGAAAAAGCGGCGCAGGCGCGCGGCGCCGAGCCCCTTAAAGCCACCCGGGGTGTCCGCAGCGGGGAAAAGCCCGCGGGAACAGTATAGGGCCGAAGGCGGCCGGTTTTTCTTTACGGCCGCCGCCCGGCGGTTTTATTTTTACAGGGCGCCGGGGCCGCGGTTTATTTGCCCGCGGCTTTGCGGAACCAGGCTTCGGCTTCCTTGGGGCTGGCGGGAACGCCTCTGCCGAAAGTATAGGCCAGGCCCAGCTCATACTGCGCGTCCTTATGGCCTTTGCCGGCGGCCTTGCGCAGCCAGTCAAACGCCGCGGCCGGGTCCAGGGGCGCGCCTTGCCCGTAGCCGTAGCGCAGGCCCAGTTCATATTGCGCGTCCGCCAGCTCCTGCTGCGCGGCTTTGTGCAGCCATTTCATGCTTTGCTCCGCGCCCCTGTCTTTACCGTACAGCAGGCCCAGGTTGAACTGCGCGGCCGCATCGCCTGCCAGCGCCAGCGGCAGCGCGGCCTTGAACATTTCGGCATAGCCGCCGTTGAGTAAAATGGATTCCTGCCCGGACAGCGGTTCTGGCTGCGTGTATGGCGGGGGGGTCCTGCCGGGGGCGAGCTCCTTGAAGGGCGGCTTGTCGCCGGCGAGTTTTATTTTTGCCGAGCCGAAATCGGCGCTGCTGTAATGCCCGGTAGCCAGGTTCCTGATCAGCGTTACCCTGCAGGACCTGCCGCCGTCGTAAGCCGGGTCGGTCACGTAGGCGCGGACCTCGGGAAAATAATAAGGCCCGTCGTTGACCGGCCTGGAGACGTTATTGACCACCGGGTTTATCAGCCGGATATAAATATCCTTGGGCTGGCCGGGCTGCAGTTCGGTGAGCTGCGCGGCGGACGAAAAACCGCTGGTCACCGGCCCGTCGGGCAGCCAGTCTTCTCCATCCACCACGAGCGGCCGCTTGGCCAGCAGGGTGGCTTTAACCAGAATGAAGCCCGACCACGGGATGTGGCTTTCCGTCACCCGGCTGACAGCAAGCATGGCCGTGGCGTTCTCCTGGCAGCTTTTCCTGGCGGCATTGTCCTCGGCAACCATGCGTTCCATCGGGCTTACCCAGGTAAGCCGCCAGGCCGCGGCTCCGGCTAAGAACAATACCGCGCCCAAAGCCAGGGTGTTGACGCCCAGCCAGCCGGTGGCGCCGCGCGCCAGGCTGAAGGCCCGGAACTTGCGGAAGGAAAAAGCGGAAGCCGCCGCTAACAGGCAGAAGATGGCGGCGTGCAGCAGCAGGGCCGGCAGGTTTTCGCTGAACAGCGCCCTGACCAGGAAGACGAAGGCCCTGGCGGTAAGCGCCCCGAGAGACAGGCAGAGCGCAAAAAATACCGCGAGCAGCAGCGGCAGCCATTTGCCGGGCTCTTTTCCTGAGGGTTCATTCGCGTCCGTTGTCATGTTTTTCTCCCAGTTGTGTTCCCGGCTATTATATTTAATTCTGCCCGCTGTTTTGCGGGTTTGAAAGCCATCCCCGCGCATCACCGCCGCGCGGCCGTGGGGCGGGGCTGCTGAAACCCGCGGGCCGGCAGGAAGTGAAAAAACCGCAGGAGCATTTTAACCGGAAACTGCCCGGCCGGAACGGTACGGGCCGGCGCGCAAAAAGCAATTTTTGTAAGATAGTGAGCGTGAATCCGGATATCCGTTGCCTGACACGTACAGAACTGGCCGCCGCGCTGAAAGGGCTCGGCCGGGACCCTTCGGACGCGGGGCCGGTATTCCGGGCAGTGCACCGGCGCGGAGCGGCGGACCCGGGCGCGCTGCCGGGGGTGCCCGGGCGCGTATGCGCGGCGCTGGCGCCCGCCTTTTCCCTTTCGCCTCTTGCCGTCCCGGAGCGGGTGCTGGCCGCCGGGGACGGCACAAAAAAACTGCTGCTGCGCTTCGCCGACGGCGCCCCGGCCGAGAGCGTGGTGCTGCCGGGTAAGGAGCGCCTGTCCGCCTGCCTCTCCTCGCAGTCCGGCTGCGCCTGCGGGTGCACTTTCTGCGCCACCGGCGCGCTGGGCTTGCGGCGCTCGCTTACGGCGGCGGAGATCCTCGCCCAGTTCGAGGCCTGCCTTAAGGAGGCGGGCGCGCTGAGCAGCCTGGTCTTTATGGGCATGGGCGAACCCTTCCTGAACTGGGAGAACGTGCGCCGGGCCATCCTGATACTTTCCGACAGCCGGGGCCGCCATTTCCCGCAGTCCAAGATGACCGTTTCTACCGTAGGGGTGATCCCGGTGATAGAAGAGCTGGCAGCGTCGGACCTGAAGGTGCGCCTGGCAGTTTCGGTGGTGGCCGCCGACCCGGCGCTGCGCGCCCGCCTGGCCCCGATGGAAAAAAAGTATCCGCTGCGCAGCGTGCTGGCGGCGGCGCGCCGTTATTGCGCCGCCCGCCGCGCGCATGTTATGCTGGAATATGTGCTGCTGCCCGGCGTCAACGACCGGCCGGCGGATTCGACGGCCCTGGCCGGCCTTGTGCGGGATATCCCGGGGCGGGTCAACCTGATCCCCTATAATCCGCCGGGGGGACCCGGCGGAGAGCCGCGGCGCGCGAAGGCGTTTCAGCGCGAGCTGATAGCCGCGGGCGTGCTCGCGTACCTGCGGGCCGAGCGCGGCGCGGACATCGGGGCGGCCTGCGGCCAGCTGGCCGGCGGAGCTGCGGCCTGATCCTTTCTCCGGGACCGGTGCCGCAGGGGGCGGCGGTTTTGTTTTGGTAGAATGTTGTTGCCGGGCTGAACCTGGGACGGGAGGATCTTATGGCGGTAATACTGGTAGTAGACGACAATGTGCAGTTCAAAGGCTTGATGTTCGATTTCCTGCTGATGCAGGGCCATAAGGTGCTCAACGCCGACAACGGGCGCGAAGGCATAAAGAAGGCGAAAGAAGCCAAACCCGACCTGATCCTGATGGACGTGATGATGCCCGACATCGGGGGCTTAGAAGCCCTGCGCGAACTGAGCGCGGACGAAGAGACCCGCGATATCCCTGTTTTTATAATCACCGGCTCCGCTTTCGACGGGAAAATGGGCGCCCTTTTCAAGGAGCAGAGCAACTGCCGGGAATTCCTGGACAAGACCGTGCAGCTCGCCGTGCTGGACGAAAAGATCAACGCGGCGCTGGAAGGCCGCGGGCCAGGGAAATAGGGCCCGGAGCAGGCCGGGGAAATTATCCCGGTTCCTTGTTAAAAACATAACCGCCGGGGGAAACCCGGCGGTTATTTTTTGTGGCGGGCTAAAGCCTTACCAGGCTAAGCCGTTCTGCAGCGTGGAGAAGACCGGGCCGGGCAGGTCGCCGGGCGTTCCGAAAGCGGGCCTGGAACCGGGCGGCAGCAGTTCGGAGTTGTTGGCCGGTTTATACCAGCACAGCGGCCGGAAGCCGGTGGTGAAGCCGGCGGAACGGGTGCAGGAGCCGATGAGCGGGTCGGTATAGCTCAGGGGGTCCGAGAACCGCCGTGTGCACAGCGAGCCCTGCAGGTAAGTGTCCATGCGGCACTGGGTGGCGGGATGCGCCGTCATCATCGTGGTGACTACCTTGGTGTCCGGGGTATCGAAGCCGGGGACAACGGTCTCGTTGCGCAGGATCTTGAACAGGTAGGACACGGATTTGCCGGCCATGGCGCTCCTGACGCAGATCTCCCGGTCGGAGGCGGAGCTGTACGTGGCTTCGCAGGCGGCCGCGGCCAGTTCGTCGCTGCCCTTGATGCGGGTGAAATTGCTGCTGGCCGGGTCGGCGAAGACCTGCTTGAGGCACCTGTTGTTGGCGTAATAGTCGGCCTGGCCTTCGAGGGTGGCCCAGCTGGAGACCATGGGCGCGCCGCCCAGGTGGTGGCCCAGCTCGTGGCAGACTACCAGCGCGAAGCCGTCCATGGTGATGGTCTCATGGCGGGCAAGGCCGCCGTACATGTTCACTATATATCTCTTGCCGCTCTGGGACGCCGAGGCGTTCACGGTGCCGTCGGTCCACAGCCTGCGCAGCTCAAGCACGGCGCCCCGCGCAGCCACTATGGGGGCGTATATCCTCTGTACGGTATCGAGGACTTCGTTGAATTGCGCCTCGATGATGCCCCTGGCCTGGGCGGAGCCCACGGGGATGTTCAGATTGTTGGGGGGTACGAAGCCGGGGCAGTCGGAGGCCGCGGCGGGAATTACGGCCGTGCCCAGGAGCAGGGCGGAAACGGCTGACAGCAGTATGGTTCTTTTCATTTTCCTTCCTTGGTTGATAGATATCAAAAGTATTATACCGTTAGCGGAGCCGCTTGCAAAGGGAAAAAAGCCGGCGGGGAAGCCCTGCGGTTTTGTTTTGTAGAATTACCGGGTCATGTATCCATACGGCAAACCTTCTTGGGCGCGGGCTCTGCAGGTGGGCGGCGCGCTGCTGGCCGCCTGGCTGCTCTGGGACTCGGCGATAATTTACCCGGTGCGGATCCTGGTCACTTTCCTGCACGAGGCCAGCCACGGCCTGGCCGCGCTGCTGAGCGGCGGCCAGGTGGACAGCATTACGGTTGAAAATAACGGCAGCGGGGTGTGCTGGACGCGGGGGGGCCTGCGGTGGCTGGTCTTGTCCGCCGGCTATCTCGGGTCCATGCTCTGGGGAAGCCTGATCCTGATCCTGGCCTGCCGCACGCGGTTCGACAGGGCCGTGTCGGTACTGCTCGGCCTGGGCCTGCTGGCGCTTACGCTGCTGTATGTGCGCGCGCCGTTCGCTTTCGCGTCCGGCCTGCTTATCGGCGGCGGCCTGGCCGCCATGGGCCTCTGGCTGGACCAGAAGACCAACGATCTCTTTTTAGTCTTCATCGGTTCGGCCAGCTGCCTCTACGCTTTGTTCGACCTCAGGTCGCTTTGGCGCATCGGCGGCGCGCTGAAGACCGACGCCACGATGTTTTCCGCGGAAGTGCTGCCCCTGCCCCCGGGCGTCTGGACCGCCGCCTGGGCCCTGCTGGCCGTGCTCTGCCTGGCGCAAGCCCTGAAAATAGCGCTGCGCGAAAATATACGGGGCTAGGGCAGTGAATAGGCGGGCAGCTATTTCCGGGCGGGGTTTGCTAGAATACTAGCGGATTTGGGGCAGCCGTCCGCCGGGCGGGTACCCCGGAAGTCCGGACCTAAAATAAAGCGGAGGGAATATTATGACGGATGTTACCCCGATGGATATTACCACGGATATCATACTTACGATGATAGAAAAGGACCGGCTGGTCAGCGTGGCGGACATTTCCGCCGCCCTGCCCAAGATCCACGACGCGGTGCTTGATATTTTCGACAAGCCCGTCATCGATCATTCCTCGGACCTGGAAGAAGATGAACGCTTCGAAGGGAACAGGGGACGTTGAGGGGCAGGGAAGGATCTGCCCTGGTTTCGGCGGCATGTAAAGGGGGGAACATGGTGAAGAACGTAGGCAATACGGACAAGGTGTTGCGGTACGCGGCCGGCGCGGCGCTGGCGGTCGGGGCATATAAGTCCGCGGGGGTACTGGCCGTCGTGCTGGGGGCGGCCGCTTTCATGGCTTTTCTTACGGCTATCCTGGGCTGGTGCGGGCTTTATACGCTGCTGGGCGTCAGCACGGTATGTAAAATAGAGCCGCCCGCCGCCCAGCCGCCGGCGCCGGACAACGAACCGGAGTAAAAATGGCGGCGGCTTTTTATCTGAAATGCTGAGCTCTTCCCAGGCGCAGCTCCTCGCGCTGTGGGGTGCGCCCCAGCTGCAGGAACTGCTGCTGCCGGTGCGCACCCTGAGCAGCATCAGCGCCATGTTCTGGATGCTGGCGCGCCTGGGCTCCGTGTTCGTGGCCGCGCTCAAGAGCCTGCTGTTCGATGAGTTCGGCGGCATGCTGAGCGTCCTCTACGGGGTGCTGCTGTCGGTGGTCTACGCGACCATGATGTTCAATACCGCCCTGCAGGGGCAGTGGCATCCTTCCCTGTACCTGCGCGAGGCCTGCGGCTTCGTGATCGAGGCGCTGGGCAAGCCGTCGTCGAA
>DAOPZW010000075.1:0-13305 GCA_035353595.1 Elusimicrobiales bacterium | reverse complement strand
GGACACCGGCAGAGGTCTTTAACAGTTTTGTTGCACTAGCGCCTTGAATGTGCCTACAGCCATACGTCCTCCTAATGCCGCTCTATATTTATTATAATACATAAGCAGGCACAGGAGGAACGCGATGAAGAACAGGCATTTAATATTTGTTTTCGCGGTGGTTTTAGCCGCCGCGTGCAGCCAGAAAACGCAGGAAGTGTCGCAGGCCGAGATGAGCCAGCCGGCCGAAGCCGCGCAGCAGGCGGCCGCGCCGGCCGACACCCAGCAGAACAAGGAGATCAACGCAAACATGGAAGCTCTTAAAAACCCCGCAAGCCTTACGGAAAAAGCCCCGGAAACCTTTAAAGTGAAATTCACCACTACCAAGGGCGATTTCACGTTGGAAGTTACCCGCGCCTGGTCGCCCCTGGGCGCCGACAGGTTCTACAACCTGGTCAAGGCCGGCTTCTTCTCCGACGTAGCCTTCTTCCGCGTGATCAGCGGCTTCATGGTGCAGTTCGGCATACACGGCGAACCGGAAGTCGCCGCCGCCTGGCGCGGTGCCAGGATACAGGACGACCCCGTGAAGCAGTCCAACGCTAAAGGCTATATCTCCTACGCGATGGCCGGCCCCAACACCCGCACCACCCAGTTCTTCATCAACTACGGCAATAACGCTAACCTCGACAGCATGGGCTTCTCCCCGTTCGGCAAGGTTACCGAAGGGATGAACGTGGTGGAGAGCATCTATTCCGGCTACGGCGAAGGCGCCCCCAGCGGCATGGGCCCCGACCAGGGCCGCGTGCAGCTGCAGGGCAACAAATACCTGAAGGCGGAATTCCCCAAGATGGACTACGTCAAGAGCGCCGAGCTGCTGAAATAAGAGCGCGGCACACATACAAGCCCGGTTCCTCCACCCAGGGGAACCGGGCTTTACTACACCGAAAAACAACACTGATATGGCAAAAATACTCGTAGTTGACGACGATGAACCGATACGCCTGATCTACCAGGCCTACCTCACCAAGGACGGCCACACCGTGGAAACGGCGGCCGACGGCATGCAGGCCCTGGAAAAGATCGCCTCCTTCCATCCCGACCTGGTAATGCTGGACATCAACATGCCCAAGATGTCCGGTTTTGAAGTGGCCAAGCGGATGAAGGAAAACCCGGAGACGAAAGACATCCCTATCTTCATAATGACCTCCCTCAAGCAGGAACTGAACATAAAAAAAGCCTATGACCTGGGCATCGACGAATACATAACCAAGCCCACGAGCGTGGAGCATTTGAAGTTAAGGGTCAACAAATTCCTGAAGAAGAAGGGCTGCGGCTGCTAGGGTTTCCCGCGCGGTCTGCCAGGATTTCCCCCAGCCGGCACTATGTTCCTGACACATCTCACTTCCTCGCCGCATTTTTACGCCATCCTCTACGCTGTTATCTGCCTGCTGGCGGCCTTCAATATTTTCGAGGTGCTCTTCCTGTTCGCGCACCAGTACCGCCTGAAGCGGAGGGAGGCGGCGAAGGAAGAGCTCAAGCACATGATCTCCACGGCCATCATAACCGTGACCGAGCCGGCGGCGGTGCTGCCGAAACCCGGCGGCGCCATGGAATACGAAGCCTACAGCGAAACCGCCGCCAGCATCATAGAAAGTTTCGAGGGGGAGCTGGCCGAGCGCGCCGCCAGGCTGGTGCAGGAATTCAGGATCAGCCTCCACTACCAAAGCCTGGCGAAGAATTCGGTCTGGTATAAAAGGGCGCACGCCATCGACATCCTTTCCTCCCTGAAACTGAAGGATAACCGGGATTTTTTCAACGCGGCTTTCAGCAGCGAGGCTTCCAACCCGGTCAAGTACCGCATTCTTTACGGCCTCAGCCTGCTGGTCCGCGACCGGCTGGACATCCTCGACCTCGCCGGCAAACTGGCCGCCCTGCCCTACCTGACGGCCAAATTTACCGAGGACGTTTTTTTCAACTGCATAACCGTGCTCAAAGCCGCGGGCAAAGAAGAGGAATTCGGGCTTTTCCTGGAACAGATACGGTCCGAAGAGGGGATCCCGGTGAAAGTGAAACGGGACTGCCTGTCGGCCTGCCACGCGGCGGCCTGCGAGCGCGCCGAACCCGCGGTAAAGGAATACTACAAAGCCTTCCAGGCTGAGCCGGAGATCATCGTCGCCTGCATCAAAACGCTGGTCACCGCCGGAGATTTCTCCATCCTGCCCGAAGCCCTGCGCCACAAGGACTGGCGGGTGCGGCTGACGGCGCTGAAACACGTGCATCTCTTCAGGTCCGACATCAGCCCCGACCACAACACCCTGCTGCACGATCCCGAGTACCATTTCGCCGCGCTGCCGGAGATCCTGCGCCACAAGGACTGGCGGACGCGGCTGGAAGACCTTAAACACGCGCATCTCGGCAACTCGGAAATACTGCGGGCGCTGCAGCCGCTGCTGCACGACCACAACTATCACATAAGGCTCAACGCGGCGCAGGCCCTCGCGAAGATGGGCCCGCGCGGCCTTGAAATGCTCAGGGAGGAAATGACTTCGCCGGACAAGTTCGCGGCCGAAACGGCGCGCTACGCCCTCAACGGCGGGTGGACCACGCAATGACCGCCGCGCTGAACCCCCACCTCGTTTACGCCGCCTACTGGCTGCAGGGCGTGATCTTTTTATATTTCCTCGCGATAAATTCCACCTACACCCTGCTGATACTTTTCGCGCTCAAGGACATAGTGCAGCACGGCTACCTGTCCACCGCGCGCGGGGCCCGGCGCCTGCTGACCTCCGACACCTACTACAAGCCGGTTTCCGTCATAGTCCCGGCCTTCAACGAGGCGGCGGTCCTCTCCAGCAGCGTCAGGTCGCTGCTGAACCTGCATTACCCGGAATTCGAAGTGATCGTGATCAACGACGGTTCCACCGACGACACCATCGCCCGGCTGAAAGCGGATTTCAAACTGGGCCCTTACTCGAAACCGGTGCGCCGCCAGATCCCGCACGAGGCCATAAAAGACATCTACATTTCCGCCGACTACCCCAATCTTATCGTCGTGGACAAGGCGAACGGCGGCAAATCGGACGCGATAAACGCCGGCATAAACGTTTCCTCTTTCCCGATCTTCTGCTCGATAGACGCGGACTCCCTGCTGGAACCGGACGCCATCCTCAAAGCCTCAAAGCTTTTTATCGAGGACGACGAGATCATAGCCACCGGCGGCATAGTGCGCGTGCTCAACGGCTGCACGGTCAAGGACGGGGCGGTGCTGGAAATAAACCTGCCCCAAAAAGCCCTGGAGGCCATACAGGTGCTGGAGTACACGCGCGCTTTCCTGTCGGGCCGCACGGGCTGGAATATTTTCAAAAGCCTGCTGATAATCTCGGGCGCCTTCGGGGTGTTCAGGAAGGACATGGTGATAGCGGTGAACGGCTACCGCAAGACCGTGGGCGAGGACATGGACCTGGTAATGCGCCTGCACCGGCACTGCATGGACAAGAAGATCCCCTACCGGATCTTCTTCGTGCCCGACCCTGTGTGCTGGACGCAGGTGCCTTTCAACCTGGAGATGCTGCGCAGGCAGCGCAACCGCTGGCACCGGGGCCTCATAGACTGCCTGATCAACAACAGGGCGCTGATCATGAACCCGAAGTACGGCGCGGTAAGCCTGGTCGGGGTTTCCTACTTTTTCTTCGTGGAATTCCTCGGCCCCATCATAGAACTGCTGGGCTATCTCTCCATCCCGATCCTATATTTCGCGGGGCTGCTCAACACCAAGTTCGTGATCCTGTTCATAACCGTGGCCATACTCTGGGGCATTTCCATAAATATAGCAGCCATCTTCCTCGACACCTTCAATTTCCGGCGCTACAAGAAAGACCGGGACATTATCCGCCTTTGTTTTATGGCGGTGCTGGAGTTCCTGGGCTACAGGCAGATAACGCTGTACGAAAGGGTCAAGGCCTGCTTCTCCTTCAGGGAAACCAGCTGGGGCACCCAGGACAGGCAGGCGCATAGCGGGGAGACCGCGCCCCCGCAACTGGCCCCGCTGATCGTGCCGACCTCCGCGATCGCCGCCCCCAAGAGCGCCGCGCAGCCCCCCGCTGTTTCCGGCCTCCGGGAATATCTCAGACGGGTTCCGGGGCTTTTGGGCGCGGCCGCGGCAAAGTTCCTGGACCTGCTGCCCGCCCTGGCTCTGGCGTTGCTGTGCCTGCGCATAGCGGAATTATACGCCGGGATACAGACCGGCACGCCGCCGGCGGAAACGGCGCGCATAGCCGCCGCCGCGCTGCGGCTGGACCTGCTGGGCCTGGCCCGCTACCTGCCGGCTATTTTCCTGCTCTCGCTGCCTTTCCTTCTCCTCCGGTCGCGGCGGGCCGGGCTCTGGGGCCTCGCCCTGTCCTGGTCGCTGCTGGTCTTCATCCAGACCGCCCTGGCGCAGTATTTCCTGACGGCGCATGTGCCGCTGGGCTCGGACCTGTTAGGCTACACCTGGCAGGAAATAGTAACGACCGCGGAAGGCGGCCTGCTGCCGTTGACCCCGGCCCTGGCCGGCCTGTGCCTGGCCATGGCGCTGCTCTGGGCGGGGCTGTCGATCTTGGGCAAAAAAACGCGGCCGTCCTTATCCCCGCGGGCGGCGGCCGCGGCACTGGCGCTGTCTTTACTGGTTCTGGCCGCCGCGCCCCGGAAGCCGGCCTATACCGGCGGCGGCAGCGAGTACGTATACAACCTTAAACTGAATAAAGCCTCTTATTTTTTCGACGACATCATCGGCTATCTGGCCCCGGCGCGGCAAAGCTCCGGGCCGGGTACGCCCGCGAAGCCGCTGGCGGCCGGCACGGGTTTTAAATATCTGGACCCGGCCTACCCGTTCCTGCGCGCCGAGCAGACCCCGGACACGCTGGGGCCCTATTTCAAAATTAACGCGGCCGCTCCGCCTAATTTTGTTTTCATTATCGTGGAAGGACTGGGCCGGTCCTTTTCCGGGCCGGGCGCGGTGCTGGGCAGTTTCACGCCGCAGTTGGACCAGTTGGCGGAGAACGGCCTGTACTGGGAAAACTTCCTGGCCGGCCAGGGCCGGACCTTCGGGGTCCTGCCATCGGTATTCGGCTCGCTGCCTTTCGGGAAAGAGGGTTTCGAGGAACTGGGGGCCCATATGCCAGAGCATATCTCGCTGCCCGGCCTGCTCAAAGCCAACGGCTACCGTTTTAAATGTTATGCCGGCTCGGACCTGGACTTCGACAATGAGAGCGTTTTCCTGAACCGCCAGGGCATAGACCGCCTGGTGGATATGACAAACTTCGGAGCCGGGTACCAGCGCAGCAACAGCTGGGGCTACGCGGACGGCGAGCTCGTAACACGCGCCCTCGCGGGCGAAGCGGGCGAAGCCCGGCAGCCGTTCGTCACCCTCATCAAAACCATGTCCACGCATACCCCCTACACTTTCCTCGGCCAGCAGGCTTTCGCCTCCCGCTTCGAACAGCGCCTCAATGTGCTCGGCGTACCGGAAGCGCAGAAAGCTTCCTACCACGCCTATCGCGATATTTACACCACCATCCTTTATACCGACGCCGCGCTGGGCCGTTTTTTTGAAGAAGCTAAAAAGAACCCGTCGTACAACAACACCATATTCGTGCTGACCGGCGACCACCGGCTGCCGGAACTGCCGATGGCCAGCCGCATCGACCGGTACCATGTGCCGCTGCTGGTCTTCTCCCCGCTGCTCAAAGCGCCGGCGCGCATCAGGTCCGTCTCCTCGCATTTCGATATCACGCCCTCGCTGCTGGCCTTCCTGGCTCACAATTACGGCTTCCGGACTCCGGGCGCCGTAACCTGGCTGGGCTCGGGCCTGGACCTGGAACCGTCCTTCCGCAACGTCCACACGTTCCCGGTCAAGCAGACCATCACCGACCTCGTGGACTTCGTTTCCGGCGATCTGTTCTTAAGCAAGGACACGCTCTACAGGCTGGAGGACGGGATGGGCATGGAACCCTATCCGGACGCCGGCGTCCTGGCCCGAGTGCGGGGAGAATTCGCGGCGTTCCGGGCCGCCAACGACCAGTTCGCGCGCAGCCTCAGTCTATTCCCCAAGGGAACCGGCGCCCGGCTGGCGCCGTACGACGAAAAAGAACGCCGGTCTTTGGCCGGGCAGGAAACCTCCGGGGGGCTCTCGGTCCTCGAAACCAAAGTCCCGGCGGAGGCCCGGCCCGGCGGCCTGACCATCGAGGTGGTTTTCTCCAACTCCGCGCCGACTCCCGCCGCCCCCTTCGTGCCGCTGGTGGTACTGCTGGACCCCGACGGCCGCGAGATCTCGGAATCCTACGGCCCGGCGCAGCGGCTGGGGGCGGGAGAGATAGCGACGCTGCTCTTGCCGGTGAGATCCGAGGGCGTCGCTGCCGGCCGCTATTTCCTGACCGTGATCCCTTCAGATCCCGAAACCGGCAAGAAGGCGGGGACAGGGCGGCACAATATCCCGGTGATTTTCCATGATTAAATTCCCCCCCGCGCAGGCCCGGCCTTTAAGCGCGCTCATCCTGTTGTCCGGCTGGCTTTTGTCCGCGCCCTGTGCGGCCCCGGCCGCCCCGGCCCCCCGGGCGGTCTGGATGTGGGAGAAAGATTCCTACGCCATAGCGCAGAGCACGGCCGCGGCGGAGGCCGCCATCGCCTTCCTCAAGTCGAAGGATATTCAGACCGTCTACCTTTACGCCGACGCGTACCAGGGCCGCAACCTGATAAAGAGCCGGCCGCAATTATACCGCGGCCTGATCGGCCGCCTGCACGGCAGCGGCCTGCGGGTTTACGCGCTGCTGGGCTCGTGGTACCTGCACACCGAAGAATACATCCTGCCGAAACGCCACAAGGCCGCGCTGAAGATGTTCCGACAGGTGCTGAAATACAACGCGTCCTCGGACGCGGGCGAACGGTTCGACGGGATCAACCTGGACCTGGAGCCGCATATGCTGGACCAGTGGAAGGACCGCAAGAACGAACTGCTGCTGAACTTCCTGGACCTGGGCAAGGAGCTGATGGCCCTCAAAAAGCGGTCCGGCCAGACGCTGGCGGCGGGCCCGGCCATTCCCTTCTGGCTGGACGGGATGCCCCTGGAGTGGGGCGGCAGCCGCAAGCCGGCCAGCGAGCATGTGCAGGACATCTACGACTATGTGGCGCTGATGGATTACCGCGACCACGCCGAAGGCCGCGACGGGATAATTTCCCACGCCGGCGACGAGCTGAAATACGCCGGGCCGCGCGGGCGGAAGGTAGTGATAGGCGTGGAGACCACGCCCAATGAAATACAGAAAGTTTCGTTCAACCACCTGGCCGAACCCGACCTGGAGCGCGAGCTGGCGCTGGCGGAAAAGGCTTTCGGCGCGGAGCCCGCTTTCGCCGGCTTCGCGATCCACCATTTCCGGGGCTACCTGGACTGGCTGGAGAAGAACGGATCCAAAACGGAAAAGGCCGCGCCTTAACGGCGCTAAAGAAAACTGTACCGGGCCTGCAGCCCGGCGGAATAGCCTTTGCCCCGCCCGGCGGAATCCCTCTTCAGCAGCTGCAGGCGCACGGAGGCGCCGGCGCCGCGGTACCATTCAAAGTCGGCGCTATAGCGGTTAGCCTGGTACGACATAAGGCTGTCGCGCAGGAAGCCGCGCTCGTAGGCCGCCCCGGCCGACCAGTTCAGCCCGCGGCAGCGCCGCCAGTGGACGCCCAGCCAATGGGCGCGCTGGTCTACGGAATTGTAGCCTTCGTAAGCCCCGCGGAAATCCTGCAGCGAAAATGCGTAGCTGCCGTAAAACTCCTTATTCCAGGGCAGCCAGGCGTCCAGCGAGGCGTCGAATTCCGCCAGGCGGTTATGGTCGGAATATAAAGTCTGCGCGGCCGAAACGGCGGCGCGGTACCGCTCCGCCGCCCCGCGCCTGAGCCCGGCGCTCAGGCGGTCGGCGTTGACATAGCGCAGTTTCCCGTCCGCGGAAGCGCCGTAAAATTCCTGCTGGCCGTGGGAGAAAGCCGCCTGGAAAACATTGGCGCCCGCCTCGCGCTGGGCCCGCAGCGAGAAGGTCCCCAGTGCGGTGCCGTCGGAGGTGGAATAAACCCCGCTGCGCACCAGCCAGTTCCAGCCCCAGAGCCCGGCCTCCGCCTCGGCGCGGGCGGAGTTCTCGCGCATCAGGATGAAATACCGCGTACCGCCGGAGCCGCGCACGAATTTAGGCAGGCTGCCCAGCGCCAGCCGCAGATCCGCGTCGCCGTAATGCCGGCGGACGGACAGCCGGGCCCGGCTTAAAGTCTTATGCCCTACCGCGGAAGACTTCACGTCGGAAAGCACGGACTCACCGTATTCAGCCTCCCAGCCCAGGTCCCGGCCGGAACGCCCGCTGAGCCCGGCCGAATAGATCTGCTCCAGGATGTCGTAATAGGTGAAACCCCGCCCGTCGTTGCGCTGGGCCTCTTCGCGGATCTCGGCGCCGCCGATCAGGTCCAGGCCAGGTTTAAGCGGCGCGAGGAAGCGGCTGCCGGCGGAATTCCCCTCGTAAAGGATGCGCTGCGGGCTGGAGGTATCGAGCCCTTCCATTGAATAAGATCTATAGGTCCTCCCCGCGGGGAAAAACCCTGCGCGCAGGCGTTCCAGGGAGGTATCCATGCGCTCGCGCGCGGCGCAGTCGCGGGGATCCAGGGCGGCCAGCTCCCGGTTGGTGGCCAAAGCCCCTTCCTCGTCGCGCTGCGCGTTCTGGGCCCGCAGCAGCAGCCCCAGCACGTAAGGGTTGCGCGGCGCCTGCGCGTTCCAGCGGTCCAGCGCGCCCCGCGCCTCGTCGTACTGGCCCAGGGAGATGCAGGCCAGGGACAAGCCCTCCAGCGCCCCGCCGCTGCCTGGGGCCGCCTCCAGCATTTTCAGGAAGGTCTCTTTGGCGCCGGCGTGATCTCCGCGCCGGCGCTGCTCCATGCCGTAATTATAGGAGACCGGCGCGGCCACGGAAACGGTTCTTGCGGTCTCAGTGGACGCGGCAGCCGCGCCCCCGTCCACGGCGCAGGCCGGAGGAACGGACAAAAGTGCTTGCAGAATAAACAGAGAGATTTTCATCATGTCAGTTAAAATCAGCCGCGGCCCGCTATTTCAGCCGGTTAAGGCGCCGCTTGTAAATATAATTGGCGCTCTGGTAGAACGAGACAGCCTCCTGCTCCAGCGTCTTGTCGTCCGGGACTTCGGCAACGGTCTTGCCGGCCTCGTCCCATTTATAGGTCTTCAGGTATTTCTTCGGCCCCAGCACCGCCATGGCCCCGTCGGTCAGCAGGCCCATCTTCTGAAAAGTAGAAAGGAAGGCGCGGCCCTGCGGCCGCCCGGCGAGCATGTCGCGCCCGAAGAAGCGGCTCTCGTAGGAAGCGTTCATCAGGCCCAGCACCGTCGGGGCCAGGTCTGCCTGCGCGGCCAGCGTTTCCACCATCGCGGGCTTTACGTGAGCCGGCGAATAGATGAACAGCGGGATATGGTAATTGCGCACCGGGATCTCCGCCTTGCCGGCCGAATTGGCGCAATGGTCGGCGGTGATGACGAAGACGGTATCTTTGAACCACGGCTTTTTTCCCGCCGCGGCCAGGAATTCGCCGATGGCGTAATCCGAATATTTAAGCGCGCCTCGACGGCCCTGCGAGGAGGACGGGATATCTATCTTCCCGTCGGGGTAGGTGAAAGGCCTGTGGTTGGTGGTGGTCATCACCATGTAGAAGAACGGCTTGCCGGCCTTGAAGTCAGCGTCGGCTTCCCTGAGCGTCCTGGCCAGCAGGTCGCCGTCGCAGACGCCCCAGATGTTAGCGAAAGAGATCTCGTCCTTGGAGAAATTCGCGCGGTCCACTATCTCAAAGCCGTTGCCGGAGTAGAAGGCGTTCATGTTGTCGAAGTAACCGAAGCCGGCGTAAATATACTTGTTGACGTAGCCCAGGTCCCGCATGACGGAACCCCAGGAAAAAAAATTCCCGTTGTCCGGGCGCTTCACGATGGAAGTGCCGGGCAGCGGCGGGATGGACAGCGTCATGGCCTCCAGCCCCCGCACGGTGCGCGTGCCCGCGGCGTAGTAGCGCCTGAAGAAGAGCGATCTGGCGGCCAGCGCGTCGAGGTTGGCCAGCGTTCCCGCGCCGCGGGTCCCGCCGAAAGCCTGCAGGTATTCCGCGCTGAGGCTCTCCTCCACCAGCACCACGACGTTCAGTTTCTTGAGCGGCCCGCGGGCTTTTATGCGCCTGTTGATGTCGAGCCCCTCGTCCGTAAACTCTGCGCCCGGGCCGGCCAGCGCCGCGCGCACGGACTTAAAAGCTGCGGCCGGTTCTATAGCCGCGTAGAATTTGTCGTAGGGCAGCTCGTTATTGATGAAAGCCGAACCGAAGGCGTAAAGCCCGTTCATCGCCACCTCGTTGGCGTACTCGTTCTTCGAGACCTGGGCCAGCCGCCCGTCCAGCAGGAAGAAGGCCAGCGCCGGCGCGGCCAGCACAGGCAGCGCGGCGTACAGGCGCCGCCGGAAAGACAGCGGCTCGGCAAAGGAGAAGGACAGGCGCCTGCCGAACAGCCACAGCGCGGCTCCCGACAGCAGCGCCACCAGCGGCAGCACCACCGGCAGGTTGTAGGATTCCCGTATATTGCCCACTACCTCGCTGGTATACACCAGATAGTCCACCGCTATGAAGTTGTAGCGCACGCCGAATTCGTAGAAGAAATAATATTCGGCGGCCAGGTTGAAGGCCAGCAGGAAAGCGGCGGCCAGGAAAAGCCCGTAAACAGCGAGCCGGTGCCAGGCGGCCGCGTAGAGCTTTTCAGGCAGCAGCAGCAGGTAAAGCGCCAGGGCCGCGCCGGCATAGGAAAAAGCCGCGCAGTCATACAGCAGGCCGGCGGCGAAGATCTTTACCAGCACCGGGAGCCCGCCGTCCAATTCGGGCCAGGCCATTACCAGCAGCGTCAGCCGGGTAAGCAGCGAGAACCCCAGGAATAAAAGGAAAAAATTAAGGAAAAGCGCGCGCCGGTCTTTATGCATCAATTACATTTTACAATACATGAGGTTGGGGCCGTATCCCGGCTGCGCCGCGCGGAACTGGAACCGTGCGGAAAAACCGGCAGGGCGGCCCTCCGCTTTACCCGGGACCGAGTTAGCCCCGGCAGCATTTCCGTCAGCAAGTTAGCATCAGTCCGGGGAAAACAGGGCCGGCAGCAGGGCGCAGGCATCGCCTTCAAGCCTGACATCCGCGGCGCGGTCATGCGCCGTAACGCCCCGGTTGACCACGATATACGGTTTTCCCCCGGCCTTGGCGGACATGGGCACAGAAGCCGCCGGCTCGACCGAAAGCGAGGAGCCGATGGAAACTACCAGGTCGCAGGTCTCGGCCGCCTTGAAAGCCTTTATCAGGTTTTCGCGCTCCAGCGGCTCGCCGAACATCACTACCGCCGGCTTCAGCCAGCCGCCGCAGGCGCACAGCGGCGGTGCCCCGTCCGCGGCGAAGGCGGCCAGCGCGGCCTCCATCGAAGTCCACTCGTAACAATCCAGGCACTCGGCGTAAAGGCCGGAGCCGTGCAGCTCTATAAGCTTGTCGGTATGGGTGCCGGCCGCGCGGTGCAGGCTGTCTATGTTCTGGGTTACCAGCGCCAGCAGGCGCCCCGTACGTTCAAACTGCACCAGCGCCTGGTGCGCCGCGTTGGGCAGCGCCGCCCTGAAAGCCGGGAAGGTCTCGGCCTTGTAGCGCCAATACTCCTGCCTGGCGCGGGTAGAGTTTATAAAATCCTGGTAAAGCACCGGCTCGCGGCGCGTCCACGCTCCGCCCGGACCGCGGAAATCCGGGATGCCGCTGCCGGTGGAAATACCGGCGCCCGTGAATACCAGTATTTTAGACGCCCGCCGCGCCAGCGCCCGCGCGTTTTCCATTTCGCTTGTCATTGGGTCGGATAGTGTTCGCCTTTACCGCCGGTTTTAAGACTGCAGCGGCTTAAGACAATCCGGTGAATCGTTCTTGGGATCGTTGACCAGGTCGCTCACGCGGTAGCCGTGCATCAGGGAGGAATCGTAGCCGCGCAGCAGCGGCAGCAGCACTTCGCTGTCCTTCATTTTGGGATCCAGCCACAGCGCCTCGTGGCGCCGCTCCAGGATGACGGGCATGCGGTGGTGCACCGTGCGCACCAGGGCGTTGGCCGCGGCGGTTATGATCGCGTAAGTGCCGGTCTTCTCCTCGTAAACCCCGGCCATGGCGAACAGGCCTTTGTCGCGCAGCTCGAAGCGGTACGGGGTCTTCACGCCGGCGGAATGCTGCCATTCATAAAAGCCGTCCGCGGCCACCAGGCAGCGTGTCTTATACAGGGCCGTCCGGAAAGCGGGCCTGGAAGCTATGCCCTCGGCGCGGGCGTTGATAAGCCCTTCCCGCGCCTGGGCGTCCGCCTCCGGCACCAGGGTCTCCGAAGAGAATTTGCGTTCCAGCGAATTCCCCTCCTGCGGCAGCGCTATATGCGCCGGGCCGGCGCCGGCCCAGCCGGGCAGGAAGCCCCACTTGAGCAGTTTAAGGCCGCCAGCGCAGACTACGGGCCTCACCGCGCCGGGGGCGATATTGTAGCAGGGTTTGCAGTTAAAGGACGGCTGTTTGGCCGAAAAGCGTTTTACCACTTCGGCCAGGTCCAGGGTCTGGGAGTAGCGGCCGCACATAATCAAAGGGGGGCTTTCATGATCAGGAGCCGCCCAGCTTTCCCGCGACCTTGTTTACTTCCGCGGTCAGGCGGGCAAAATCCACGGGCTTGCTGATAACCGTTATTTCCGCGGGGATCCCGGCATCTTCCAGCTCCGAATCCGAGGCGCCGGTAACCATGATGACCGGCACGCCGGCCAGCGGCGGGTACATATCTATCATGGCTATCATCGAATTGCCGGCCATCTCGGGCATATGCATGTCGGTAACCACCAGGTCGGGCCGCGCGTCCAGCGCCAGCTTCACCAGTTCCTGGCCGTTCTCCACCGCCGTCACTTCGTGCCCCAGGTCGGTAAGGAACTCGGTCATCAGTTCGCGCACCGGTCCGTCGTCCTCAGCCAGCAGTATCTTCATAGTCTGATTGATTATACCAGTTCCCCGGCAAAGCGCAAGGGGGCCGGGACACTTGGGCTAGATTTAATATGGAACTAAAACTTCTTCGTCAGCGTCACTTTCTGGGTATTGCCTAGCTCGCCGAAGGGGGCGGCTGAATAGTCCAGTTGCGTGTTCAGGAAGTTCACGCCGGCGCCCAAGTTTAGGCCGCGGTTCTTCAGGTTTACGGTGTTATCGGCGGCCAGGTAGCCGGTACGCAGGGCGAAGCCCGGCATAAAGCTGTATTCGCTGCCTATG
>DAOPZW010000074.1:0-13892 GCA_035353595.1 Elusimicrobiales bacterium | reverse complement strand
CAACTCTCGCACCGTCGAACGCGTCGTGATGGCGGACATCGACCACAATATCCTGCGCTTCGCCCGCAAGCACCTGGGAGCCTGGCACAGAGGCGCCTTCGACGATCCGCGCCTGCGCCTGCTGGTGCAGGACGCGAAAAAGCTGGTGGAGAACACCGCGCAGAAATTCGACCTGGTTTACGCGGACCTGCCCAGCCCCATAGAGCACGGCCCCGCCTTCGGGCTTTATACGATAGAATTCTACCGCAGGCTCAAAGCCCTGCTGGCGCCGGGGGGAAGCTTCACCACCCACGCCGGCCCCGGCACCCCGCTGCAGTTCGAACTGCACGCCGCGCTGCACGCCACGCTGAAGCGCGTTTTCAGGACGGTACGCAGCTACACGGCTTTCATCCCTTCCTACGACATGCCCTGGAGTTTTCTGTATTGCACGGACTCGGGGCGGGACCCCGCCGCCATGCCGGCGGCGGCGCTGGACAGGGCGGCCGCCGGACTCAAGCGGCCGCTCAGATACCACGACGGACGGTCCATTGCCGGGGCCTTTTGCCTGCCGAAGTATTACCAGGACAGGCTGCGGGCCTCCCGTGCGCTCATTACCCGGGCGCGCCCCATGTTTTTCACTACGTCCCAGAGGAGTAAAATATGAAAACAAGCAAAAAATCAGTCAAAAAACCGGCGAACAAAACCGCAAAAAAGACCGCCGCGAAAAAGCCCGCCGCAAAAAAAACCACCGCAAAAAAGCCGGCGCCCCAAAAAGCCGCGGTAAAAACCCGGCCCGAAGTAAAGAAAGCGGCAAAGCCCGCCGCCGCTCCCGGGAAACTGACCAGCCAGGAATTGGCCGCTATTTCCGCCACTCTCAATGAAATGAAAACGAATATCGCCAAGAACGTCGAGGACAAGAAGAACCTCGACATGGTAGAGCCCGACGGCGGAGATTCCATCGATCTGGCCACCCGCAGCCTCGACAAGGAGATCCTCTTCGAGCTGTCGGACAACGAAAGGAAAATGCTCGGCGACATCGAAGCCGCGCTGAGGAAAATGGAGAAGGGGACCTACGGGCTTTGCGAGCACTGCAAGAACAGCATAGAGAAGAAGCGCATAAAAGCGCTGCCGTCGGCCCGCTATTGCATCACCTGCCAGAGCGGCACGGAACTGAAGCGCAGAGAGTAGGCCGCAGCGCGCCCCCGCCGGCGCCAAGGGCTGCAAAAACGGAAAGCCCCGTGTAAAAACGGGGCTTTCTGCTTTTCGTAAAAAACCGCCTTTCTCAGGGGAAGTCGCCGCGCGGCGGCAGCGTGGTTTTGGACTTCACTTCTACTTCCGTCTTCCGCCAGTTCCTGGCTTTCGCGGTTATGACATAGCTCCTGCCGTTGGAGGAGATGACCAGCGACTGCGGTTCCAGGGTCTTGAACAGCTCAGCCCTGACGGCGTTGACGTTGCCCGTCATCGACGCCAGGTTCTTAATATCGTTGGTGTAATGCCCCGTGCTTCTCTGGTAGAACTCTTCCAGCACGCCCAACTTGGAAATGGTTTTGTGGGCGGCTATGATCTGGCGTTTCTCGGCCGGGGTAAGCTTTAAGACATTATTGTTTATCCAGGCCCCGGCCAGGATAGCCATGAGGCCCCAGGAGAACGCCAGCACCAGCCCGTCGGCCAGGTTGCTGCGCTCGCGCAGGCTCACCACCCGGCTGCCGCCGATATAATCGTGCAGCGCCTTGTTCTCGGGCGTAAAAAGCGCGAGGAGATAACCGAGGTTGAACGTGGCGGAACTCACAAAGTAGCCCAGCGCCCGCGCAAACGCTCGCGGCAGGGACAGCGGGCCGCCGTCCTTGGCCTGCACCCTTATATTGAGCAGATATTTGCCCAGGGTGGCCCGCCCGCCGGAAGACAGCAGCGTTTCGTAGAGGATGTACAGGCCGATCCAGCCCAGCTTCATTTTAAACTCGGCGGCGGGCGAGGCGGTGATGGCGCCGGACTTCGAGAGGATGCCGAACGAAAAGTAGTGAAAGGCAAGAAAAGGCGCGGCGTCTATCACGTAGGCCAGGAAGCGCTCGTTAAAGCCGGCGGCGAACATTCCCTGCTCCAGGTCGGGAGCGAAATCCACCTGGAGCCCCGGGCCGGACTGCGGAGTGAAAACGAAATTATCGTCAGTTCCCATAAAGCGTACCCGCCTTGCGCCTTTAAAACGGCAGCATTACCCCGTAAATGCGGCGCCGCACAGCCTGCGCCGGTCGCTATTATTATATCAACTTGGGAGGCAACTTGTGCAGCCGGAAAACGGCGCCGAAAACAGCGTTTGAACAGCGCGTAAAAAATTGTTTTAATGTAACTATATGTGTAGAATGACCGCGGTGATATCCGGCGTCCCTTCGGCGAACCTCGATCTGCTGACCGGGAGCCCCAAGTGCCTCTTCGCGCAGGCGGCCGTTCCGGGCCGGACCCAGGGCGACGGCTGGGGAGTGGCGTTCTTCAACGCCGGCGGCCGGCCGGCGGTGGTAAAGAGCAGCGGGCCGGCCGGCGGAGAAAAAAAAGCTTTCGCCAGGGCGGCGGCCGCCGCGGTCGCCAGGGTAAGCGTGGCGCACCTCCGGGACGCCTCCAACCCGGGGGGCATAAACAAAAAACTCCTTATCAGCCGCGCCAACACCCAGCCTTTCACCGGCGGGGGGCTCATTTTCTCGCACAACGGCACCCTTTTCATCAAAGAAGAAATAAAGAGCCTGCTCGGCAAGTACGCCGCCGAAGTAAAAGGGCTGAACGATTCGGAGATCCTCTTCTGGCAGATAGTGAAAATGCTGGACGTCTACGGCTCGCCCGTTAAAGCGCTGGAGATGGCGCTCGACGAGATCCGGACGGTGTGGATCTCGTGCAAAGACCGGTACCCGGACCGCGCCGAACCCTACAGGGGGCTGAATATTTTCCTCGCCTCAAAGAACAGCCTCACCGTGCTGTGCCACTATCCGGGCGCGAGAGCCAAGGCGGCGAAAACGGGCGTCCCGGGCGGCAAAACCGCGCTGCTGAGCCCGGGCTGGGAATTCGGCAGGATCGCCTGGCGGCGCGAGGGCGGCCGGACTGTCTTCTCAAGCGAACCCGCCGACGACCGGCCAGGCTGGAAAAAAATGAGCGACCTCCAGCTGGCGCATGCGGAACTCAAAGACGGAAAGGTAGACCTGAAGTTCAGCGACATCAAAGGGGCGACTTTATGAAATGGCTTTTAATGCTGTTTGTTTTTATCGGCGGCATCTTTTACCTGATGAACCAGCGCAAGGAGGAGGCTATCAACAAGGAGAAGCTCCGCCTGGTGAAAGCCGACCAGGTAAAGCTTTCCGAGCCGGTGCTTCCCCAGAAGCAGGAAAAAAGCACGGCGCTTAAATTTTCGCCGCAGACGCTGGTCACGCTGCGCGCCCTCACCAGCGATTCCAACGAGAAGGTCAGGATCGCGGCGGCCGAGCTCCTCTGGCAGATGCAGGACGATTCTGTCTCCGACCTGATAAAGGCGATGTTCGAGAACGAGACCGAAGCGTCCACGAAGAAACAGCTTATCGACATACTGAAAAAAGACAAGAACCTGCAGAGCCTGTCGCTGCTCTCGGAAGCCCTTAAGGATTCTGATAAAGACACCCGGATCAAGGCCGTGGAAGCGATAGGCACTTTCGGGACCAAGGAAGCGATCCCCGCGCTCAGCGTGGCCCTTAAGGACTACGACGAGGAAGTGCGCCTCAAAGCCCTGAAAGCGGTGGACAACATACGCAAGGACATAGAGGCGCTAAGAAAAAAACAGCTGGCGGAGCTTGAAGCGACGCAGAAAAAAATGGATTTGAAAGTAGTGGAGTAAGCCGCGGCGGAAAGCGGCGCCGTAAATTATTTTCCAGGAGCGGACTATGGACTCGGAGATCTCGAAATTAAACCAGAAAATAGGGCAGGACTCCCTTTTTATACAGGACCTGCGCAGGGAAATGGCCAAGGTGGTGGTGGGGCAGGAGGACCTGATAAACGGCCTCCTGGTGGGCCTGGTAGCCGGCGGCCACGTGCTGGTGGAAGGCGTGCCGGGCCTGGCCAAGACGCTCACCATTAAAACCCTGGCGCAGATCATCTCGGCCACCTTCCAGCGCATACAGTTCACGCCGGACCTGTTGCCGGCGGATATCGTGGGCACGCTGATCTTCAATCCGCGCGAGAGCACCTTCTCCGTGCGCAAAGGCCCCATCTTCGCGAACCTCATCCTCGCCGACGAGATCAACCGCGCCCCGGCCAAGGTGCAGAGCGCGCTGCTCGAGGCCATGCAGGAGCACCAGGTCACGATCTCCGACGCCACCTTCAAGCTGCCGGAGCTGTTCATGGTGCTGGCCACCCAGAACCCCATAGAGCAGGAAGGCACGTATCCCCTGCCGGAAGCGCAGGTGGACCGCTTCATGCTGAAGCTCAACGTCACCTACCCGCTCAAGGCCGAGGAGTCGCGCATGATAGACCTCATGGCCCGGCAGACCATGCCGACCGCCGGGAAGATCATAAGCGTGGAGCAGCTGCTGCAGGCGCGCATGACCGCGGACCAGATCTATATCGACGACAAAATAAAGAATTACGTGCTGGACCTGGTGATAGCCACCCGGGAACCGGAAAAGCAGGGCCTGGAAAAGATAAAGCCCTGGATCCTTTACGGCGCCAGCCCGCGCGCCTGCATCTTCATGCTGCAGGCCGCCAAAGCCTACGCGTTCATCAACGGGCGCGGCTACGTCACCCCCGAAGACATAAAAGCGGTGGGCTTCGACGTGATGCGGCACCGCGTGCTGCTCACCTACGAGGCTGAAGCCGAAAACATAACTTCAGAGGATATACTCAAGAACATCTTCGAAGCCGTAGAGGTGCCTTAAGCTGACCGGGCTCACGGACCGGGGATCGGGGATAGCGGGGTTACCGCACTGATCCCTGGTCCCTGAGCCCCGGCTCCCGACTCTCGATCCCTGATTTTTCACTATGAATACCGCGGAGATCCTGAAAAAAGTCCGCCAGATAGAGATAAAGACCGGCCGCCTGGTCAGCGAGACCTTCGCCGGCCAGTACCAGAGCGTTTTCAAGGGGCGGGGGGTGGAATTCTCCGACGTGCGCGAATACGTGCCCGGCGACGACGTGCGCTCCATCGACTGGAACGTGACGGCCCGCTGTTCAAAGCCGTTCATCAAGAACTTCGTGGAGGAGCGCGAGCTCACGCTGATGATCCTCTGCGACGTCTCCGCCTCGCACGCCTTCGGCTCCGGCGCCAAGCCCAAGAGCGAAGCCGCCGCCGAGCTGGCGGCCATGTTCGCTTTCTCGGCCCTGAAGAACAGCGACAAGACCGGCCTGCTGCTGTTCACCGACAAACCCGAGCTCTACATCCCGCCGCGCAAGGGGAAGAACCACAGCCTGCGCATCATCCGCGAACTGCTGGCCTATTCCCCGGTGAGCCGCGGCACCGACGTAGCCCTGGCGCTGAAGACCGCCAATAAGCTGATGAAGCGCAAAGGTATAATAATCCTGATCTCCGATTTCAATTCTCCCGCTTTCGCGCGCGAGGCCCGCCTGACCGGGCGCCGCCACGACCTTATCCCGGTAATAATCACCGACCGTTTCGAAAGCACCCTCCCCGACGCGCGGGCGCTGCTGGTGGCGGAACCGCTGGAGGGGGGAGAGCTGTTCACCGCGGACCTCGCGAACCCGGCTTTCCGGAAGGCGTACGCCGACGGCGCGGCCGCCAGGCGCGCGGAACTGGAAGACATTTTAAGATCGGTAGGGGCCGACTGGATAGACATAGACCCCGCGCTGCCGGTGTACAACCCGGTGATAAAATTCTTCACGCAGCGGCGCAGGAAATTCAAGCGTTTATGAAGAAAGTCCTGCTCGCCGCGCTCTCCCTCGCCCTGTTCGCCGCGCCGGCCGCCGCGCAGGAGACGGTAACTTTCAAGCTCATCCCGCCGCCCGGCAAGCTGAAGCTTACGGAAATCTTTACGGTGAAGGCAGAGGCTTCGCTGCCGCCCGATTATTCCATCGCCCCGGACTCGACCTCGGCCGACTCCGAGAATTTCGAGTTGCTCTCCCTCACCAGGACCGGCGGCGCGGAAGCGGACGGCCTTAAAAAAGAATTCTTTGAGATCAAGGCGCAGGCCTTCGCGCTGGGCGTCAGCACTTTCCCCGCGATAACCTGGAACCTTTCCCGGTCCGGCGGCGGCGCGCCGGCGCAGGCCAAAAGCCCGGTCTTCCAGGTAGAAGTGCTGCCGCTGTTCGAGAGCAAGCCCGGGGAGGGCATCCGCGACATTTATCCGCCGCTGCGTTTCATCCCCTGGTACTGGCTGGCGCTGGCGGCGGCGGCCGCCGCCGCGGCCGGGTTCCTGCTCTACCGCAAATTCAGACGCAGGAGCGGGTCGGCGGCCGCGGCGGCCTGGGCCGATACCCGCCCGCCTTACCGGCGCGCCAGGGACCGCGCCGACAAGCTGGCCGCCTGCGCGCTGGCGGGCGCCGGCAAGTTCAAGGAATTATACATAGGGCTTACGTCCATCCTCCGCTTTTACCTGGCCGAGGAATTTGCCATAGACGCGGCGCTGATGACCACCGCCGACCTGACGCGGGAGCTGAAGCGCACAGGGGCCGATATTAAAACCACGCTGCGGGCCAGGGAATTCCTGCGCAAAGCGGATCTCGTTAAATTCGCCAGGCTGCAGCCCGAAGACGCTGCCGCGGATACGGCGGCGCTGAAAGAGCTGCTGGACGATTTCCACCAGGCGTCGGAAAAAGCCAAGGAAGCCGAGCGTGCGGCGGCGGCGGAAAGAGCCAGGGCGCTGGAAAGCGGGGCGGGCAAATGATAATTTTTAAAACCCCCTGGGCGCTGCTGCTGCTGCCGGCGCTGGCCGTAATAGCCGCCCTTGCCGCCGGCCAGGCCGGGCGCCGCCTGCGGTCGGCCGGCGTCCCCTCGCCCATGCCCGTCCGGCCCGGGCTGCGCTCCCGCCTTTTCCGGGTATTGCCTTTCTCTGCGAGGGTGCTGGCGCTGGCGCTGCTGATAGTCGCCCTGGCCCGCCCCCAGAGCGCCAGCCGCGGCGAAGTGCCGCCCACGGAAGGCATCGACATCATGCTGGTGCTGGACACTTCCTACAGCATGGCGGCGGTGGATTTCAGCCCCAACAACCGCATGGACGCCGCCAAGATGGCCGCCGGCGATTTCGTAAAGAAGCGCCGCAACGACCGCATCGGCGTCACGGTCTTCGGCGGGGCGGCCCTGCTCACCTGCCCGCTCACGCTGGACTACCAGTCGGTGCTGGAACTTATCGATTCGGCCGAACTGAACATGACCAACGCCGACGGCACCGCCATAGGCGACGCCATCGCCACCGCCGTCAACCACCTTAAGGACAGCAAGGCTAAAAGCAAAGTGATCATCCTCCTTACCGACGGCCGCTCCAACACCGGCCTGATAACCGACCTACCCCTGGCGGCCAGGACCGCCCAGGCCCACGACATAAAGATCTATACCATAGGCACGGCCGGCAAAGGCCGGGCGCAGATCCCCACCGGGAACCCGCTGCAGCCCGTGCTGTATATCGACGAGGACCTGGACGAGCCTACGCTGCGCGAGATAGCCGCCATCACCGGGGGGGAGTTTTACCGCGCCAAGAATACCGAGGAGCTCGGGAAGATCTACGCGAAGATAGACTCGCTGGAAAAGACGACCTTCGAAGCGAAGACCTTCACTTCTTACAGGGATCTCTACGAATACCTGCTGATCCCCGCCCTGCTGCTGCTGGCCGGGCTCTTCCTGCTGGAAAAAACATATTTCAGGACCATACCGTAATGGAATTATTCCGCTATCCCGCTCTCCTGGCCTGGCTGACCGCAGCTTTCGCGGCGCTGGTCTTTTTCCGCTCCAGGGCGGAAGAAAAGCGCCGCGCCCTGGCCCGCCTGGTCCTGGGCCCCGCCGCAGAAAGGCTGGACTCCGCGCCGGGCGCCGGGCGCCGCGGGCTGCGGGACTTCTTTTTCCTGGCGGCGCTGGGGCTGGCCGTGGCCGCGGCCGCCGGCCCGCAATGGGGCGTGGAGCTTTCCCCGGTAACGGACCTGAAAGGCAACATAGTCATAGCCGTGGACACCTCGCTGTCCATGGCCGCGCGGGACCTGAAGCCCAGCCGCCTGGAGAACGCCCGCCTGCTGCTGGGCGCCATAGCCGAACAGTTCGCTGATTACCGCATCGGCGTGGCCGCTTTCGCCGGGCAGGCGTATATACAGTGCCCCCTGACCACCGACCAGGAAGCGATAACCTACTTCGCCACGGCGCTCAAGCCCGGCATGCTGCCGGTGCAGGGCACCGATTTCCCGGCGGCCATCCGCACCGCCCTCGGCATGCTGGCGCGCTACAGCGGGCAGAAAGTGATGGTGCTCATTACCGACGGGGAAAGCCATTCCAAAGAACTGGACGCGGCGCTGGCCTCGGCCGCGGAGCAGAACCTCAAGATCTTCACCATCGGCATAGGCACTCCCGACGGCGAACTTGTGCCCATGACCGATTCCTACGGCAATACCATGGAGTACAAGAAGGATTCCAACGGCAAAACCGTGGTAAGCCGGCTGGACGAGAACACGCTGATGAAGATAGCCCGCCAGACCGGGGCGGCTTACCTGCGCTATACCGGGCCCGACGAGGCCGCGCAGGAGATCCGCAAAGCCATAGACAGCCTGGACCTGGAGAAAGCCAGGGGCCGGGGCCGGGCCAACTTCAAGAACCGCTACCAGTGGCCGCTGGCTTTGGCGCTGACCCTGCTTTTGCTAGAATTGACGCTGATGGAAAAGGGCTGGAGGTTCTCCCTGAAACTGCCGGGGTTCCTGCGCAGAAAATTCTTCCCGGGGGCCGCGCTGTTGCTTTTCGCCTGCCTGGGCCGGCTCAGCGCCGCGCAGCCGGACGCGCTGGCCAGGAAGGGGAACTCGGCCTACGCGAAGGAAGACTGGGCCGCCGCCTCGGAATACTATTCCAAAGCCGCGCAGACCGCCCCGGAGGACAAGCGCTTTAACTTCAACCTGGGCGCGGCCTACTACCGCCTGGAGGATTACCCCAAGGCCGCGGAGGCTTTCGAAGCCGGCGCCGCCGGCCCCAAGCTGGCCGCCAGGGCGGGCTTCAACCGGGCCAACGCGCTGCTTAAGAGCAACGACCTGCCCGGGGCGATCAGCGGCTACCGCGGCGTGCTGAAGCTGGACCCGTCGGACGAGAACGCAAAGTTCAACCTGCAGAAAGCCCTTGAAATGAAGAAAGAGAGCAAGAATAACTGCAAAGATCCGAAAGAAGACAAAAAAGACAAGGACCAGAAGAAAAAAGAGGGCGACGACAAAAAAGATAAAAAAGGCGGCGGGGGCGGAGACCAGGACAAACAGAAGCAGGACGCCCAGAAAGAGCAGGAGCGGCGCAAGGCCGAGGCCAAAGAAAAAAGCCGGCAGATACTTGAAATGATGAAGGAAAAAGAAAAAGAGGCGGCGCGCGGCAACAAATCCGCCTTGCAGACGCTGCAGAAAGGCAAGCCGCCGCCCCAGCCTAAAGCGGAGGACTGGTGACGCGCGCGCTGAAATTCGCGCTGCCGCTGGCGCTGCTGCTGGCCGCGCTGCCCCGCGCCGCGGCGGCCGCGCTTACCATTTCGGCCGAGACGGACCGCACCGCCGTAGAGATCAACGAGAACCTGGTCCTGACCGTGCATGTCGCCGGCGATTCCGCCAGCGTGCCGGAACCAAAAATGCCGAACATGCAGAATTTCAACAGCTACTCCTCCGGGCGCAGCCAGAGCATCTCCATCATAAACGGGAAAATAACAACCTCCGTCTCCTTCACTTATATCCTCTCGCCGCGCTTTCTCGGCATGCAGAAGATCCCCTCTATTTCGGTTTTCAACGGCAAGGATACCGCCTTTACTCCTGAAATCGAGATCAACGTGACAAAAGCCGCCCCCGCCGCCCAGCGGCCGGCCGCGCAGCGCCAGGCCCAGGGCGCCCGGCACGCGGCCACCGCGGGCCAGGCCAGGGGGGACGCGCAGATCTTCCTCAAAGCGGAAACGGACAAGAAGAGCGCCTACCCGGGCGAGCAAGTGAACCTGAGCATAAAGTTCTACACCTCCGTGCCGCTGACCTCGAACCCGCAGTACATGCAGCCGGTGCTGAAGAACCTGATCCCCGAAGACCTGCCGCCGGTACGGGCCGGAGAGACCACCCTCAACGGCGAGCGCTACGCCTTCAGCGAAATAAAGACCGCGCTGTTCGCGCTTACGCCCGGCCCGGCGGAAATAAAGCCGGCCTCCGTAGTGGTGCAGGTGCCCGCCAACGAGGTGCTGGACCCCTTCGACCCCAACTTTTTCCAGAAGTTCATGTCCATGAGCAACGCGCAGGGGCGCAGCCGGGAATTCGCCAGCGAAGCATTGGCGCTGGACATAAAGCCGCTGCCCGCCGGGGCCCCGGCGGGCTTCTCCGGCGCGGTGGGCAACTACACCGTAGCCGCGGCGGCGGACAGGCAGGAAGCCAAGGCCGGCGAAGCCGTGAATTTCTCCGTCTCAGTGGCAGGCAGCGGAAACCTGAAAGCCGTAACGGCGCCCAAGCTGCCGGAGCTGCAGGATTTTAAAGTGTTCGACACGATGAGCTCCCTCGACATCCGCAAGGACGGCGACGTCATAGGGGGCAAAAAAACTTTCACCTACATCCTCGTCCCGCGCGCCGCGGGGCGCAAGACCGTGCCGCCGGTCACTTTCGTTTTCTTCGAGCCGCGCGCCGGCCAGTACCGGGAACTGCAGACCTCCCCGGTCAACATAAACGTGCAGAAGGGCGACCAGGAGACGAAGAACGTCTACTTCAGCCCGTCCAACGGCGAATCAAAAGTCACCGCGTCCGACATCCGCTATGTCAGCGAGAAGCCCCGCGCCGGGTTCATCGCCGATTCCGCCGACGGCATAGCCGGCCTGCCGCTGTGGCTGCACGCCTTCCCGGCGGGGCTGCTGCTGGCCACTTTCTGGCTGTCCCGGTTCAACCGCTATAAATCGGCGAACCCGCTGCTTTTCAGGTTCCGCCGCGCGAAAAGCCTGGCCGACGACGCCCTTGAAAAGACCGAAGCGCTGCTCAAGGCGGGCAAGACCGCCGAGGCCGTGGCCCTGCTTTACGACTCTTTCATGGACTATCTTTCCGACAAGTGCGGGGTAAAAGTGAGCGCCCTCACCATAAAAAAGGCCTCCGAGCTGATAAAGGCGCGCTTCCCAGGCGCCAGCCAGCGCGCGATGGACGAGATACGCGAACTCTGGACGGCGCTGGAACTGCGGCATTTCTCGCCCTCGGCGACCGAGCCCGAAGGCGCCACGGACCTGACGAAGAAATATTCCCTGCTTATCGAGCTGCTGGAAAAAGAGCTGCGGGGGGCGCGCCGATGAAAAAACTGCTGCTGCTGCTGCTGCTGGCGCCCTTCGCACCTGCCGTGGCCTACGACCGTGGCGAGCTCGCCGAGTTCAACGACCTCTACAAAGGGGACCGCTTCGAGGAAGCCCTGGAGGGCTACGCCAAGATCACCGCGGTTGAACCGGCCAACCCCTGGGGCTGGTACAATGCCGGCAACGCCTTCTTCCGGCTGAACCGCCCCGGCCCCGCCGTCTACCACTTCGCCAAAGCCTTCCGCCTCAACCCGCGCGACCCGAACATCCGGTTCAACTTCGAGTTCGCCCTGCGCCAGACCGGCCAGACGCTGGTGCCGGAAGGCCTGCCGCGGGCGCTGCATTACATGTATTACCTGCTGGCCGACCGGGAGATCCTGGCGCTGGCCGTATGCCTGTTCTGGCTGGCCTGCCTCGCCGGGGCCGCCGGCTTCCTGCTGGACGGCGCCGCCGCCGGGGCCAAAGCCTCCCGCGCCGGGCTGCTGACCGGCCTCCTGTGCCTGGCCTGCCTGGCCTGGCTGGGCGCCAGGCAGAACTCGCCTTTCGCCGGGGCCGGCGTGGTGATAAAGAACGGCGGGGCCCGGCTGCTCAGCGGCCCGGGGGAGAACTTCAAGGCCTGCGCCTCGGCCCCGGAAGGGCTGCTGGTCAAGGTGCTTAATTCCGACGACGACAATTACTACGAGGTAGGCCTGACCAAGGAAGGCGTAAAAGGCTGGGCCCTCAAAACGGAAGTGGAGAAATTATGAAAATAGCGCTCGCCAGCGACCACGCCGGCTACCATCTTAAAGAGGCCCTGCTGGCCCACCTGAAAACGCTGGGGCACGAAGTTGCTGACCTGGGGACCGACTCCCCGGACCGGTCCGTGGATTACCCGGACTTCGCGGCCAAGGCCGCCGCGGCCGTGCTGGGCGGCGGCGCGGAGCGCGGCATAGTGGTCTGCGGCTCCGGCGTGGGCGCCTGCGTGGCGGCCAACAAGGTGAAGGGCATACGCGCGGGCCTGTGCCACGATACCTACTCGGCGCACCAGGGCGTGGAGCACGACGACATGAACATCCTCTGCCTGGGGGCGCGCATCATCGGCCCGGCGCTGGCTTTTGAAATAGCCGGCGCTTTCGCGGCGGCGAAGTTTTCGCAGGACCTGCGCCACAAGCGGCGCCTAGAAAAAATAGAGAAGCTGGAAAAAGGGGAATAACATGAGCATTGAAAAAGAACTTTCCGCCGCGGTTGCGCCGCAGACCTCCTGCGCCGACGCCGTAAAGAAACTGACCGGACTGGATTTCGCCGCGCGCCTATGCAAAAAAGACCCGGAGCTCTGGAAAAAAGACCCCGCGCACAAGAAGCAGATCGCCGGCGCGCTGGGCTGGGTGGACATCCCCTTCAAAATGCAGCCCAAGGCCAGGGAGATAACCGCCTTCGCCGAGGAAATACGCGCGGCCGGCTTCACCAGCGCCGTGCTGCTGGGCATGGGCGGCTCGAGCCTGGCGCCCGAGGTGATACGCAGCGTCTTCCAGAACCCGAAATACCCGCGCCTGCACGTGATGGACACCACCGACCCCGCCTGGATCAGCGCGGTTACGGCCCTGATCGACATCAGGCGCACGCTCTTCATCTTCGCCAGCAAGTCCGGCGGCACCATCGAGCCCTCCAGCCAGTTCAAGTATTTCTGGGGCCTGCTGAAAAAAGCCGGGGTAAAGAAACCGGGCGAGAATTTCATGGCCATCACGGACTCCGGCACCGGCCTGGAGAAACTCGCCAAAGAAAAGAAGTTCCTTAAGATCTTCATTAACCCTTCGGACATCGGCGGGCGCTTTTCGGCGCTGTCCTATTTCGGCATGGTGCCGGCGGCGCTGTGCGGCGCCGACGTGGCCAAGCTGCTGGAGCGCGCGGCGGCCGAAGCCGAACTGTGCAAGAACCCAGACATAGAAAAGAACCCCGGCGCAATGCTGGGCGCCCTGATGGCCGGGCACGCCCTGGCGGGTCGCGACAAACTTACGCTGGTGATGCCCGAAAAGTTCAAATACCTGGGCCTCTGGGTGGAACAGCTGGTGGCGGAAAGCACCGGCAAAGAAGGCAAAGGCATAACGCCCGTCTGCATGGAGCCGCTGATGGCGCCGGACAAATACCAGGCCGACCGCTTCTTCGTGCGCACCAGCCTGGGCGCGAAAGGCGCAGAGTACAACGACGCCCTGGCCCAGCTGGAAACCGCCGGCCACCCCGTGCACACCATAACGGCCGCCGACCACTACGACCTGGGCGCCGAATTCTTCCGCTGGGAAGCGGCCACGGCGGCGGCGGGAGCGGTGCTGGAAATAAACCCCTTCGACCAGCCCAACGTGCAGGAGGCCAAACTCCTTACCATGAAGGTGCTGGAGCAGTACCGCGCAGGCGGCAAGGCCAAGGCGCCCAGGCCGGATTTTTCGGCGGACAGGGTGGCGGTGTACGCCTCCAGGGCCCTGAAGGACGGCGGCGCCGAGATCAACAGCTACGACGACGTGTTCT
>DAOPZW010000073.1:0-13958 GCA_035353595.1 Elusimicrobiales bacterium | reverse complement strand
ATCTTGCTGTCGCCCTCGAAGGCCATGATGTGCGTGGCCACGCGGTCCAGGAACCAGCGGTCGTGGCTGATGATCACGGCGCAGCCGGCGAAGGTTTCGAGCGCCTCTTCCAGCGCGCGCATCGTGTTCACGTCCAGGTCATTGGTGGGCTCGTCGAGCAGCAGCACATTGCCGCCTTCTTTGAGCATCACGGCCAGGTGCACGCGGTTGCGCTCGCCGCCGGAAAGATTATCCACCTTCTTCTGCTGGTCCTGCCCGCTGAAGTTAAAGCGGGCCACATAGGCGCGCGAGTTCACTTCCAGCTTGCCCAGCTTCACCAGGTCCAGCCCGCCGGAGATAACCTCCCACACGTTCTTGCCGGGCGTCAGCGTGGAGCGGCTCTGGTCGGAATAGGACAGCTGCACGGTGTCGCCCACTTTGAACTCGCCAGAGTCCGGTTTCTCCTCGCCGGTGATCATCTTGAACAGCGTGGTCTTGCCGGCGCCGTTGGGGCCGATAATGCCCACTATGCCGCCGGGCGGCAGCGAGAAGCTGACATTGTCCAGCAGCACCTTGTCGCCGAAAGCCTTGGTGACGTTCTTGGCCTCCACCACCAGATTGCCCAGGCGCGGCCCGGGCGGAATATAGATCTCCAGGTCGCGGGCCAGCTTCTCATTATCCTGGCTGAGCAGGTTCTCGTAGGCGTTGATGCGGGCCTTGCCCTTGGCCTGCCGGGCCTTGGCGCCCATGCGGATCCACTCGAGCTCGCGCTTCAGCGTTTTCTGGCGGTCGGTCTCAGATTTCTCCTCCTGGCGCAGGCGCTCGCCCTTCTGCTCCAGCCACGACGAGTAATTGCCCTTCCACGGTATGCCGGCTCCGCGGTCCAGCTCCAGGATCCAGCCGGCCACATTGTCCAGGAAATAGCGGTCGTGCGTTACCGCTATGATGGTGCCCTCGTATTCCTTCAAGTGGTGCTCCAGCCAGGCCACGGCTTCGGCGTCGAGGTGGTTGGTGGGCTCGTCGAGCAGCAGGATGTCCGGCTTCTGCAGCAGCAGGCGGCACAGCGCCACGCGGCGCTTTTCTCCGCCGGAGATATTTTTTATGATGGTGTCGGGCGGCGGGCAACCCAGCGCGTCCATGGCGAGCTCCAGGCGGGAGTCTATGTCCCAGGCGTTAAGCGCGTCTATCTTTTCCTGCACCTTGCTCTGCCGCTCGATGAGCTTGTTCATGGCGTCGTCGCTCATCGGCTCGGCCAGCTTCTCGCTGATATCGTTGTATTCCTTCACCGCGGCTATGGCCTCGGGCAGGCCTTCCTCGGCCACCTGGCGCACGGTCTTTTCCGGGTCCAGCTTGGGCTCCTGCTCCAGAAGGCCCACGGTGTACCCGGGCGACAGCACGGTTTCGCCCCGGAAATCCGTATCCACTCCGGCGAGGATGCGCAGCAGCGAGCTCTTGCCCGAGCCGTTGAGCCCCAGCACGCCTATCTTGGCGCCGTAGAAATAAGAAAGATAAATATCCTTCAGCACGGCCTTCTTGTCATAGACCTTGCTGACATTGACCATCGAATAAATAACTTTGTTATCAACTTTTTTTTCTGCCATTGTGTTGTCCTTTTAAAATCCTTATGAATATTATCCCAAAATACGGCCCGGCCCGATACTGCCGGCTTTATTTCCCGGCCTTCAGCAGCGCATAACCGCCGCGGCCGAAAGCCGGAGTGGCCGCGGCCATGGCTTTTAAAACCTGGGCATCGGAGGCCCAGTAAGGCTCGTACCATTGCCGGTCCACGTCGAAGATCAGCACGCGGCGCTGTTTCGCGTCGTAAGCGCCCACCGGGGAAATATGGGGAAAAGGCCCGCCCGGCGCGCCGGTCAGCGTATCCTGCGTAAAATGCAGCAGCATGATATCCCGCGGGTCGCGCTCGTTGCCTGCCAGCGCGGCCCTGAAACTTTCCAGCGCCGCCGCCGACGGGGTGGAAACGCTCACGGCGGAAACAGAAGCCCCGGCCGCGCCGTAGGCGGCCAGCGCCTCACGCGCGGCGTCCGCCAGCTGTTTCAGCGTGAGCCCGTGCCGCCCGCCGGAACCGGCCTCGCTCACCAGCGCCTTCCAGGGCCCGGCAGCTTTGGCCAGCAGGTTCTCCTCCGTTATATTCTCCTCCGCGTCGCCGCGCTGGCGGCGGGCGCCCAACAGCGCGTTGAGCGCCATGGCCACCGAGGCGGCCGAGCAGGAATAGCCGTTGCGCTGCGGCGCATAATACGACGCCAGCGCCCAGAAATCATAAGCCGGGTTGGCCGCGTCCCTGAAATAAGAGTTGTCCTGCGCCAGCGGCACGGCGGCCGCGCCGCCTGCCGGAGAATACTTAGGGGCCGGCGCGGCTCCGGCTGACCCCAGCAGAACCGCGAACAGGAAGGGCGCGAAACAAACACTTTTCATCACAGGCCCTCCGGCCCGTAGTTTTTCGCCGAAGTGATCCGTTCCCTGCAGGGCTCGCCCGCCGCGTTCTTCAGCCTGTTCACATTTTCCGCTATGGCGCCGTCCACCTTATACTTTGCGAAGAGCTCCAGCCAGTCCGCTAATTCTTCGGGGGTAATGTAAAAATACCTGCCCCCGGCCCGGGCGGTATTTATGCGGTCCACCAGCTGCTTGTCGCGCGAGAGCGGAACGGCCTGCACCACTTCCGCAATGCCCAGGCCCAGCCAGCCGTATAAGTCGCCGGGGCACAGCGCTATGGCCTTGCGGAAGTCCTGTTCCGCGAACTTATATATATCATACGGAGCCGGATGCCACCGCGTCAGCCTTATCAGCGCTATGCCGGAATCGGTGTAGGAGCGCGACAATCTTCCGGCTTCGAAAGAGAAGTCCTTTAACACCTCGGCTACGCTATAACCGGGCCTGAGCAGCGGCGTTTTGAACACGGCGGAGGCGCTGCGCGCGAATTCCCCCGCCATAAGGAGGTAGCCGCGCAGGTTCGGGTGGTGAAAATCCACGAACAGATCATTGCCGCTCAACCCGTTGACGGAGGCTTTTTTAAACGCCCCGGCGCAATCTACCAGCTGCGCGTCCCTGCCGGCGGCTATTTTCCTTATTACCCTGTTCTGGGCGGGCACGGCGCGGGGAATTATTTCATGGCTATCCAGCTCCATGGCCTCGTCGAAAAGCGCCGCGGCCGCGGGGTAACGGCCCAGCCGTTCAAGGCATTTTGCCGCCCGGTACTTTGTCAGGGCGTCGGGAGCCGCGGCTTTGGCGTAATGTTCCAGCGCAGCCTCATAACGGTTTTCCTGTTCAAGCCTCCGCCCCTGTTCCATATAATCCGCGTTATAGATATTCCGTTTCCCGGACTTTCCGGAGATACTGGGCTCAACCCCGGAGAGGTCTGACACCAGGGTGGAAATGAAAGGCTTGAGCCCGGCCTCCTTGCAAATTTTCACGGTTTCACCCAGGTAATACTCATACCAGTCCAGCGAACGCTCGCGGTAAAAGCCAAGGTATTTCCGCGCGAAGAACAGGGCGTCGGACAGGATGAAGGACCGCGAAAGATAATTATTCTCAAGGCGGCTGAACATCCGGGCCGGCAGGTTCGGGTGCGGCCGGCTCATCAGGAAGACCTCGTTTATCCCGGAGTAGATAAAAGCCGCTCCCGCCAGCTTCTTACGGTACGCCATTTGCAGCCTTATTTTCCTCCACTGGGGGTAAATACTGTCCCCGCCTTCGGCGAGCATCCTTATGCGTATCGGACGCCCGTTAATGCTGTCTCCCAGCATTTTGGAAGCGGCGGTGGAGAAAGAAAAATCGCCCAGGCTGGCATATGGGTGTCCCCTTGTAGTAGATTCGCCCAGCACGTAAAGCGGGAATTCGTCGGGGTCCGCGGGCTGCCGTCCGTTGAGGTAAGCCAGGCGGGCCCGGTAGGAGCCTTCGGCTAAAACAAACACGGCCAGGATACCGGCCAGCGTCTGAACAAGGGTTCGTAGTTTCATAAACGCGCCTCTCCGGGAATCGCCTGCTGCAGAGCTACGCCTTTGTCCGGCCCGGGCTCCGCCGCCGCTGAAGTTGTCTTCCGCAAAAGCAGGCCCGGCCCCGCGATTTCAGGGCACGGCGAAGCCTGGCTGGTAAAATTATTCGCTTTGTACAGCGAGAAAAATCCGGCGCAAAGGTTTTTCTTCAGCTCCGGCGGGAAACAGGCCAGGAGCTCGGGCAGGTACCTGCTCAGCAGCGTGGTGTCCGCTCCTTTCAGCTCTTCCTCGCCGGCAGCGTCCCGCCGCAGCTTGAAGTAGATCCCCCCGCTGCGCGCCGCCCGGGACAGCCGCAGATTCACGGCGGCCTGCTCCTCCCTGCCCGCGTCCAGAAAGTACAGCGCGCGCAGGGCGTAATTCTTGCCGGAGATATCCGGGTTCCAGGCGCTCTCGGCGGGGTTCATCCTCATAAGAAGGTCCGCGCCGCCGGCCGGCCGGCCCCGCCGCCTGTTCTTCAGCAGCGCCGCCGTCGCCAGGTCCGTTTTAATATTGATATCGTGCGGCGAAAGTATGGCGGCTTTACCTATACTGCGGTATGCTCCGTCATAATCCCCGGCCGTCAGTTTTGTTTTCCCGTACTCCCATTGCAGCCAGGCCGCTCCGGGGTGGGCGGCGGCGGCCCGCTCAACAGCCGCAGCCCTTTCAGGGCCGGGTACCGGCCCGGGATGGAGGAGCAGCAGGAACATGCAGAGCAGTACCAGCGCGCCGGGAAGGGCGGCGGCGGCGGAGAAATAAACCAGCCCCTCTTTTTGCTCCGCGCGGTTCTGCCGCCCCAGCGCAAGGAAGCCGGCCGCGCCCGCGGCCGCCAGCAGCGGCAGGAAACTGGCCAGGTAGCGCTCCTCCGAAGAGAAAGCCAGGTTGACGGCCAGCAGGTACGCGCCCAGCAGGCTGACCCTCCGGAAGGCGGGGTTGCGCCACAGCAGCAGGGCGGGAACCAGCCAGAACAGCAGAACGAAAGTGTGCGGCGCGAGGAGGAAACCCGCCCTGTTAAACACCCCTGCGGCATACTCGCGCGGGTGCGCGGCTATGCGCCGGACCGCCCAGAGGGCGGCGTTCTCGTCGGGGGACAGCCCGGCGAACTTCCGGTAGTCGCCCTCCATGGTGGAAACTTTCCCCAGGGCCCCGGTTACCATGTTCCAGTCCGTGCGGTTGTCGAACAGCCTGAAACTTTTACTATGCCCCTGCTTCAGCGTTACCCAGGGCAGCAGGAAAAGGAACGGCACCGCCAGCGCCAGCGCGGCGGCAAAGACGGCCCGGCGCGTACCGGCTGCCTTTACGGCGGCCAGCTCCAGCGCGGCCAGCGCCGGCGGGAACCAGCACAGCAGCGACCGCGCGAGGAAGCCAGCCCCTATCGCGCAGCCTTCGATAATGCGCCGCGCGGGCGCGGAAAAAAGGGTCAGGGCCAGAGCATTGGCCGTCAGGGCCAGCAGCAGGCAGTAGAAGCGTTGTTCCATATCGAACCACAGCGCGTATGACTGCACGGAGAAAAAAGCGGCCGCGGCCGCGACGCCGGCCACCCGGCCCGCCAGCAGGCAGCCCAGGCTGTAGCCCGCCGCGGCCAGCAGCAGGGACAGGAGCAGCCACAGCCGCTGCACTTCGGACCAGCTGCCGTTGCCGGCCGTCAGGGCGGCCAAACCCGGCAGCGGCATCGCCCCCGCATCTACGGGGGAAAGCCCGTACAGCAGCAGGCTGCCGCGCGGGATCAAAGGCATGGAAACCGAATTCACCGCAACGACGTCAGCCGGGTACTGCCAGGCGCCGGGAAAAACCAGGAAAGCGGCGCACAGCGCGGCGGCGAACCACAGCCCGGCGCGTACCCGCGGCGGGGCCGACGCCGGGAATTCTCCCGCGGAATTCAGCCAGTCTATAGCTTTCCTTAATCGATCCAGGTATCGCATGTGTTTTTACGGCAGGCGGGACGCGCCTTCCGGCGCCTCTTCCTCCTCTTCTTCCGCCGCGAAGAAGGCGTAAGAAAAGCCCAGCGTCAAGCCGGACAGGCGGCGCGGGCCGCCGGAGAAATTAGTGCGGTACTCAGCCTTCAGGCCGACGCGGTCCGTCAGTTTATATTCCGCCCCGAACCCCGCCGTGGGAGACAGGAACCGGGAATTCCGCGGCTCGTCCTCCGCATCCCTTTCGCGCAGCCGCGTAAATTCGGCTCCCGCCAGCAGGTACGGCTGCAGCCCGGCCGGCTCGGCGCCGCGCCAGCGGCTCAGCAGGAGCTTGGCGATATCGAGCCCGAGGGAATTTGCCGTCGAGGCTTCGCCGGAAGTTTCGCTGCGTGAATAGTCGTAATAGAGGTCCAGGCTCCAGTCGAAAGCCAGGCCGCCCAGCTTCAACTCTGAGGCGCATTCCCATTCCAGGCCGGCGCGCAGCTCTTCGCCCAGCGAATCGCCGTAGCGGTCCGACGACCCGTCGAGGGACAGCGAAACGGACCGCGTTTCGGTCTTCAGCGCCTTCACCTCCGCGGCGTGCAGCGCGGCGGGGCGCAGCGCGGGCGCTGCAGCGCACAAAACCGCCAGCAGCGGGGGCAGGACTTTCATGAACTTGCTCCGTTGAGAATAGTTATACAGTATCCTAGAAAATATGCCCCGCCACATACAATTTCCCCGCAATTGACAAAGCGCGCCATAGTCGGATAATATCTTCCTTGGAGAACTATGCAAAAATACTATAAAGTTGAAATGGACAAGCTGCTGCGCATCACCACGCGCGTGGTCTGGCTGGTCCTGGCCCTGCCGCCCGCGGCCATGGCCGCGCACCGGTACTTCGCCCTGGGCCGGCCGGGGTCTGCCCCGCCCGCCGCGGTTATAGCCGCCGTCACCCTGCTGGTAGCCGCCATCGCTTATTTCACGCACGCCCTGGCGCCGCGCGGCTTCGCGCTCAACGATATAGAACTGGTAATAGACCGGCCCATGCGCCCCGTAACCATCCCTTTGAGTTCCGTAACGGAAGTGCGCAGGCTGGACGACTCCGAACTGAAGGGGACGCTGCGCGCCATGGGGGCCAGCGGCTTTTACGGGCATTACGGCTGGTTCTGGAACAAGCGGCTGGGCAAATTCCTGCTTTATTCCGGCAGGCTCAAAGACCTGGTGCTCCTGCGCACCCATACCGGGGTTTTCGTGCTGGGCCCGGAGGACACGGAAAGTTTCGCCGCCGACCTGCGCGCCCTGACGCGCCGCTGATCTTCATGACCGGCCGGGCTACTGGCCCAGCCAGTCGAACAATTCTTCCTCAAGGCGCCCCGCTATTTCCGGCTCCATTGCGTATACGTCCTTTTTTTCTCCCGGGTCTTTATTAAGGTCGTAAAGCTGGCGGGTGGAGTTTTTGAAATCATAGATTAGCTTCCAGCCCGAACAGGCGCGCAGCGAGACCAGCTCCGTCAGGTACATGGCTTCGATCTCGGAAAAAGCGCTCCGGCAGCCGTCCTCCCCGGCGCCGAACGGGTACAGCGGCTTTCGCCGGGTTTGCTCCGCGAATTTTTTATCCTCACCCAGGCCGGCCGCGGCGAGCACCGTGGGGCCCACGTCGAGAAGGCTCACCTGCCGCTTTATCGCCGCGGGGGCGGCGCCGGGCCGGCCGATCAGCAGCGGAACACGGATGAATTCCTCGTACAGCGACATCGCGTGCAGCGGCGGCCCGTGGGCGTCCAGGCCCAGGCCCTCGCCGTGATGCGACAGGAAGACTATTACGGTCTTTTTCCGCAGCCCCATTTTTTCCAGCGCCGCCAGGAACTCCCCGAAAGCGAGGTCCGCGGCCTTTACTCTTTCATCATAGGCGGCAACCCGGTCCGCCGCGGAGGGGGCCGCAGCCGCCGGCCCGCCGTTACCGCCCGCCCCGGGCCCCGGGCTGTTTTGCCAATGCAGCAGGTCAAAGCCCTGTATAAAAGCGAAGAACGGCTTGCCGCCTTTGCGCTGCTGCAGCCACGTCTGCGCCTGGGCGAAAGAAGCCGCCAGCTTTTGGGACGTATCGGTGCGGAGAAGGTCAAAGCCGCGCTCAAGCCCGAAGTTATGCCAGATAGCCGTGCCCCCGGCGAAGCTGGCGGTCTCATAACCCCGGCGCTTAAAAACTTCCGCCAGGGTCAGTATGCCGGGAGCGAGGCGGCTGCGCTCCATGCCGCCCTGCCCGGTCTTGCTTACGATATTGGAGATCTTATGCTGCAGCGGATAAAGCCCGGTAAAGACGGAAACGGCGGAGGGCAGCGTCCAGCCCGAAGCGCTGACGGCGTTGAGATATACCGCCGCTGTTCCGGCGAAAGCGTCGAGGTTGGGCGCCAGGTTCCTGCCGCCGCCATAAGCCGCCAGCCTGTCCGCGCGCAGCAGGTCCAGGGAAACGATGATCACGTTCAGCTTTTCCCCCGCCGCAGGAGCCGCCGCGGCCGGGCCCCGGGAAAACAAAAGGCAGGCGGCCGCGCACAGCAGGGCGGCGCGTTTTGAGCAGGTTTTCAGAAGTGTCCTCATCCCGGCCTCCATTATTTACCTTGCCGCCGCGCCGGATCTTTTCTCGTCCACCGCCAGCGCGGCGAAGAAGCCGGCCACGCTCAGCAGCGAAGCCGCGATGAAGACCGACTTGTAGCCGTAAGCCGCCCACAGCAGGCCGCCCGCGGCGGGAATGGTCATGGACACGGCGTGGTCCATGGTAACGCCCAGCGAAACGGTGGGCGCGAGGTCAGACTTGTGCTCGGCCAGGCGGTTGAGATAAGTGGTGCGCGCGATGCGCGTGGCGAACATCAGGCTGTCGAGGATGAACAGCGCGTAGAGCAGCGGCCTGAACGACGAGAAAGCGAAGCCGCCGCAGATGAACAGCAGGATCAGCGCGTCCGCGATGAACATCTTGCGCTCGCCGATCTTATCCGTCAGCGCGCCGAAGGCCTGCCGGAACACCACGCCCAGGAAATACGAGGTCATGGCCAGCGCCGCCATCAGGGCCGGGTCGGCGCCGTAAACCGTCACCAGCACCCACGGGGCGAAGGTGAGGAAGATCTGCTTGCGCGCCCCGAAGAGGATGTTCAGCAGGTAGAACCATTTATACTTCCACCTGAACACGAAGCGCCGGCCGCCGGGGGCCGCGTCCTCGCCGCCCTGCTTCATGCGGGCGAACAGCACCGCCGAAAACAGCGAAGCCAGCGCCGCCGCCATGAAAGCCCAGCGGTACAGGTTCGGGCCTGCGGCCCTGGCCAGCGCCCACACCAGCCCGGCGCCGGCAATGGCCGCGAAATTCGTCATGCCGCTGATCTGGCCCAGCCTGCGCCCGTGCCCGCCTTCTTTGGCGAAGCGCAAACCCATCACGCTTTCCACCGTCATGAACAGGTGGCCGCCGGTGCTCCAAAGGAGCATCCACACCAGCATGGAATTATACGACGGCGACATGAAGGCCAGCCCCGCCACGCCCGCCGCGGTAAGCAGGCTGGTGATCACCGCCCAATGCCGCACCGGCAGCGCCGCCAGCAAACCCGTGATGAAGATCAGCAGGAAGCCCGGCAATTCGCGCGGGAACTCCAGGAAGCCGCGCTGCTTGGACGTGAGGCTGAAAGAATCGTTGAGGTAATTGTTGAAAGCGGAGGAGATGATCCCGGAATTTATACCCAGGAAGAATACGCCCAGCAGGAAGGCCCTGAAGGCCGGGTCGGCGGCACGCCAGCGCTTTAGAAGATCGCTCATGGTTGTGGCCTTGGTGCTTTAAAATAAAACCGGCGCGGCTGTGGGCCGCGCCGGTCCTGAAAACGCGCGGCTGTTTATTTCCAGCCGGCCGCGCCGTCCAACAGCGCAGCCGCCCTGGCCAGCGCCGCTTCGCCCACGGGGGTTTCGGTCTTCGATTCCCGGTAAGCTATGGTGCTCAGGCCGAAATTCACGACCGTGCCCATCTCGGAATAGGCTACGCGGAAAAAACCGTTCTCGCCCCAGCCGGTGTCCCAGCTGTTCTTCAGGATGAAATACTGTTCCTCGTCGTTATAACCCACCAGCAGGATGGCGTGGCCGCCCAGCTTTTTGCCGGTGGTGTAGGAATAAATGCCCGTCTTATAGTGCATGAAGTCTTCGTAAACCATCATGGCGGTGGGCAGCGGGCCGTACTTTACCAGCGCGGTCTTGATGCTGGCGATCTTTTTGGGCACCGAGCCCCAGGCCCCTACTTTGTAGGCCGAGTCCTGCCAGCCGGCGGCGGCCGATTCGCAGTCCCCGTTGGTGGCGGTGTACGGGTAAGCGGCCTCCGCGGGCAGACCGGTCTTCTGCAGGAAGCCGGCGTTGAGCTGGCCGCCCTGGCAGGAACCGGCCCCGCTGCAGGACACCATCACCTGTTCGGACAGGTCCAGGTCCGTATCGGGGGTATTCTGCTTGAGCAAGGTATAGGCTTCCAGGCCAGCGGTCATAGCGAAAGCCCAGCAGGAGCCGCATTTTTTCTGGTTGCGCGGCGCGGTAACGTAATTGCCGTTGGCGGCGCGCCAGTCAAGAGCTGTCGGCAGGTCCTTCGCCGCCATCAATTCTATGGAAGGCGCGCTTACGGCCTCGAAATTCAGGCCCACTAAATACTTCCAATTCTCGCGCGCGGCTGAAACCGAAGTTTCACCGGCGGTCCATTTGGCGCCTTTGCGCTGAATGGCGTCCTGCACGTTCTGGATCTGGTCTTTAACATCGCCCGACAGCGCCTGCTGGCTGAATGCCGGGGCCGTGAGGGCCAGCAAAGCCGCCGCTATAGCCAAACTTTTGTATTTATTCATTAGATTCCTCCGTTACCTGAAAGAATTCTACCGCATGTATTGAGGGATGTCAATCAGCCTGCCGCAACATAAGGCAGGGGACAGGGGACGCCCGCCGTTCATTTTTATCTATAATAATGAACCGGCAACAGCCCCGGGGCAACGCTTTAATGAAATACCATATAGAAATAAAGATCCTCGGATTCTGCGGAGTTTTTATTGCGGGGCTGGTACTGCTGAAAGCGGCGCTCGGGATGTTTGTCGGCAACGCTATTGCGGCAGCCGTACTGGGCGAGGCCGGCATGCTTGCCTTCGCCCTGTGGCTGTTCCGGCGGTTCACTGTGCAAGACCTGCCGCTGCGCCAGTGTTTCGTCTCAAGCCGCAAGCTCCCGGATTTCGCCCGCGGGGCCGGCTTTGGCGCGCTGCTCTTTGCCTGTTCCATGGCGGTTCTTCTGGGCACAGGGGCTTTAAGACTGGAGCTTGTAAGCGCCCCGCTGTCCTCTTTTGTTTTCAAAACGCTGATAATGGCGGCGGCGGTCCTGTTCACCGCTTTCTGGGAAGAAACGGTGTTCCGCGCTTATATTTTGGCGCTCCTGGAACGCAAATACGGGGCGCTGGCCGGCGCCGCGGCTACCGGCGCCGTCTTCGGGCTGCTGCACCTGTTGTCCCCGGTAAAATCCGCTGGGATAGTGGCCGCCACGTTCTGCTCGGGCATGCTTTTGAGCTACGCTTTCCTGCGGCGCCGCAGCGTCTATTACCCGGCCGGCATACATTTCTGCTGGAATTTTTTAACCTCCTTCACCGGTTCGGCGGAGTTCTTCCGGGTAACGGCCCGAACCCCGCTGCTGGCCGGGGCCACAAAAGTGGAGGAGGGCCTGGTGGTGATAGCCGCCACGGCCGCCGCCGTATTCATAATGGCCGGCCTTTACAGATCCGAAATGGCAAAAAACGGCCCCGCGCCAGCGACGCCGGGGCAGCGCTAAGCACAGTTCGATCCGGGCCCGGCCGCACACGCTGATGAAAAGCCGGGACGAGGCGGGAACAAGGACGGCCGCGAGACGGGCCGTTCAGAGAATTATTTTCAGCTCGCGCAGCAGCTGGTCTATATGCGCGTCGGTGTGGGCGGAAAAGACGGAAGCCCGCAGCACGCCGCCGGCCGGCGCGCCCACGTATTTGAGATAGGCTATGGCTACGCCCCTGGCGAGAAGCTGCCGCTGCACCCGCTGCATCCGCTCGGCGGAATCCAGCGTCCAGGTGACTATGGGCACCGGCGTGTCGCCGGCGTCCAAGCCCAGCGCGCGCAGCCCTTTCTTAACCCTGGCTACATTGTGCCGCAGCTTTTTCCGCCATTCGGGATGGCGCCGCAGCAGCTCCAGGCCCTTGGCCGAGCCGGCCGCCATAGGCGTGGGGATGGCGCTGGCGCCGCCGTAGGCGCCCACGCTGAGCTTTATTTTCTGCACAAATTCAGACGACGCGGGGATGAACCCGCCGTAGCCGCCGAAGGCTTTGCTCAGCGTGCCGCTCATCAAAATATTGCCGGCCGGCTTGAGGCCGAAATGCTCCAGGGTGCCGCGGCCCCGGGCGCCCAGCACGCCCACGCCGTGCGCGTCGTCCACGCACAGGACGCCTTCATAAGGCGCCAGCGCCTTGAGCAGCTCCGGCACAGGCGCAATGGCGCCGTAGGCCGGGAATACGCCGTCCGTTATGACCAGCGGCCGCTGCCCGCGTTTGAGCCCGGTCTTCAGTTTCACCCCGAGGTCGCCGGCGTCGCGGTGTTTGTAAAGGATCACCGGCTTGCGGGCGGCATACACGCCGTCGAGAACGCTGAAATGCGAAGTCTCGTCGGCAAAGGCCGCGTCGAACCTGTCGGCCAGGCCCTGCGCCATGAACAGTCCGCTTAAATAAGCGCTGGCGAAATACAGCGAAGCTTCGGTACCGAAATATTCGGCTATCCTTTGCTCGGCGGCCAGCAGCACCGGGTTATTGCCGAACCCGCTGCGCGAAGCGGCCGGGTGCATGCCGTATTTTTTCAAAGCGGCCGCCGCCGCCCGCAACACGGCGGCATGGCCCTGCAGCGCGAAATAGCCGGTGCCGCCGAAGTAAACGCACTTTCGCCCGTTAATGATAGTTTCGGGCCCGGGAGCGCCGCCCATCAGCAAAGGCTTTGGCACGTGATTCTTCATAAAATTATCCAGCGTCCTCTTTACTAATCTAGCATTTAGGGGACGCTGTTGATTATATGATTATTTCGGCAGATCGGCCGGGGCCGCCGCAAGAACAGGAGTTTTTATCCCCCGCGGTCAGAGAGTGTTCTGCCAGGGACCGGCGTTGGTGACATTGCGAAAACCCAGGCCCCTGAGAATGCCGGCCGCAATTCCACTGCGCGTTCCGGAAGCGCAGCAAAGGACCACCGCCCTGGTTTTGTCCAGTTCCCTGGCCCGCCCCGCCAGCTCGTCGAGCGGGATATTAAGGCTGCCCGGCCTGTTGCCGGCGGCGAACTCTCCGGGAGTGCGGACGTCCACGAATACGGCGCCGTTGGCCGCCAGGCCCGGCAGGCTTTTACGCACCGCGCGGTTGCGGAAATACCGGTACAAGAAATATGCGGCAATGCCGGCCGGCGGCAGGTAAGTTCTAAGGGTTTCCGGGTCTATGGTCATGTATGCTCCATGGCGGCGCTATAAGTTCTTTGATATTAGATGCCGGCGCTCACGGAAAGTTTCACCTCGCCGGCCTTGTTCCAGGCGGACCGGCCGGGAATTATGCCGGGAACAGGTGCCATTCCCACCCTTTTTATCTATAATAATGGCAAGCGGGGATGAACTTTGGCTCTCTTATGAAAAAAATACTTATCATAGACGACGAATACCCTATCAGGGAAATGTATAAAAGCATTTTCTCCAGCCTGGGGCATGAAGTCGAAACAGCCAAGAACGGGCTGGACGGATTTATAAAGGTTTCGGTTTTCAGGCCGGACGGAATACTGCTGGACGTAAATATGCCGGAAATGACGGGGCCCGAATTTGCCAAGAAACTCAGCGAGGATCCCGACCCGTATCTGAAAAATATCCCCTTTATAGTCCTTACCGGAGAAAGCTATAACGACGCCCCCACACAGCATCTTTTCCGGGGCAACACGTCCTGCAAAGCTTTTCTGCCAAAAATGGCCGACCCTGACCTGGTAGTCCGCTCAATGATGGCCATACTCGGTTCGCCGGAACAGGAAGCGCAGCAGTAGTCCGCAGCGGCACGGGGCGCTCAGGCGGTAAACAGCACCCCTA